>NZ_SMJW01000175.1 GCF_004348335.1 Actinomadura bangladeshensis | reverse complement strand
CCTCACCCCCGGCCGCCCCGACCTCGCCGCCTTCCCCCGCGAACGCTGGATCGCCGCCGCCCGCGCCGCGCTGCGCACCCTGCCGCACGACGCGCTCGGCTACCCCGACCCCGGCGGCGTCCCGGCCCTGCGCGCGGAGCTCGCCGGCTACCTCGGCCGGGTCCGCGCCGCGCACGCCGACCCCGGCCGGGTCGTGATCATGAACGGGGTGGCGCACGGGCTGTCCGCCCTCCTGGCGCTGCTGCGCGCGCAGGGCGGGAACCCGGCGCTCGCCGTCGAGGACCCGACGAGCGCCCGGCAGTTGCCGATGATGGAGTCCGCCGGGCTGCGGCTCGCCCGCGTCCCGGTCGACGAGGAGGGCCTGGACGTCGCGGCGCTCGCCCGCAGCGGCGCCCGCGCCGTCCTCGTCACGCCCGCGCACCAGTACCCGACCGGCGTGGTGCTGTCGGCCGCCCGCCGCGCCGCGCTGATCGCCTGGGCGCGGGACGTGGACGGCCTGATCCTGGAAGACGACTACGACGCCGAGTTCCGCTACGACCGCGACCCCGTCGGCTGCCTCCAGGGCGTGGACCCCGACCGGGTCGTCCTGCTCGGCTCGGTCAGCAAGTCCCTCGCGCCCGCGCTGCGGCTCGGCTGGGCCGTCGCCCCGCCGGCCCTCGCCGCGCGGCTGCGCGACCACCGCTCCCGCAGCGACCTCGGCGCCCCCGTCGTGGAGCAGTACGCGCTCACCGAGTTCCTCCGCACCGGCGGGTACGACCGGCACCTGCGCACCATGCGGCGCCGCTACCGGGCCCGGCGGGACGCCCTCACCGCCGCCCTCGGCGCCCACCTGCCCGCCGCGAGGGTTCACGGCGTCTCAGCGGGCATCCACCTCTACGTGGAACTACCGCCCGGATGCGACGAGGACGCGGTCGTGGCCGGCGCCGCCCGGATGGGCGTCGCCGTCACCGGCGCCCGCTCCCTCTGGTCGGCCGGACGCGCCGCGGACGCGCCGCCCGCGCTCGTCCTCGGCTACGCGGGCCTGAGCGAGACCCGCCTGGTCAAGGCGGCGGAACTGCTGGGTCAAGCGGTTACCCACGGTGCCGATGGGTAGAACTCGCATTCCCGGTGTAGGAGGTATGGATGAGTCTGGATGAGGCCGCACGGCAGCTGAAAATGGCCGGCCACGACGCGCAGGTGGCCTTCGACTGCATCGGCTTGGGCGACCTCGAACGGGCACAGGAGCACGCCGTGACCCTCCGGGCCGCCGCCGACGCCGCCGAGGTCGCGCTCAGCCGCGCCCTGACGGACATGACCCCGGAACAGGCCCAAGCCGAAGGCGAAAGGGCCATCAGATCACTCGAAGACGCGTGATCGACCGCTGAAGCCCCCGGTCGTGCTCGAACACGGCCGGGGGCCTGCCGTGGCCTACACGACTGGGCGTTCCATGGCGGGGGCGTTCGGGTCGGCGCCTGGCACTGGCTTTGGGTCGAAGCCCTTCGCGGTTGCGAAGACGACCAGGATCAGGGCCGTGGGGACGATGAAGGCCAGGCGTAGGCCGTGGTCGGAGCTCATGGGGGCGATGGCGCCGACCACGGCGGCGCCCAGGACGAACCCCACGTAGTTGAAGATGTTCACTCGGGACACGGCCACGCCGAGGCCCGTCGGGTCGACCCGGGCGGCGGCGGTGAAGGAGACCGGGGCGATCACGCTGAGGCCGAGGCCGGCCACGGCGAACGCGGCGATCGCGAAGGCCGCGTTCGGCGCCGCGACGACCCCGGCCATGCCGACGATGCCGACCAGGCCGCCGATCCGCACCACCTGGACGGCGCCCGAGCGGCGGACGGCGAAGTCGGCGACGCCGCGGCTGATCACCATGGTGATCTGGTAGGCGACGTAGCCGAGCGGCGCGACCCAGTCGCTCGCGGCCAGTTCGTCGTCCAGGTACTTGGCGCCGTAGTTGGAGATCGCCGCGTCGGCGAGGTAGGCGACGGCCATCGCGGCGCCGACGACGAGGATCGGGCGCCACGGGACGCTGCGCCCGGCGGCCTTCAGCTCCTCGGCGGTCGGCCCGCCGCCCTCCTCCGCGCGGCGGTACAGGCGGTGCCCGGTGGCGAGGGAGGCGGCGACCCCCACCGCGGCGGCGATCCCGAAGCAGGTGAACAGCGACAGGTCGATCTTGTTGGACAGCGACGCCCAGAGCCCGCCGGCGATGCCCGCGACGCTCCACACCGCGTAGAAGCCGGTGATCAGGCTGAGCCCGTAGCGGCGCTCGACGGCGACCGCCTGCGCGTTCATCGAGGCGTCCACCGCGCCGACGAACAGGCCGAACAGCGCGACCGCGGCGTACAGCGCGATGTCGTTGTCGCCGGTGAGGCCGATCAGCGCGATCATGACGGCCACGGCCGGCTGGGCGACGCGCAGCACCGGTCCGCTGCCGAGCCGCTGGAACAGGGCGCCGGACACGACGCTCCCCACTCCGGCGACCAGCGGCACCATGAGCAGCACCAGCGACAGCGTGGCGTCGCTCAGATGGTGCGCCTTCTGCAGCTGCGGCACCTGCGTCACCAGCGAGGCGAAGCACAGCCCCTGCACGGCGAACGCCGTGTACGCGGCGAATCGGGCCTGGCGGTCCCGCGCGGTGATGCCCTGGGTCATGCGGCCCGACCTCTCTGGCAACGTGAAGAAGATTCGCGTCAGCGTAGGGACAGGGTACGTGCCAGGTCAATCGTCAATCGACGAGGCGCCCGCGCATGCCGCGGACGGCGATGAGCCACATCAGCGCCGCGAAGGCCATCAGCGCGCCCAGATGGCCGAGATCGGCCAGCGGGTCCAGCCCGAACACCGCGTCCCGGACCAGCTCCACGCAGTGGTAGAGCGGGTTCAGGTAGGACGCCTTCTGCGCCCAGTCCGGCAGCGCGTCCACCGGGAAGAACGTCCCGGCGATCAGGAACAGCGGGGTCACCACGCCGGTGATCACGTAGTCGAACGAGTTGATCGACGGCACCACCGAGGACGTCCACATGCCGAACAGGCCGAAGCCGAGCGCGGTGAAGAACGTCACGAACGGCACCAGCAGCATCCCGAACGAGGGGTCGAGGCCGAAGAACAGCGCCACGATCAGCGGCGTGCACGAGTACACCGCCGACTTGGCCGCGATCCACAGCGCCTCGGCCGTCACCAGCTCGTGGACGTCCACGGGCGCCGCCAGCATCGCGTCGTAGGTGTGCTGGAACACGCGCCTGATGTAGGCGTTGAACATGCCCGGGAAGATCGACGTGAACAGCGCCGCCGTTCCGACGACGCCGGTCGCGACGAAGTCCAGGTACCGGAACCCGGCGACCACCGCGACCATCGAGCCGAACCCGTAGCCGAACGCCAGCAGGTAGAACGTCGGCTCCACCATCGAGGCGAACGACTGCGACTTCCAGTAACGCTTGTAGAGGGCCAACTCGTGCCGCCAGATGCCCCGCACCGGCGCGAACTCGAACCGCCGGAGCCGCGGCGCCCGCTCCGCTGCGCTCATACCCGCTTCCTGTGAGGGGGCGACCCCCCGCGCCCCCCGCTCCGCTGCGCTCATACCCGCTTCCTGCGAGGGGGCGACCCCCCGCACCCCCCGGTTCGCTGCGCTCATTCGACGCGCTCCCCCGTCAATACCACGAACACGTCCTCCAGGCTCGCGGCGCGGCGCACGCCGTCCGGGCCCAGCTCGTCCTCCAGCGAGGGCGGGATCGTCTCCGCCTTCAGCACCGACACCGACGGGCCGGTGCGGCGCGTCGGCAGGCCCGCGGCCCGCGCCAGCCGCTCCACCTCCGCCAGCCGTTCCGGCGGCCCGTGGTGCTCGACGACCCGCTCGCCCGCATACTCGGCCACCAGCTCGGACGGCGACCCCCGCGCGATGACCCTGCCGTGCGACATCAGCGCGCACTCGTCCGCCAGCCGCTCGGCCTCCTCGATGTAGTGCGTGGACATCAGCACGGTCGTGCCCCCGGCCCGCAGCCCGTCGATGAGCCCCCACAGCTCCGCCCGCACCTGCGGGTCGAGGCCGACGGTCGGCTCGTCCAGCAGGACGAGCGCGGGCCGGTGCACCAGCCCGCGGGCGATCAGCAGCCGGCGCCGCATGCCGCCCGACAGGTCGTCCACCTTCGTGCGCTGCCGCTCGGTCAGGTGCGCGATCGCGAGCGCGTCGTCCACGGCCTTGCGCCGCTCCTTGCGCGGCACCCGGTACAGGTGCGCGAACACCTCCAGGTTCTCCCGCGCGGTCAGCTCCTCGTCGAGGTTGTCCTGCTGCGGGACGACCCCCATCGCGGCCCGCGCCCGCTTGGACTCCCGGGGGACGCTGAAACCGAGCACCTCGATGCTCCCCTCGGTGGCGATCGCCTGCGCGGTCAGCATCTTCATCGTCGTCGACTTCCCGGCGCCGTTCGGGCCCAGCAGCCCCAGGCAGACCCCGGTCGGAACCTCCAGGTCCAGCCCGTCCACGGCGGTGAAGCCGCCGAACCGCTTCACGACGCCGCGCAGGCTGATCGCCGCCGTCCCCGCCCCGTCCCGGGCCGCCGCGATCTGGGCACGTTGCAAGGTCATACCCCTCACCCTAGGGACGGGGGCCACCGCGGCCCCAACGGTTTTCTCGCAGGCCGTGCGCCCGCCGGAGGTTAACCTCTAGGGGTGGACGTCCCCCATCGCCCGGCCGGCAAGGCCACCAGCGTGCGCGACCTGCGCGCGTCCGACGCCGACCGGGAGCGCGTCGCCGCCGTGCTCGGCGAGGCCCTCGCGGACGGGCGGCTCACCCTGGAGGAGCACTCCGAGCGCACCTCCCGCGTCTACGCCGCCCGCACCCTCGGCGAGCTGACCGGCCTCACCCGCGACCTCAGCCCCGAGGAGGCCCAGCCCATCCTCGTCGACGACCGCCCGGTCTCGGTGTTCTTCGGCCGCACCCGGCGGGAGGGCCGCTGGGTCGTCCCGGTGAAGCTGCCGCTGCTCGCCCTGTTCGGAACGGTCGAACTCGACCTGCGCGAAGCCGTGCTGCAGCGCCGCCACGTCGTGGTCGACTCGCTCGTGCTCGGCGGCCGGATCCGGCTGATCGTCCCCGACGGCGTCGGCGTCAGCGTCACCGGCCGCACCATCCTCAGCACCCGCGACCTGCGGGCCCGGCCCGCGCAGGACGGGCCCACGGTCGAGGTCGGCGGCACGGTGATCTTCGGCTCGGTGCGCGCCCGCGCGCCGAAGCGGTCGCTGCGCGCCCGCGTCCGCGGCCGGCTCGGCCGGGGCCGCTAGACCGCCGTGTCGAAGTTGATCGCGCTGTAGGCGCGCAGCTTGCTCAGCTGGTGCTCGCTGGAGATCGTCCGGATCGTCCCGCTGCGCGAGCGCATCACCAGCGAGTGCGTCACCGCCGTGCCCTTGCTGTAGCGGACGCCGTCGACCAGCTCCCCGTCGGTGATCCCGGTCGCGGCGAAGAACACGTCGTCGGACGTCACCAGGTCGTCGGTGGTCAGCACCCGGCCGAGGTCGTGCCCGGCGTCCTTCGCCTTCTGCTTCTCCGCGTCGTCCTGCGGCCACAGCCGGCCCTGGATCACCCCGCCCAGCGCCTTGATCGCGCACGCCGCGATGATGCCCTCCGGGGTGCCGCCGATGCCGAGCAGCAGGTCCACGCCGGTGCCCGGACGGGACGCCATGATCGCGCCCGCCACGTCGCCATCCAGGATGAACTTGATCCGCGCCCCGGCCTCGCGGACCTCCTTCACGATGCCCTCGTGCCGCGGCCGGTCCAGGATGCAGACGGTCACGTCGTGCGGCGAGGACCCCTTCGCGCGGGCGATCGCGCGGATGTTGTCGGCGATCGGCCGCTCGATGTCGACGACGTCCGCCGCCTCCGGGCCGGTCACCAGCTTCTCCATGTAGAACACGGCGGACGGGTCGAACATCGACCCGCGCGGTGCCACCGACAGCACCGCGATCGCGTTGTTCATGCCGAGCGCGGTCAGCCGCGTCCCGTCCACCGGGTCGACCGCGACGTCGCACTCGGCGCCGGAGCCGTCCCCGACCTCCTCGCCGTTGAACAGCATCGGCGCGTGGTCCTTCTCGCCCTCGCCGATCACGACGACACCCTGCATGGACACCGTGTTGATCAGCTGGCGCATGGCGTTCACCGCCGCCCCGTCGGCGCCGTTCTTGTCGCCCCGGCCCACCCAGCGGGCCGCGGCCATCGCGGCGGCCTCGGTCACCCGGACGAGCTCCATCGCCAGGTTGCGGTCGGGAGCCTCCGGCTCGGTCGCGAGCGGGGAGGAAACGGTGGTCTCATCGGACATGACGGGGCAGCCCCTTCGTTCGGTGGTGCCTCGGATTCTCCGTGGACCGGACGGCGGGCCACAAATTGGACCAGACCAGCCGAACGCACGGATCGTACCGGCACCCGCGGTACCAGCCCCGCGCGGCGCCCTGATTTGACGGTCACGCGGGCAAGGGATCGTTTCCCCATGGGAGAGGGCGTAATCTCAGGCACCATGAGCAGCGACATCGACGTCTCGTCCGGCGAGGTGGCCCGCGACGGGGGTGCGCGGCGCCCGGCCGAGGCGCCCGCCCGGACCTCCGACCGCGGGGCCGCCACGCGCGGCGCACTGCTGACCGCGGCCAGGGACGTCTTCTGTGCGTCGGGGTTCGCCCAGGCCGCGGTCACCGACATCGTCGCCAAGGCGGGCGCCAGCGTCGGCAGCCTCTACCACCACTTCAACGGCAAGGCGGACCTGTATCTCACGCTGTTCGAGGACTTCCAGGGCCGCCAGCAGGAGCGCACCCGCGAGGCGATCAGCGCCGTCCGGGAGGCGGGCGAGACCGACCCCATGCGGCAGTTCATCGCCGGCGCGGGCGCCTACCTGAACGGCTGCCTCGACGAGCGCGACGCCGCCCGGCTGTTCATCTCCGGCGACGGCCCGCCCGGGTTCGACCGCGTCATGCGGCAGCGGCTCAACAAGTGGGCGCGCCGCAACGCCGCGCTGTTCCACACCCCCGGCGGCGGCGTCGACGAGGCCCTCGTCACCGTGCTGACCGGCGCGATGGCGGGCGCGGTCTCGGAGATCTCGCTGCTGGACGACGAGGACGCCGCCCGCCGCCTCGCCGAGGAGATCATGGGCATCGTCGGCACGATCCGCAACCCCCGTACGGAGCAGCGCTGACCGTGGGGGATCCTGGAGGGGTGAGCGACAAGACCCCTTCCACCGCCGCGGAGCCCGGAGCGCGCACCGAACCGCGCGCCGAGGACGGCGCGCAGGCCCCGCACGAGCAGGAGACCCCGGCCCGGCAGGACGCGTCCGGGCGGCCGATCGTCGAGGTCAGCCCCGGCGTGCACAAGCGGCTGACCACGGGGCTCGGCGGCTTCACGCTCGCGATGGCCGCGTGCCTGCTGCTGGTGCTGGCGATCTACGTCGTGTCGCCGCGCGGCGACAAGGAGGTCCTGCCGACCGTCGACTACAGCTCGCAGCTGTGGGCGATGCGCAGCGACGCGCCGTTCACCGTGTACGCGCCCGTGGGCCTGCCCGCCGACTGGCGCCCGAACAGCTCCCGGCTGAACGGGCTGAAGTCCGGCGGCAAGGACCCGGTCTCCTGGCACCTCGGGTTCGTGACGCCGAGCGACGAGTACGCGGCGCTGGAGCAGAGCAACGAGAAGGCGTCGGAGTACGTCCCGCGCATGGCCAACAGCAGCACGCCGGTCGGGACGCAGCAGGTCGACGGCGTCACCTGGACGAAGTACCACCGCAAGGACAAGAAGGCCAACACCCTCGCCCGCACCCTGCCGGACGGCGCCAGCCTCGTGCTGACCGGCACCGCGTCCTACCAGGAGCTGGCCGTCCTGGCGGCGTCGCTCAAGCCGCAGAGCAAGGAGGGCGCGACGCTCGCGCCCTCGCCGGCGGCGACACCGGCCTCCTGACCGTCAGAACGGGGCCGCGTCCCCGTTCTCGGGCCTGTCGAGGGCGGCGGCGAGCCGTGCGCGGGCGCCCTCCAGCCACTCCTCGCACACCGCGGCGAGCTTCTCGCCCCGCTCCCACAGCCCGAGCGACTCCTCCAGCGTGAGCCCGCCCGCCTCCAGCCGCTTGACGACCTCGGTCAGCTCGTCCCGTGCCTGCTCGTACGACGGCTTCTCCGCCGTCCCCTCGTCGTCCGCCACCTGCCCTACCCTAAGACCCCTCACGGCCGGTCACGGCCACGTCCAGGCGCCCGTCGGACAGCCGCACGTGCAGATGCTCCCCGTCCTTGACGGCCGCGGCCTCGCGCACGACCGACCCGTCCTCCCGCTGGACGATCGCGTAGCCGCGCTCCAGCGTGGCGGCGGGGGACAGGGCCAGCAGCCGGGCGCGGGTGTGCGACAGCTCGTCCCCGGCCCGGTCCAGCGCCCCGGACAGGCACCGGCGCGTCCGGTCCCGCAGCGCCGCGACCTGCTCGGACTGCCGCTCGATCTCCCGTACCGGGTCGGCCAGCGCGGGCCGCGACCGCACCGCCCTCAGCCACGCCAGCTCCCGGTCGACGGCCCCCGCCAGGCAGCGCCGCCCCCGGTCGCGCAGCTGCCGGACGAGCTGCAGCTGCTCCCGCACGTCCGGCACGGCCTTCTTCGCCGCGTCCGTCGGGGTCGAGGCGCGCACGTCCGCGACCAGGTCCAGGATGGGGGAGTCCTGCTCGTGCCCGATCGCGCTGACCACCGGGGTGCGGGCCGCCGACACCGCCCGGACGAGCGCCTCGTCGGAGAACGGCAGCAGGTCTTCCATCGCGCCGCCGCCCCGCGCGATGATGATCACATCGATCTCGGGATCGGCGTCCAGCGCCCGCAGCGCCTCCATCACCTCGCCGACCGCGTACGAGCCCTGCACCGCGGTGTTCTCCACCCGGAACGCGACCGCGGGCCAGCGCCGCCGGGCGTTCTGCAGAACGTCGTGCTCGGCGTCGGAGTCGCGCCCGCAGATCAGCCCGATCTTCCCGGGCAGGAACGGCAGCGGGCGCTTGCGCTCCGGCCGGAACAGCCCCTCCGACGCCAGGACCTGCTTCAGCCGCTCCAGCCGGGCCAGCAGCTCCCCGACCCCGACCGGCCGGATCTCCAGCACGCTCAGCGAGAACGTCCCCCGGTTGATCCAGAAGTCCGGCTTGGCGTGCACCACGACGCGGGCGCCGTCGGCCACCGCCGGCCCGGCGGCCTCGAACACCGCGCGCGGCCCGACGACCCGCACCGACATGTTCGCCACCGGGTCGCGGAGCGTCATGTAGACCGTCCCGCCGCGGGCGTTGAGGTCGGTGATCTGGCCCTCGACCCAGATCCGGCCTAGCCTGCCGATCCAGCCGCTCACCGCCTGCAGCACCGTCCGCACCGGAACCGGGGATTCGGCCGTGGTCTCCATCGCCATGCAGGAACACTACTGACTACGACCTTGAGGAGAGTGAACGTGACCGCATCCGAACGCGAGCTCGCCGAGCAGCTCAACCTGCGCCTGCGCCACGTCGTGCTGATGCTGCGGCAGGTGAGCGCCGACCAGCCGGTCACGCCGCAGCAGCTGTCCGTGCTCGGGTCGCTGGAGCACGGGCCGCGCCGGATGACCGAGCTGGCCGCCGAGCACGGCGTCCGGCTGCCGACCATGACCGCGCAGATCAACCGGCTGGAGCGCGACGCGCTGATCACCCGCGGCCGGGACGGCGCCGACGCCCGGGTCGTCACGGCGCGGCTCACCGCGGCGGGCCGCGACCGGCTGGCCGAGGGCCGGGAGCGCCGGCTCGCGTTCCTCACCGAGCGGCTCGCGAACCTGACGGACGCGGAACGCTCGCTGGTCGCGGCGGCCCTGCCCGCCTTCGACAAGCTCCTCGGCGGGTCCTGACGCGCAGAAGCCCCCGGGCAGGCCGGGGGCTCCTCCGTCGCGGCCGAGCGTCAGCCGAGGCCGTTGAGCTTGGCGATGCGGCGCTCGTACATGCGGATGACGTCCTCGCGGCCGGCGTGCTTGCGCTCGTACTCGCGCAGCAGCTTCACCTGCTCGACGGACAGGCCGCGCAGGCGCGCCCGCAGCTGCGGCAGCGTCGCCGTGTCGTAGTCGGGGACCGGCAGGTCCTCGGCGATGTGCGCGGCCTCCGCCGGGGCGGCCGGCTTGTTCTCCGGCTTCGGCTCGAACGCCTTCTCGTCCTCGGTGACCGCCTTCTCCGTCGCCTCGTCCGACGCCTCGGCCGGTGCGGGCTTGCCGGTGTCGGCCGGCTTCTTCGCCTCGGCGGGCTCCGGGCTCGGGGCGGGCTCGGCCTGCGGTGCGGGCTCCGGCTTCGGCTCGGACGGCACCGGCTTCGGCGCGGGCTCGGCGACCGGCGCACCCTCGCCGGCGTGCTCGTCCGCCGGCTTGGCGTGCCTGCGTCCCAGCGCGCCCGGCTTGGCGGGCTTCGGCGGCACCCCGGGCCGCGCGTGCTTCGGCGCGTGCCGCGGCTCGGCGCCGGGCTTGCCGACGGAGATCTCCGCACCTGCCGTGCGCGCGGCGGGCGTCCGGCCCGCGGGCCGGGTCCGGCGGACGGGCTCCGGCTCGGGTTCGGGCTCGGCCTCCTCACCGCGGACCCGCTCGACCACGCGCCCGACGACCTTCTCGGCCGTGGTCTGGACGTCGTCGCGCAGCCGCCCGATCACCGGCTTCACGCCGCCGCCCTCGGTGATCTCCTTGTAGTCCCGGGTGAGCCGGTCGCCCAGCAGCAGCGCCCGGCCGACGCCGAACATGGCCAGCCGGACGGCGTGCAGCGGGAGATCGCGGACCTGCTCGCCCACCGTGTCCCGGACCTGCTCCTTGAGGCGGCGCGGCGATTTCGTCATCGACTCTTCCTCTTCCTGCCTCGTCTCGTGAGGACCACTCTGCCCCATGGGTGCGATGAGGGTCTCCCCGGGTTAATGGATTTCTGTCCAAATACGGCATGGAGTCGGTCACAGCCCGGTCACTCCTATGCCCCGGTCACTCGTACGATAGAGCCATGACCGCCAACAGCCAGCGCCGAGTCCTGCTCGCCAAGCCGCGTGGTTACTGCGCAGGCGTCGACCGGGCCGTCCAGACGGTCGAGATCGCCCTGGAGAAGTACGGGGCGCCGATCTACGTCCGCAAGCAGATCGTGCACAACGTCCACGTCGTGAAGACGCTGGAGGAGCGCGGCGCGATCTTCGTGGACGAGACCGAGGAGGTCCCCGAGGGGTCGATCGTCGTGTTCTCCGCGCACGGCGTGGCGCCCGTCGTGCACGAGGAGGCCAAGGGCCTCGACCTGCGCACCATCGACGCCACCTGCCCGCTGGTCACCAAGGTCCACAAGGAGGCCGTGCGGTTCGCCGCGCAGGACTACGACATCCTGCTGATCGGCCACGAGGGGCACGAGGAGGTGATCGGCACCACCGGTGAGGCCCCTGACCACATCCACCTCGTCGACGGCCCCGACGACGTCGCCAACGTCCAGGTCCGCGACCCCGAGAAGGTGGCGTGGCTGTCGCAGACCACGCTGTCGGTGGACGAGACCGTCGCCACCGTCGAGAAGCTCCGCGAGCGGTTCCCCAAGCTGATGGACCCGCCGTCCGACGACATCTGCTACGCCACCCAGAACCGGCAGGTCGCCGTGAAGGAGATGGCGGCGCAGTCCCAGCTCGTCATCGTCGTCGGCTCCACGAACTCCTCGAACTCCGTGCGGCTGGTCGAGGTCGCCAAGGAGCACGGCGCCGACGACGCCCACCTCGTCGACTACGCCGAGCAGATCGACCCGGCCTGGCTGGAGGGCGTCACCACCGTCGGCGTCACCAGCGGCGCGTCCGTCCCGGACGAACTGGTCCAGGAGGTCCTCGCCTGGCTCGCCGAGCGCGGCTTCGGCGAGGCGGAGGAGATCGAGTCCGTCCAGGAGCGCATGCGCTTCTCCCTGCCCAAGGAACTCCGCAAGGACCTCCGCATCACGCCGGTCTGACCGCTCGGGGCGCGGCGGGGTCAGTCGACCTCGCCGTGGTGGAGGCGGCGGTCCCGCGTCGCGGCCGGGGCCTCGTCCCACCGGACGGGGTTCTCGTTCTCCTCCTTCTCGAAGAGACGCACCCCGACCAGCTTGTCGCGCAGCTCGCGGACGTTGGTCATGAGGCCCCGCGCCAGGCAAATCACCAGCACCAGCAGCGTGCCGAAGAACAGCCACGGCGCGGTGGCAGCCAGTGCGGTGAGGACGCCGACCGTGAGGCCGCGCAGCAGCGAGCCGTTGCCGAGCGTGGTCGCGAACACGACCGTGACGGTGGCGGCGAAGAACACCAGCGGGGGGCTGACGACGAGCGTCAGCAGGTCGGCGGGACGCGTCGCGAACGCGGCCAGCGCGCAGCCGATCGCGAACCCGGCGCCGGCGAGCAGCGGCACGTCGAACCAGCGCGACAGCAGCCCGCACACGACCCCGGCGGCGAACATGACGACGATGCCGCCGCGCCCGGTCAGCGTGACCGGGCTCCCCGCGGCCCGCGAGCGCGGCGCGGCGGCGCCGTGCCGACGTCCCACAGAACCCCCCGGAGCCGGCGAGGCGCCGCCGGGCGCATCGCGTGCCGTCGATGAACTCATCGCCACCCCTTCGCCGTGGGGGAGGGATCCCCCGCACTCCCCGGTCCGCTCCGCTCGGGGCGGTCGCGCCGGTCGATCTGCTCGGGGATGGCCTCTGAGCCGAAACCTACCGCTTCCGCGCCCGGGGCGGGCCGGAGTTCCTCGCCGTCTTGACGGCCGTCCGGGAGGTCGTCCGCCGCGGTGAGTTCGGCTGCGGAGAGCGCGCGGGGGCTTTCCTCCACGGGACGCGGGCCGTCGAGGCGGTCGTCGACCACGCCGAGTTCGTTCAGCTTGCGCGCACTGACCAGCACGCGGGTTTCCAGCGATCCGACCGTCCGGTTGTAGGACTTGATGGCGCCGGTCAGCGCGCGGCCCAGTTCGTCGACGTGCTGCCCCATCGTGCCGAGCCGCTCGTACAGTTCCTTGCCCAGTTCGAAGACCGCGCGGGCGTTGCGGGAGAGGGCGGCCTGCTGCCACGCGTAGGACGCCGTCCGCAGCATCGTGATGAGGGTGGTCGGCGTGGCGATGTGCACTCGGCGGCGCATCGCGTACTCCAGCAGGCCGGGGTCGCGGTCGAGCGCCGGGGCGAGGAACGCCTCGCCGGGGATGAACAGGACCACGAACTCCGGCGCGGGGCTGAACGCCTGCCAGTACGACTTGGCGGCCAGGCGGTCGACGTGGTCGCGCAGATGGCGGGCGTGCGCGTCCAGCCGGACCGGGTCGCCGCTCTCGGCGGCCTGCAGGTAGGCGGCCAGGGAGACCTTGGAGTCGACCACGATGCTCTTGCCGCCGGCCAGCCGCACCACCATGTCGGGACGCACCGTGCCGTCGGCCGTGAAGGCGCTCGCCTGCTCGTCGAAGTCGCAGTGGTGCGTCATGCCCGCCAGCTCCACGACCCGGCGCAGCTGCAGTTCGCCCCACCGTCCCCGCGCCTCGGGCCGCTGCAGCGCCCGGACGAGCGACTGGGTCTCGCGGCGCAGCTGGTCGGAGCTCTGCCGGACGAAGTCGACCTGCTTGGCCAGCATCGCGTGCGACTCGCGGCGGCCCGTCTCCACCTCGCGGAGCTGCTCCTCGACCTTGGCGAGGGTCTCCTTGAGCGGCGCGACCAGATGCTCGACGGCCTGCTGGCGGCGCTGCAGATCGCCCGCCGCCTCGGCCCCGGCCGCCTTGAGCCGCGCGTCCGCCAGCTCCAGGAACCGCTGGTTGCTGGCGTCCAGCGCCTTCGCGGACAGGTTCTCGAAGTGCTCGGCCATCCGGTCCTCGGCGTAGGCGAGCTTCTCCTCGGCCGCCCGCGCCCGCGCGATCAGCGCGCCGTGCCTGCTCGCCTGCCGGCCCGTGGCCAGCGCGTACCCGGCGACGGCGCCGAAGACGGCGCCGAGGAGCAGGCCGGCGAGCAGCGCGAGGTCCATCCGCTCATCGTGGCAGCGCGGCGGCGAAGCACGACCGCGACGCGCCGATGCCCGGCGGACGCCGCGTTCCGGACATCCGGCGGAACGGGCGGAGTTTCGCGGCAGTCCGCGCGGCCGTACGAGGGGTCCCCGGGCGCTCATAGACTTGACCGCCGTGAGCCTCTCCATCGGAATCGTCGGGCTGCCCAACGTCGGCAAGTCCACCCTGTTCAACGCGCTGACCAAGAACGACGCGCTGGCCGCCAACTACCCGTTCGCGACCATCGAGCCCAACGTCGGCGTGGTCGGGGTGCCCGACCCGCGCCTGCACGCGCTGGCGGAGATCTTCGGCTCGCAGAAGATCATCCCGGCGACGATGGAGTTCGTCGACATCGCGGGCATCGTGAAAGGCGCGTCCGAGGGCCAGGGCCTCGGCAACAAGTTCCTCGCCAACATCCGCGAGACCAACGCGATCTGCCAGGTCATCCGCGCGTTCGAGGACCCCGACGTCACGCACGTGGACGGCGACGTCGCCCCGTCCCGCGACATCGAGACGATCAACACCGAGCTGATCCTGGCCGACCTCCAGACGATCGAGAAGGCGCTGCCGCGCCTCGACAAGGAGGCGCGCACCAAGAAGGACAAGGACAAGCTCGCCGTCGTCGACGCCGTCAACGCCGCGCAGAAGCTGCTGAACGACGGCGTCACGCTCTTCGCGGGCGCGGACAAGGCCGGCATCGACCCGGCGCTGCTGCGCGAGCTGCACCTGCTCACCGCGAAGCCGTTCCTCTACGTCTTCAACCTCGACGAGAGCGAGCTGACCGACGAGGCGCTGCGCGCGCGCCTGCGCGACCTGGTGGCCCCGGCCGAGGCGATCTTCCTGGACGCCAAGATCGAGGCCGAGCTGATCGAGCTGCCGGACGACGAGGCGCTCGAACTGCTGCAGGGCATGGGCCAGGAGGAGTCGGGCCTCTCGCAGCTCGTCCGGATCGGGTTCGGCACCCTCGGCCTGCAGACCTACCTGACGGCCGGGCCCAAGGAGGCGCGGGCCTGGACGATCCGCAAGGGCGCCACCGCGCCGGAGGCGGCCGGCGTCATCCACACCGACTTCCAGCGCGGCTTCATCAAGGCCGAGATCGTCTCCTTCGGCGACCTGGTCGAGGCCGGCTCCATGGCCGCCGCCCGCACCGCCGGCCGGGTCCGCATGGAGGGCAAGGAGTACGTGATGCAGGACGGCGACGTCGTGGAGTTCCGCTTCAACGTCTGACCGCCCCGCCGATCGGCCGTTCCGGCGTCTGACAACGGCCGTGACCAGTGTGATTTTGGCAACAGCGGGTCGCTCCGGGGCCCATGGGGCCACTGAGCTGGGCGTTTTAGCGTGAGATGTCGCGAATGTGGCACATTGTCGGTTTCTTTCGGGAACAGTCGACGGCCGTCGCGGCCACCCGGTAACCAAGCAACAACCGAGTCGTGCCGCTTGTCCGAAACCTGGACCTGCGCACTCTTCGGAGCCTTGGATAGGGGATCGTCACCGTTTGGCAATCTTCCCCGTTCCTGCTGAGGTGGATTGCATTATCCACAACCGCGTGCCGGGGCTGTGCTTCGCTGCGATGCGCTGGAACAATTGACGCCCGTGGTTACCCTGGGCCCGAGGTGGGTTCGGAAAAGCCACCGGAACACGACCAGGCAGCACACAGGCAGCACAGGAGCGCGCCGACCGGGGGCGAGGCGCGAGCGGAGGCAGGATGGCTCGCAGGTCGGCCGCGGGACGCGGCCGTGACACCGCCGTAGTCGAGGAGACCGCGGCGCCCGGCCGGGCGCTCGCGTCCTCCGCCGACCCGTCGTGGGACCTGCCCGAGCGAGACGGCCCGCGCGGCCGCGGCCGGTCGCGCGGCGGCCGCTGGGGCGGCTCCGGCGGCCGCTGGTGGGTGTGGGTCGGCCGCGCCGTGCTGTGGGCGCTGATCATCGTCATCCTCGTCAACGGCGTCCGCGCCCCGTTCGAGCGCTTCACCGCCGACGACTCCTCCTCCGGCGGCGGGAGCACCGCATCGTCCAAGCCGCCGAAGAGCGCCGCGTTCCCCAGCAGCGCCGCGGGCGCGTTCGCCCTCCAGTTCGCCAACGTCTATCTGAACTACGACCAGAAGAACGCCCCCGCCCGCGAGGCGCAATTGCGCACCTTCCTGCCCGACGGCGCCGACGCGCAATTCGGGTGGAACAGCGTCGGGAAGATGCAGGTGCAGTCCGTCCAGGTCGCCGGAGTGGACGCCCGCGACGCCCACAACGCGACCGTGACGCTGCTCGCCCGCACCGCCGACCGGTGGCTGCGCCTCGCCGTTCCCGTGTACGCCGACACGAGCGGCTCCCTGGTCGTGTCCGCCCGCCCCGCACTTCTTCCCCCGCCGACCAAGGCCCAGCTCCCGCAGGGCGGCGTCGACGACCGCGACACCGCGCTGGAGAACGAGCTCAAGCCCTTCCTCGGCACCTTCTTCCAGGAGTACGCGACCGGCAACCAGGAGGCGCTGTCGCGCTTCTCCGACGGGACGACCATCGCCGGCCTCGCCAACTCCGTCACGTTCGTGCAGGTCAAGGAGGTCGTTGCGCCGAAGGGCCCCGGCGGCGAGCGCACCGTCACCGCGACGGTGGTGTGGCAGCTCGCCGGGGGCGGCGGCGGTGAGCTGGAGCAGACCTACCAGCTCGCCATGGTCAAGAAGGGCACGACCTGGCTCGTGCGCGACATTCGCGGCACCACCGAACCGGACGCGTCATGAGAGGCCGCGAATTGAATTGTCCAACCCCCGAATCCGCCGACCAAGGAAGGTAGTCAGTCGATGCTGCAACACCTCATGGCGTCGATTCCGTACGAAATCCTGGCGGACGACGAACTCAAAACCGACCAGCTCGCCGACTGGCTCCGCCAGATATTCGGCCCGCTGTTCCTCGTGATCGTCTCCATCGTGGCGATCTTCTTCCTGTTCACCCGCGAGATCACGCGCTTCGTCCAATTCATCGTGCTGGCGATCGGAATCGGAGTGGTCTTCTACGTGCCGAACATCATCGAGACGACGGCCAAGGCGATCGCCAAGGCCCTCGGTGTGGACGTCTCCTGAACGTCCTGGAGCGCAGTTAGGGGAGTAGGGCGTGGATCTACCCACGTACACGAACATCTGGCGCATCGAGAAGCGGCTCTACAAGCTGTACGACCTGCGGCTTCCGATGCCGCTGCCGCTCGTCCAGATCGGCGTGTTCCTCGGCGTGTTCGTGCCGTGGATCCTCCTGCTCAGGCTCGTCGGCATCCCCTTCGAGTCGCCGTGGCACGTCCTCTACATCGTCCCGCCGGGCGTCCTGACCTGGCTGGCGACGCGCCCGGTGATCGAGGGCAAGCGCCTCACCGAGCTGCTGCTCTCGCAGACCCGCTACCTCGCCGAGCCGCGCACCTGGTGCCGCCTCACCCCCATCCGCGAGCCCCGCGAAGTGGTGATCGTCGCCCGCGTGTGGCGCCGCGCCGAGGCCCCCGCCGCGATGGAGCGCGCCGCCGTCAAGGCCCACCGCAAGCGCCGCCGGGAGCCCGCGCCGACCCCCCTCCCGGCCCGCCTGCCCCGCCCCGCGG
>NZ_SMJW01000174.1 GCF_004348335.1 Actinomadura bangladeshensis | reverse complement strand
AAGAGACAGGCACGACCCGCAGCCCCGGCCCCCGCACCGGCCGCACCGCGGGCTGAAGCGCGAGCGCCCCCTGCGTGACCGGCACCGGCCGGTACCGAATGATCCGAACCACCGAAGAACTGACCGGACGGCGACCCATGTGAACCTCCCGACTCGTTTGGAAACAGGAGTCAGAAACCCGCCGGAAAATACATCCTGACCACTTCCGGCCGCCCCGTAACGCTGATGCCCGGGCGCGCGCGGTCGAGAGGCGGGTGCCCAAAGTGAAAGGCGGCGGGACGCTGAGGGGCGTCCCGCCGCCTTCTGGGAGCAGGTCCCGGACCGGGTGCGGAGAGTCCGGGGCCTTGGGGCTGGGCCGGTGGGCTGCCGGCCCGGTGGGGCGCCGCGCATAGGACGAGGGGTCCGCGGCGCCCCGGGGATGGTCAGCTAGCCGGTGCCTCCTCGGGGTCGGCGGTGCCCTTGCGGTTCCGCTTCTTCTTCTTGCCGTCGGCGAGGTCGGGGTCGACGGCCGGGTCGATGGCGGTCGACTCCTCGTCCTCGGGTTCCCGGCCCGGCGTCGCGAAGTTGAACTTCGTGATCATGAACTTGAAGATGAAGTAGTAGAGGAAGAAGTACAGGACGCCCATGCCGAGGATCAGCCAGAGGCCCTCGGTGTTGTCCTTGCGGGCGTTCAGCAGCAGGTCGATGAGGCCCGCGGAGAAGCCGAAGCCGAGTTGCGCGCCGGCCGCCTCCAGGATCGCCATCGAGATGCCGGTGAGGACGACGTGCACGCCGTACAGGACGGGCGCGACGAACATGAACGCGAACTCGATCGGCTCGGTGACGCCGGTGACGAACGCGGTGAGCGCGGCGGACAGCATGATGCCGCCGACCGCGGGACGCCGGTGCGCCGGCGCGGCGCGCCAGATGGCGAGGGCGGCGCCGGGCAGGCCGAACATGAGGACGGGGAAGAACCCGGCGAGGAAGCCGCCCGCGTGGGGGTCGCCGGCCAGGTAGCGGTTGATCTCGCCGTGGACGACGCCGTCCGGGGTGTTGTAGTCGCCGAACACGAACCAGATGAGCGAGTTCGGGATGTGGTGCAGGCCGAAGGGCAGCAGGAGGCGGTTGATGACGCCGTAGATGCCGGCGCCGGCGGCGCCCGCCCCGGTGATCCACTCGCCGAAGTCGGTGAGCCAGTTGCCGAAGACCGGCCAGACGAAGCCGATGAGGATGCCGAGCGCCAGGCCGGCGACGGCGGTGATGATCGGCACGAACCGGCGGCCGCCGAAGAACGCGAGCCAGGTCGGCAGCTTGATCCGGTAGTACCGCTGGTACAGCAGCGCGGCGACGACGCCCATCAGGATGCCGCCGAGCACGTCCGTCGGGTTCTTCGCACCCCAGTCGATGACCTGCGCGTTCGCCCCGTCCGCCACCTTGGTGATGAGGACGCTGCCCTGCAGTTCGTCGCTGTGCGAGAACATGATCTTGGAGACCCGGTCGAAGACCAGGTAGCCGACCACGGCGGCGAGCGCCGTGGAGCCGTCGGACTTCTTGGCGAAGCCGATCGCCACGCCGACGGCGAACAGCAGCGGCAGGGCGGCGAACAGCGCGTTGCCGGCCTCGCCGACGATCTCGGCGACGCGGTCCCAGCCGAGACCGTCGGAGCCGAGCATGTCGGCCTGGCCGAAGCGCAGCAGCAGCGCGGCGGCGGGCAGCACGGCGATCGGCAGCATGAGGCTGCGGCCGATCCGCTGCAGCACCGCGAGGGTGCTCGACCCTCGTCGCGGTGCTGAGTCCACTGTTGTCGCAGTCATCGCGAAGTTCCTCCTCAGGGGGTGTTCAGGAGTGCGGCGGGGGATTTCCGAGCGCCGTGTGGATCTGGTAGCGGTCCGCCCTGTAGGTCGACACGCCCAGCTCGGCGCACACACCTCCGGTGTACGAGCGGCGTTGCAGGAGCAGCACGGCACTGCCCCGGGCGATCTGCAGGTGCCTGGCGTCGGCTGCGTCGGCCAGGCTGGCGTCGATGGTCTGGTCGCCCGCGTCGAAGACCAGCCCGTACACCGCCTCCAGGACGCCGTACAGGGAGCGGTCGGCGAGCCGGCGGTCGAGCAGGTCGGGGGCGAGGGAGGCCAGGATGTGCGCGCGTTCGAGGGCCATGGGCTCCCCGTCGGCGGTGCGGAGGCGTTCGATGACGTGGATCTCGGTGCCGGTCTCGACATCGAAGATCCGGGCGAGCCGCGCGTCGGCCGGGACGGTCCGGCGGTCGAGGTCGATCGCGCCCGGCCGCAACCCGCGGGCCAGCATGTCCTCGGTGAACGAGACGAGCCGCAGCGGCATCTCGATCTTGGGCCGGGCGACGAACGTGCCCTTCCCCGGGACGCGGTAGAGCCGCCCCTCGGAGACGAGCTGGTCGACGCCCTGCCGGACGGTCATGCGGGACAGTTCGTACCGGACGCACAGCTCGCGCTCCGACGGGATCGGGGCGTCGACGGGCAGTTCCGCGCTCTCGATGAGGTCGAGCAGGATCGCGCGGAGCTGGAAGTACTTCGGTACGGGACTGTGCGGATCGATGGTGGTCACGGGGGTCCTCGATGGCCGGAGGCCGGATCGACGGGGTTCGCCGGGTTTCGACGGGTAAGTGGACTAGTCGGTGAATAGAAGGTATGTGGATTGATTCGTACTGGTCTAGGCCGGACTAGACCACAGGTTCGAAAGGCATGTCAATGCACGACTTCGTAACGAACCGGTCACGGCGCGACGGTGTCAAGATCGAAGAACGTGCAGGTCAGGGCGGCATCGCGGATGCACCGTCCGGTTCGGTGGAGGCGGCCTGACCTCAGCCGGCCGCCTCGCGGCGGAGTCGCGGGCGGCCGCCGCCCGCGATCGATCCGGCACCGAACGAGTTTCGTCCCGCATCTTCTTCTCCATCCGATTCGTGGAGTATGGTGCGTACTGGTCTAGTCCGGACTAGACCAGTGACCGGAGGAACGACCCCGCGATCATCGCGTCACAGAGAGCGCGCACCCATGGCATCACTCCTGATCACGGCCGACCGCATGATCATCACCCCCGCGGGCAGTCCTACCCGCGTCGTCTCCCCCGGATACGTCCGCGCGGTGGACGGCGTGATCACCGAGGCCGGCGAGGGCCGTCCGGACGAGACCCCCGATGTCCACCTCCCCGAGGGGCTGCTCGCGCCCGGCCTGATCGACCTCCAGGTCAACGGCTTCTACGGCCACGACATGGCGGACGCCGACGAGGCCGCCTGGCACACCGTCGTCTCGCGCCTCCCCGAGACGGGCGTCACCGCGTTCCTCCCCACGTTCATCACCGCGCCGGTCGAGACCCAGGCCGCCGCCCTCCGCCGCACCCGCGACCTCCTGCCGGACCTGCCGGCGGGGACGCGCGTCCTCGGCGTCCACCTGGAGGGCCCGTTCCTGTCGGAGAAGCGCAAGGGCGCGCACAATGCCGCCTACCTCACCGACCCGGCCCCGGACGCGATCACGACCCTGCTGGAGACCGGGCTGGTCAAGCTGGTCACGCTCGCTCCCGAGCGCGACGGCGCGGTGGACGCGATCCGCACGCTGACCGGCGCCGGCGTCCTGGTCAGCGTCGGGCACAGCGACGCGACCGCCGCGCAGACCAGGGCCGCGGCCGACGCCGGAGCCCGCATGGTCACCCACATCTTCAACGCGCAGAGCGGCGTCCACCACCGCGACCCGGGCGTCGCCGTGCAGGCGCTCATCGACGACCGGCTGAGCCCCGGCCTCATCCTCGACCTGCACCACGTCTCGGCCGAGGTGGCGCAGCTGGTGTTCCGGGCCGCGCCGGGACGGGTCGTGCTGGTCACCGACGCCGCGTCCGCCGCCGGGATGCCGCCCGGCACCTACGACCTCGGCGGCGAGCCCATCACGATGCCCGAGCAGGGTCCGCCGCTGCGCGCCGACGGCACGATCGCCGGGTCCGGCCTCCGGCTGGACGAGGCGGTCGGCAACGCGATCGGCCTCGGCCTCGACCCGGCCGCCGCGGTGGACGCGGCCACCCGGGTCCCGGCCGACCTCATCGGACGTCCCGACCTCGGCCGGATCGCGCCCGGCGCCGCCGCCGACCTCGTGTGGCTGGGGCCGGACCACCGCGCGCGTACCACGTGGTCGGGCGGGCAGAAACTCTACGGAGGGGGATCATGACCAGTCAGATGCGCGCCGAGATCGGTGCGCAGCCGGACGCGCTGCGCCGGACGATCGACGCGCTCCTCCCGCGCACCGCCGACATCGCGGCGCTCGCGCGGGAGACCCGGCAGGTGCTGTTCATCGCGCGCGGCTCGTCCGACAACGCCGCGGTGTACGGGCGCTACCTGGTCGAGTCGCACGCGGGCCGGCTCGCCACCCTCGCGGCGCCGTCCATCGCGACGACCTACAAGCGCAGGCTCGACCTGGACGGCGTGCTGGCCGTGGCGATCAGCCAGTCCGGCAAGACCGAGGAGATCGTCGAGACCCTCGACTGGGCGAAGGACTGCGGCGCCCGGACGGTCGCCGTCACCAACGGCGCCGGGTCCCCGCTGGCCGAGGCCGCCGAGGTCGCGCTGGTCACCGACGCGGGCGAGGAGATCGCCGTCCCGGCCACCAAGACCTACACGACGCAGCTCGCCGCGCTGTCGGTGTTCGGGCTCGGCCTCGGCGCGGACGTCGCCGTGGACGAGCTGCGCCGCGTCCCCGACGAGGTCGCCCGGATGATCGCGCTGACCGAGGCGTCGCCGGCACTGCCGGAGATCGTCGAGGAGCTGGCGGAGGTCCCGGGCGCGGTGGTGTCCGGGCGCGGCATCGCGTTCGGCACCGCGCTGGAGCTGGCGCTTAAGATCAAGGAGGCGTGCTACCTGCACGCCATGGGCCTGTCCTACGCCGACCTGCTGCACGGCCCGATCGCCGTCGTGGACGCGCAGACCCCCGCGCTGCTGGTCGCCGCGGACTCGGGCCCGACGCTGGCCGGCACGGTCGCGCTGGCCCGCCGGGTCCAGGGGGCCGGCGCCCGCGCCTACGGCGTCGGCGGCGGCGCCGAGCTGGCCGCGGCGTGCTCGGCCGCGCTGCCCGGCCCCGGCCTGCCGGAGTGGCTGGCGCCGCTCGGCCTCATCGTCCCCGGCCAGCTGCTGGTCGAGAACCTGGCCCGCCGGCTCGGCGTCGACCCCGACGTCCCGCGCGGCCTGAACAAGGTCACCCAGACCGACTGACCCCCACCCCCACCGAGAGAAGAGAAGGACATGGACAAGGCCGAGGCCATCATCGCGGCGCTGGGCGGCGCCGACAACATCGTCGAGATCGAGCCGTGCGCCACCCGGCTGCGGACCGAGGTCGAGGACGCCGGCAAGGTCGACGAGGCCGCGCTGAAGAAGGCGGGCGCGTTCGGCGTCATGCGCAGCGGCACCGTCGTGCAGGTCGTCGTGGGGACCGAGGCCGACACCCTCGCCAGCGACATCGAGGACATCCTCGACTGATCCGGTCCGCCAGGACCCATGGGAGGCCCCCAATGACCCGAGTACTGTCCCCGGTCACCGGCCGGGTCGTCGGCCTCGCCGGCGTCCCCGACCCGGTCTTCGCCCAGGCCATGGTGGGCCCGGGCACGGCGGTCGATCCCGAGCGCGGCCCCGGCCGGGCCATCGCCCCCGTCACCGGGAAGATCGTCAAGCTGCATCCGCACGCCTACGTGGTGGTGGACGCGGAGGGCCACGGCGTCCTCGTCCACCTCGGCATCGACACCGTGAAGCTCAAGGGCGAGGGGTTCGACCTGCTCGCCGCCGAGGGCGACCAGGTCACCGCCGGCCAGCCGGTCGTCGGCTGGAACCCGGCCGTGATCGAGGCGGGCGGCCGCTCGCCGATCTGCGCGGTCGTCGCGCTGGACGCGGGCGCCGACGCGCTGTCGGACGTGCTGGAGTCGGGCGAGGTGACGAAGGGGGCCGAGCTCTTCACATGGCGGTGATCGGCCTCGGCGCGGCGGTGTTCGACCTCGACGGCACCCTCATCCACACTGAGCCGCGCAACCGGGTGATGTGGTCCCGGCTGTTCGACGCGCACGGCGTCCCCTGGGACGACGGGCTGATCGCCTCGTTCGCGGGGCGGCGCGGGCTGGAGGTGCTGGGCGACCTCGCGCACCTGTTCCCCGGCCGGACGGTCGAGGAGCTGTTCGAGCAGGCGGTCTCCTACGAGTCGCTGCCGGGGATGCCGGCGGTCGCGCCGGTCCCCGGCGCGGTCGACCTCGTCCGGTCGCTGGCGGACGCGGGGGTGCCGCTCGCGGTGGTGACGTCCGGCCAGCGCCCGTACGCGGAGCGGCTGCTGGCCGAACTGGGCGTCCGCGACCTGCTCGACCTGGTGGTGACCGGCGGGGACGTCGTCACCGGCAAGCCGCATCCGGAGGGTTACCTGGCCGCCGCGCGCGACCTGGACGTCCCGCCGGCCGAGGCGGTCGGGTTCGAGGACGCCCCGGCGGGCGTGGCGGCGGTGAAGTCCGCGGGCATGACCTGCGTGGGCGTCAGCACCACGCAGCCGGTGGGCGCGCTCGCCGGGGCCGACCACGTGGTGGCCGATTTCAAGAGAGTGGAAGTCGTCCCGGGTCCGGCGCTGCGCGTGCCGGGCCTCGGACACAACTAGAGGGAGTGTGCGGTGAGCGAGCGCAACGTCAAGATCGAATCCAGGGTGGGGCTGCACGCGCGGCCGGCCGCGCTGTTCGTCCAGACCGCGGCCAAGGCCCCGATGGACGTGACCGTGGCCAAGCGCGGCGGCGACCCGGTGAACGCCAAGAGCATCCTCGCGGTGCTGGGGCTGGACGCCCGGCACGGTGAGGAGATCGTCCTGTCCGCGGACGGCGACGGCGCCGACGAGCTGCTCGACAGCCTGGAGAAGCTGCTGTCCACGCCGGAGCCCGAGGGGGCCTGACCGGTGCCGGACGTACTGCAGGGCACGGGCGTCAGCCCGGGAGCCGGCGCCGGGCCGGTGCGCAAGATCGCCGGAGACGTCCCCGAGCCGCCCGCCGGCGACCGGCACGGCGCTGACCGGCAGGGCGGCGACGCGGACGCCGAGCGGGACATCGCGCTCGCCGCGCTGGAGGCCGTCGCCGCCGACCTGGAGGAGCGCGGGGAGCGCGCCGCCGCGGCCGGCAACACCGACGGCCGGGACGTGCTCGGCGCGCAGGCGCTGATGGCCCGCGACCCGGGCCTCGCCGACGGGGTCCGCGCCAAGATCGGCGAGGGGGTCGGGGCGGCCCGCGCGGTGTTCGAGGCGTTCGGCGTCTACCGGGAGATGCTCGCCGGGGCGGGCGAGTATCTCGCGGCCCGGGTCACCGACCTGGACGACATCCGCGACCGCGCGATCGCCCGGCTGCTCGGCCTGCCGATGCCGGGCGTCCCGGAGTCGGACGAGCCGTTCGTGCTCGTCGCGCGCGATCTCGCGCCGGCCGACACCGCCGTCCTCGACCCGGCGAAGGTCGTCGCGTTCGTGACCGAGGAGGGCGGGCCGACCAGCCACACCGCGATCATCGCCCGGACGATGGGCGTGCCCGCGGTGGTGGCGCTGCCGGGGGCGACGTCGCTCGACGACGGGGTCCGCGTCCTCGTCGACGGCGCCGCCGGGACCGTGCGGCTCGACCCGTCCGAGGAGGACGTGCGGGCGGCGCGTTCGGCGGTCGCCGCCCGGGCGTCGGCGCTGGCGGAGGTCACCGGGCCGGGCGCGACCGCCGACGGCCGTCCGGTGCCGCTGCTGGCGAACATCGGCGGCCCGAAGGACCTGGAGGCGGCCCTGGCCAACGGCGCCGAGGGCGTCGGCCTCTACCGCACCGAGTTCCTGTTCCTGGACCGCGCGACGCCGCCGTCCGACGCCGAGCAGGAGGAGGCGTACCGCACGGTGCTGGAGGCGTTCCCGCAGGGCCGGGTCGTCGTCCGGACGCTCGACGCGGGCGCCGACAAGCCGCTCGCGTTCCTGCCCGCGCCCGGCGAGGAGCCGAACCCGGCGCTCGGCGAGCGCGGTCTGCGGATGTCGCTGCGGCACCCGGACGTGCTGGCCGCGCAGCTCGCCGCGCTCGTCCGCGCCGCCGCCGGGCTGACCGCGAAGCTGCAGGTCATGGCCCCGATGGTGACCGACGCCGGAGACGCCGCCTGGTTCGCCGAGCAGTGCCGGGACGCCGGCGTCGCGCATCCCGGCGTCATGATCGAGGTGCCCGCCGCCGCGCTCCGCGCCCGCGACATCGCGGCGGAGGTGGAGTTCTTCAGCATCGGCACCAACGACCTCACCCAGTACGCGTGCGCGGCGGACCGGCAGGTCGGCGGCCTCGCCCGGCTCCAGGACCCGTGGCAGCCCGCCGTCCTCGACCTGGTCGCCCCGGCGGCCGGCGCGGGCGTCCCGTGCGGGGTCTGCGGCGAGGCGGCCGGCGACCCGGCGCTGGCCTGCGTGCTGGTGGGCCTAGGCGTGACATCCCTGTCGATGAGCGCCCCGTCCCTACCCTTGGTCCGCGCCGCCCTGGCCCGCCACACCCTGGACCAATGCCGGCAAGCAGCGGAGGCCGCCCGAACCGCCCGCACAGCCGCCCAAGCCCGCGAAGCGGCCCGCACCCACCTCCCCGCCCTGACCGACCTCGGCCTGTAACCGCCTCCACCGAACCGTTGACCTGCGGCGTGTTGTTGTTTTCGGCAGGCGGATAACAACAACACGCCGCAGGTCAACGAGGTGCGTCAGGTGGTGATCTGCCAGTGGGGGCCGGTTTTGCGGAGGGTGAAGCTCGCCGCGAGCAGGCCGCCCGGACGGGCGGGCGCACCCTTCCAGGCCAGGTCCGCGAACCGGACCGTGTAGACGCCGTCCGCCGGCCCCGCCCGGCAGACCGGGACGGTCACGCCGCGCAGCGCCGCGAGGTCCTGCGGGCGCAGCTTCGCGCGGGCCCGCGCGAAGCCGGTGCGGCAGGCCGCGGGCCCGCCGAACACCTGCCGCTGGTAGTCGGCCGTCAGGTAGGCGCACGCCTTGGCGTTCCCCACCGCGATGCCGCGCAGGTACTTGTAGAGGGCCATCCGCGCCGGGAGGGTCTCCTTCGCGGACGCCGCCGCGGCCGCCGTGGTCGTCGTGTCGCCGAACTGCGAATCGCCCGGCTCCGGGGTGAGCGGCGGCATGGTGACCTCGTCCTGCCCGCCGCAAGCGCCCATCAGCGGAAGCACGACCAGGACGGCGGCGAGAAGCGGACGGACGCGCACGGAGACCTCCCGGGGGGAAGAAGGCGGCCCGATCCTCCCAGTAAGCGGGCCTCCGCGTCCAACGAACCCCGCCGACCGGGGGCTAGGGGTAGCCGAGCCCGTAGCCCGCCGGATGCCCGCCCGCCGGCACGGGCAGCTTGCCCGTCGGCTTCACCGCGCCGCTCAGCACCTTCGCCAGCGCGTCGACGGAGACCGTGCTGGCGGAGTAGGTGGCGAGCGCCGCCGCCGCGCCGCCCGCGGCGTCGAGGTCGTAGGGGCGTCCGAGCGCGGCGACGACGACCGGCTTCGGGCCGAGCGCCCGGATGCGGGACGCGGTCGCCGATCCCGCGTTCTGCGTGGTCAGCACGGTGACATCCGCCGCGCCCGGGGCGGCCGTCGCGACGCCCTGGCGGCGGAGCGCCGCGAGGAGCCGGTCGGCGCCCGGCCCGGACACGGCGACCTTCCTGCCCTTGAGGGGCAGCAGCCCGCCCTTGTTGCGGACGAGCGTGACCGAACGCTCGGCGACCTGCCGGGCCGTGGCCGCCTGCGCGGACGTCCCGATCGCCGCCTCCGCCTTGGCCGGGTCGGCCGCCGTGCCCTGGAACAGGCCGCGCCGCTGCTTGAGCTGGAGAATGCGGGTGACCGACTCGTCCAGCCTCTTCTCGGTGATCTTCCCGGACCGGACGGCCTGCACCACCGCCTTGTAGGCGCGCGGCAGGCTCGGCGGCATCAGCAGCTGGTCGGCGCCCGCGTTGATCGCCCGGACCGGGACGGCCGCGTCGCCGTACTTCTCCCGCACGCCCGCCATCTGCAGCGAGTCCGTGGAGATGACGCCCTGGTAGCCGAGCTTGTCGCGCAGCAGCCCGGTCAGCACGGTCTTCGACAGTGTGGATGGATCGCCCGACTTGTCGAGCTTCGGGACGACGATGTGCGCGGTCATGATGACGTCCACGCCCGCCGCGATCGCCGCCTTGAACGGGGGCGCGTCGAGCCGCTCCCATTCCGCCGGCGAGTGCTTGATCACCGGCAGTCCGGTGTGGCTGTCGACGGCGGTGTCGCCGTGCCCGGGGAAGTGCTTGGCGGTGGCGGCGACCCCGGCGTCCTGGTAGCCGCCGACCGCGCCGGCCGTCATGGTGGACGCGAGCGCCGGGTCGGACCCGAACGAGCGCAGCCCGATCACCGGGTTGCGCGGGTTCACGTTGACGTCGGCGTCCGGCGCGTAGTCGAGGTTGATGCCGATGGCGCGCAACTCGGTGCCGGTGACGCGGGCGGCGGCGCGGGCGTCGTCCGGGTTCCGGGTGGCGCCGAGCGCCATGTTGCCGGGGAACCGGGTGATGAACGGGGTGCGGGACACGATGCCCTGCTCCTCGTCGACGCCGAGCAGCAGCGGGATCTTCGCCGCCTTCTGCAGCGCGTTCGACTGCGCCGCCGTGCGGGCCGGGGAGCCGAAGTTCTCCGGGAAGTAGATCAGCCCGCCGACGTGGTACTTCCTGACCTTGGCGAGGGCGTCGGCGCGGCTGGAGAAGGCCGGGACGAACAGCTGCCCGACCTTCTCCTGCACGCTCATCTGCGCGACCCGGCCGGGAATCCACGCGTCCGGCGCGGTCGTGCGCGCGCTCGGCGGGGCCGACGGCGCGCCGGACCCGGCGGACGGCGTCCGCCCGCCCTCGCCGCTCCCACCGCCGCCGCAGCCCGCGACCCCGCAGGCCAGCAGGGCCGCCGCCGCGAGCGCGAGGGGACGTGAAGCACCCACCCGACCAGGCCCCCCGACATGGTCTCGGTTCCTCGCTCGCATCGGACGCCCGCGACGCTAGCCGCTCGCCGGGTCGCTGTCGACTCGATCTCCGGCGGGTCAACCGGCTCCGGACCGCGCTCCGTCCGTTGTGCGGACCTTGCCCGTGGGGCGCGGCCCGCCGTCCGGGTTCTCGGGCAGCGATCGCGGATCGCCGCCGGTCCCGGGGGTGGCACCGGTGCCCGGTTCACCGCCTGATGGCGGCGTCTTCTTGCGGCCCGGGCCCGCGGAATCGGGCGGGGTCGTGTTCCGCGCGGCCGGGGCCGGGTCGGTCCAGTCGGCGGCGGTGCCCCTGAAGACGGGGCGCGGGAACACCTCGGCCGGCAGGCCGCTGGGGAGCTGCTCCATGAACGCGTGCCAGATCGCGGCCGGGACGTTCTCCCCGGCGACCGTCCCGGTGAAGCCGGGCAGGTTCCGCAGCGCGGCGGGCTGGGCGTTGCCGACCACCACGGCCGTCGAGACCTGCGGGACGTACCCGACGAACCAGGCGGCGCGGTTGTGCTCGGTCGTGCCCGTCTTGCCCGCCGCCTCGCGGCCGGGCAGCGCCGCGAGCCTGCCCGTCCCCTTCAGGACGGTCGCCCGCATCGCGGCGGTGGCCTGCGCGGCCTGCTCCCCGTCCAGCACGCGGCGGCCCGGCCCGTCCCAGGGCAGCGGGACGCGGCGGCCCTTCGCGTCCACGACCTTGGTGACCAGGTGCGGGACGACCGCCGTGCCGCCGTTGGCGAACGCCGCATACCCGGCGGCCTGGGTGGCCGCCGAGACGTCGGGGATGCCGAGCGCGATGCCCGCCTGCCCCGCGAACGGCTTGAGCGCGGACTCCGGCACGCCGAACAGCCGCGCGGTCTCCATGACGTTCGCGATGCCGACCTTCAAGGCCGCCTTCACGTACCCGGTGTTGACCGACAGGGCGGTCGCCTCGACCATGTCGATCGTGCCGAGCGACCCGATCTCCTCGTCGTTCTCGACCTTGTAGCCGGGCGCGGTCATCGGCGTGACGTCGCCGTTCGGGGCGAACTTCTGCGGGGACGCCCCGCTCACCTTCGTCCGGACGCTGAGGCCCTTGCGCAGCATCGCGGCCAGCACGTACGGCTTGAACGTCGAGCCCGCCTGCGCGACCGGCGCGAACACCGAGTCGACCTGGCTGCGCTTCGGGTCGCCGCCGTAGAACGCCCTCACCGCGCCGGTCCGGGAGTCGACGGCGACGAGCCCGCCGTGCACGGTGCGCGGCCACTCCGGTTCGCGCGCCCCGCGCATGGCCCGCTCGGCGTACCGCATCCAGTGCTGGTCGAGGCCGGTGTAGATCTTCAGGCGGCCGTTGACGACGCTGTCCATCGGGATGCCGACGCTCGCGAGCTCGGTCTCGACCCGGTGGCGGACGAGGAGGTCCTGCCCGGACAGGCCGACGCCGGTCCACTCGTCCTGCGTGCGGGGGAAGCGCTGCCGGCCGGCGTCGGCGCGGCTCAGCCGGCCCATCGACACCATTCCGTCCAGGACGTAGGCCCAGCGGGAGCGCAGCGCGCGGGCGGCCGCGTCGTCGCCCTGCGTCTTGAAGTACGTCGGCCGCTGGATCATCGCGGCGAGCAGGGCGCACTGCGCGACGTCGAGCTGCCAGACGTCCTTGTCGAAGTAGGCGCGGGCGGCCGCCTGCACCCCCGACGTCTGCCGGCCGAAGTAGATGGTGTTCAGGTACAGGTCGAGGATCTCGTCCTTGGCGCGGCTCCGGTCGAGCTTGAGCGCGATGAAGATCTCCTTGGCCTTGCGCTGCATCGTCCGGTCGCGGCTGAGGCCTTTGAAGTAGTTGCGGGCGAGCTGCTGGGTGATGGTGGAGCCGCCCTGCGTGTCGCCGCCGGCGACGTTGTTCCACAGGGCGCGGAACGTCCCGGTGGGGGAGACGCCGTGGTCGCCGTAGAAGCCGCGGTCTTCGGCGGCGAGCACCGCCCAGCGCAGCCGGTCGGGGATCTGGTCGTGCCGGACGGCCTCCCGGTTGGCGCCGAGGCGGAACAGCGGCGTCCGGCCGTCGGCGTAGTAGACGGTGGAGCCCTCGTCGGTGACGCCGTCCTGCGGCTGGGTCGGCAGCGGCGTGCGGAGGTAGGCGACCACGGTGGCGGCGGCCGTCAGCACGACCGGTGTGAGGATGATCACGATCAGCCGCCGGCCGGGACGCCATCCGGGCGGAATGGGACGGATCAGGCGGGACGGGATGAACCGCAGCAGGCGGGAGAGGGCCGGCCGGACACGGCGGGCCCTGGGCAGGGAGTGCATGCGACCTCGTTCGACGTGGAGTACGGAGTCGGCCGTCGTCCGGGCATGGGAGCGCGAGCGGGCATGCCTATCGGCGGCATGCGCGTGAGTGGATGCGCTGTGCGGGTCGGGAGAAGCCCCGCGCGGACGACGCTGCGGAATTACGCAGCCTTGTCGGTACGTGCCACGCCTGTGGCCGATGGTCCCGCCGGACACGGCCCCAACGGGACCGCTCTGACGGCTCTGGTGCCACCGTGGTAACAGCTTAATCACGATGGACCCCGGACTCGCAAGCGATTGCGAAATCTGTGGGGTCCATCGCGATGAACCGGACGGCCACGGTGCCGTCCTCCGGATGGCCTGCGCCGCGCGCGGGCGGGGCGGCTCAGCCGGGCAGGGGATGGCCGAGGCGGCGCAGCGCCATCCCGGCCGCGCCGACGGCTCCGTCGCCGGCGCAGCGCGGCGCCTCGGCGAAGCGGTCGCGCAGCCCGGTGCGGACGGCCTCGGCGACGGGGCCTTCACGGAGCACCGAGCCGTGCATGACGACCGGTGCGCTGGGGTCGGACAGGGCCGGGCGCACCGCGTCGACGTCGCGCAGCAGCCACTGCGCGGCCTCCTCGGTGATGCGCCGGGCCACGGGATCGCCGGCGGCCGCGGCGGCGGCGACCACCGGCCCGAGCCGGCCGAGGGCGGCGGGCGGGCGGCCGTACACCTCCTTGATGATGGCCTGGGCGAGCCGCGGGTTGGGCGGCGTTCCGGGCAGTTCGGGGTGCCCCGGCGGACCGGGGGCCGCCGGGTGTCCCGGCGGCCCCAGCGAGCCCGGCGGCCCGGTATGCCCGGCGTGGCCCGGCGGGCCCGGCGGGCCGTGCGAGCCGGCCCCGCCGCCGGGCGGCGGACGGGAACCGGACGGGGGATAGGGGTCGCCGGGGAGCAGGACGGCGGTTCCCGTCCCGGTCCCCGCGGGGGGTGTCCCTCCGGAGGCGAGGTGGGCGGCGTGCGGGAGCACCGAGACGCTCGGCGGCGGCCCCGAAGACGCCAAGGGGGCGCCGGCCATGGCCAGCGCCCTCGGGCGGCGGGGTCTTCGCCGCTCCCCGTCGATCTCCGCGACCACCGTGGGACCGAGCAGCGCGCGCGGAACCGAGTCGGTCAGCAGGGTCGGGGAGCCGCGGCCGTCGTAGGCGGCCAGCGCCGCGCGGACGGCCTCCTTCCCGAGCCAGACCGCCGAACCCTCGTCCCCGACGAGCCAGCCGTAGCCGTCCGCGCGCTGCACGATCGCCCCGTCGCTGATGACCGCCGCGCCGGCGCCCGTGCCGGAGAACACCACGATGCCCTTGGGCTCGCTGGTCCCGGCGGCGAACGCCACCGCGATATCGGTCACCACCGCGGGCGAGCCGCGCAGTCCGACGGCCTGCCAGGCCTGCCGCGCCGCCGTGACGGCGGCGGGCCGGCCGGCCGAGCCGGCGCCGGCGATGCCGAACACGCCGGTGAGGATGAGGGTTCGGTCCAGGTCCCCGAGCGCTTCCCGCAGGGCGGTGGTCAGCGCCCCCGCGGTGTCGCCTCCGGAGTTGGGGTTGGCCCCCGGGCCGGTGCCGGAACCGGCCAGGGCACCCCCTAGCGTCAGCACGACGCAGCGGGTCTTCGTGCCACCCGCGTCGATACCGACCACGTAAGGACCGGCCAAATGGGTCAACACATGGCGACCGTAGCCTTTTCTACCGTTGACGTGACATCCTGTGCGTAAGAAAATTTCCTCCATGAGGAAACCCATCGGCCCTGACCAGGGCCCCGAGCGGGGGATCACGGGGGAGCACGGCGTACCGCCGGAGACGGCGGCGTCCGGCCGGGACGCGACGCCGCTCAGCACCGTCGTGCGGGTGCGCTCGCTGCTGCCCTCGCTGCCCCCCGCCGAGCGACGCGTCGCGCAACGCGTCATCGACGACCCCGAGGGGGTCGCCAACTCCACCATCACCGAACTGGCCCAGGCCTGCGGCACGTCCGAGACCACCGTCATCAGGTTCTGCCGGGCGATCGGCTTCCACGGCTACCCGGAGCTGCGGCTGACCCTGGCGACCGAGGCCGGACGGGCGCAGAGCGCGTCCGGCGGCCGGGTCATCGGCAGCGACATCAGCCCCGACGACTCGCTCGAGCAGATCGTCGAGAAGGTCACCTTCGCCGACGCGCGGGCGGTCGAGGAGACCGCCTCCCAGCTCGACATCAAGATGCTCGAACAGGTCGTCGACGCGGTCGTCGCCGCCGACCGCGTCGACGTGTACGGCGTCGGCGCGAGCGCGTTCGTCGCGGCCGACTTCCAGCAGAAGCTGCACCGCATCGGCCGGGTGTGCTCGGCCTGGGCGGACGCGCACATCATGCTGACCAGCGCCGCCGTCCTCGGCAGCGGCGACGTGGCGATCGGCATCTCGCACACCGGCGCGACGGTGGAGACCATCGACGCGCTGGAGGTCGCGAAGACCAGGGGCGCCACGACCGTGGCGCTCACCAACTTCCCGAAGTCCCCGATAGCGGACGCGGCCGACCTGATCCTGACGACGGCCGCGCGGGAGACGACCTTCCGCTCCGGCGCCACCGCCAGCCGGCTGGCGCAGCTCACCGTGGTCGACTGCGTCTTCGTCGGAGTGGCGCAGCGCACCTACGGGCCGACCCGCAAGGCCCTGGAAGCCACATTCGAGGCGGTCCGCGGGCGGACCGTGCGACCCGACCGGAGGCGTCGGTGATCGATTGCGAGCTCCCCACCGAGGGACGGAACCCCCGGACCCTCGACGTCGACACGCTGCCGACCATGGAGGTGCTGCGACTGATCAACTCCGAGGACGCGGCCGTGCCGATGGTCGTCGCCGCCGTCCTGCCCGAGGTCGCCCGGCTGGTGGACCTCGCCGTCGCGTCGCTGCGCGCGGGCGGACGCGTGCACTACTTCGGTGCCGGCACGTCCGGCCGGCTCGCGGTGCTGGACGCCGCCGAGCTGCCGCCGACGTTCGGCATCTGGGGCCGGGTGGTCGCCCACCACGCCGGCGGGCCGGGCGCGCTGTCCCAGGCGGTCTCCGACGTTGAGGACGACGTCGAGCTCGGCTGCCGGGACGCCCGCGACGTCCGGCCCGGCGACGTCGCGATCGGCATCGCGGCGAGCGGGCGCACCCCGTACGTGGTGGGGGCGCTGCGCGCCGCCGCCGCGGTCGGGGCGCGCACCGCGCTGATCAGCTGCAACCCCCACACCCCCTACGGGGACGAGGTGGAGGTGCACATCGGCCTCGCCACCGGCCCCGAGGTGATCAGCGGGTCCACCCGGATGAAGGCGGGCACGGCGACCAAGCTCGTGCTCAACTCCTTCTCCACCACGCTGATGATCAGGATGGGCCGCACGTACTCCAACCTGATGGTCAGCGTGAACGCGCTGAACTCCAAGCTGCGCGCCCGCCTGGTGCGCATCCTCACGGAGGCGACCGGCATGGACGCCCGCACCTGCGAGAACGCGCTCACCGAGGCGGGGGGGAACACCCGCGTGGCACTGGTCTCGCTGCTGGGCGAGGTGCCCGCGGCACGCGCGACGACCGTCCTGGAGGAGACGGACGGCGGCGTCCGCGAAGCACTGCAACGCCTGCGCTCAGCCTGACCCCGGACAACGCACACCCCCACGGCGAAGGGCCGCAGAACCCCGCCGAGAGGGACCCGAAGAGACCGACGAGAAGAACCCGGGAACCCGGCCGTGCAGGGCCGGCGACCCGAAAGGGGCCCGGCACCCGCCCGCACAGGCCGCGGACCGGAGAAGCAAGCCCGGAACCACCCGGCAAGGAACCGACGGAACCGGAAGAGGGGACCGCGACGAGCCACACAGGCCCGCGAGAACAGCCGGGGACCGGCCACGCAGGACCGTGAACCGGCGCGAGCGGACGGGGAGACCGGCTGTGCAAGACCGGTGAACCCGAAGAAGAAACCGGGAAGCGGCCGCGCAGAGCCGCCGAACCGGTGAGAGGTAGGTCGGGGCCGGACCGTGCGGGTCCGGTGGACCGGAGGAAAGGGGCCGGGGAGCGGCCGCGCAGGGCCGCCGAACCGGCGAGGAGTGGGCCGGGGCCGGACCGTGCGGGTCCGGTGGACCGGAGGAAAGGGGCCGGGGAGCGGCCGCGCAGAGCCGCCGAACCGACGAGGAGTAGGCCGGGGCCGGACCGCGCAGGTCCGGCGGACCGGAGGAAAGGAACCGGGCAGCGGCCGCGAAGGCCCGCCGAACCGGTGAGAGGTAAGCCGGGGCCGGACCGTGCGGGTCCGGTGGACCGGAGGAAAGGGGCCGGGGAGTGGCCGCGCTGGGCCGCCGTACCGGCGAGGAGTGGGCCGGGGCCGGACCGTGCGGGTCCGGTGGACCGGAGGAAAGG
>NZ_SMJW01000173.1 GCF_004348335.1 Actinomadura bangladeshensis | reverse complement strand
CCGGCGGCGCCCACCCCGATCTGCAGACCCTGATGCGGGCCCGCAACACGCGCGGCTAGCCGCCCGCCTTGTCGGCGATGGCCGGCTGAGAACCGGACGGCAGCGGAAAGTCGAACGAGCCGACCTTCAGAGCCGCGATCTCCATCACGGCGACGACGAGAACGAACGCGACGGCCAGCAGGCCGAGCTTCTTGCGGTCCAAGCCCCGCACCCCTATCAAACCCCCAAAAAACGCAGGTCAAAACTACCACAAAACGATCTACGACCCACCCCGGAACCCTTCATCCCACACGAGACGTCACCGTCTCGTTACAGGGTCGCGGGCACGCGCACGGGCCGGGCGACGCGGGTCGCCCGGCCCACGGCCGCGTATGCGTCAGCCGACCTTTTTGCTCGTCAAATTGGCGGCTCTGGCGTTGACGCATTCGCCGGTGGCCAGGTCGAAGGCGAAGTTGTGGGCGAGGCAGTGGATCTGGCCGTCGCGGACGACGGCGCCGACGGAGAGGTCTTCGCCGGCGTGGGGGCAGTAGCGGGGGATGTCGTAGCGGTCGCCGCCGCAGGCGACGGTGATGCGCTCCGACTCGTCCCGGCCGGTCTCGTAGGCCTCGACGGCCTGCAACGCGGGCGCGTTGGCGTGCTTGAGGAGGCCGACCAGGTAGTCGTTGTAGACGTCGGGGTCGCGGTAGAGGCTGAGGCGGAAGGAGATGAGCAGGTCCTCCCAGGCCATCCGGCCGGTGAGGACGCCGTCCAGCCAGCGGCCGGCGGTGGTGATCCGGTAGTGCGGGCGGACGTCCGGGGACGCGGCCGACACGGCGAGGCCGGCGGCGGAGAAGTCGACGTCCCAGACGCCGCCGTTCGGGCCGGTGATGTCGAACCGGACGGTCATGGCGATCTGCCGGTTGAAGTAGTCGCTGAGCCCGCCGAGGTAGGTGAAGTGGGCCTTGAACCGGTCGAACAGGTCGGGGCCCGGCTCCGGGTACTCGGCGACGACGTCCGCGATGGCGCGCGCACGGTCGGCGGCGTAGCGCTTGAGGTAGTCCGCGCGGTCGGCGTCGGCGAAGGAGAAGGCGGCCGAGACCGGGTCGCGGGTGATCTCGCCGGTGTCCAGGTCGACGGCGTCGCCGGGCTTGAAGTAGTCCCAGCGCTGCCCCGGCAGGTGCTCGCGCAGCCACGCGGTGGAGACCTCCGGGTCGCAGAACGCGCCGTCGGCCTGGTCGAGCACCCAGTTGAGGTGGTCGACCTCCGCGTCCAGGAAGCAGGGCGGCCCCGCGAAGGGGACGGCCAGCTCCGGCTCGGTCTGCCGGACGAGGCGCTGCGCCGCGCGGAGCTTGGAGATCCGCTTGGCCATGGAGACCTTCGCCATCTCCGCGGGCGGGTACTCGTAGCAGATCGGGTGCCAGGACGCCCCGGACGTCTGCAGGGCCATCAGGTCGAGCCGGCCGCCCGCGAGGTGCTTGGCGCGGCGGGCCTGCGCGGCGGTGAGCCGGGCGTCGTTGCAATGCAGGATGCCGCGGCCGTCCGCCACGATGAGAAAGGCGGCATCGTGGCACATTGGCGACAGTTCCGGAATCACGGTGATCCAGGACCCGCGATTGTCCAGCGGGAATTTCCGCCAGGGTTCGACCTCGATTACCTGGCGGCCACCCGCGGCGGCCGTGATGCGTTCCCGGAACGCGGGTCCGGGATAACACGGAATGAGGATTCTGGTCCGCGCAGGAAGGCGGTCCAGCACCCACGGGTCGAAATGATCTAGATGCTCGTGCGAGACGGCGACCCAGTCGGCGTCGAGGATCGGGGCGAGATCCAGGTGATCGTTTCTCGGATACTGGTGCCAGGCTCCGAGAAAGGCCCCCGCTGGAGCGAGCCACGGGTCCGCGAGCAGGTGGAACGCGGTCGCGTCCACCGCCACCCCCGCATGTCCGAGAAATGTGACCGTCGGCATGGGGAGACTGTCCCTCGCGGTGCCCGCCGGCACACCCGCCGGAATGCGCAAAGCGGCTACGCCACCGGCATGAAAGAAATGTCATGGACGGAACTGACAATCCTGACCGGGACGCTCCGACAAAGGCCGGAGTTCACAATGCGTTGTGCATGTCCACTTCTGGACAGGCAGCGGTCTGTTGCGGCCAATTGACTGGACATCCGCCGGGACACCGGGTGACCGTCTATAGGGTGCTGGAATAGCAGACGGGGGTCTTCATGAACAACGGGGCTCGGTCCTCCCCGGCGGACGGCGCGGCGGGCGCGGTGACGCTCGCGTCCGCGCGCGGCGGGGAGCGGGACCGGCCGGCGGCGTCCGGACGCGGCGAGCAGGCGCTGTGGCGGCGCCGGCTCCGCCACGACATCCGCCACGAGCTGGGCACCATCATCATGCTGGCCTCGGCCGTCGTCGTCGCCGAGGACGTCGGCGACACCAGCAGGGCCCGCATCGACCAGCTGCTCGGCGAGACCCGGTGGCTCGACCACCTGCTGCGCCGGCTCGACGAGGAGGACGGCGGGGACGACGGCGGCGCCCGGCCGCTGCCCGGCCCCGAGCGGCTCCGGGTCGACGAGCTGACCGCCGAGGTCGTCACCGGCATGCGGCTCGCGACCCCGCACGAGGTGTGCTTCACCGGGTGCGAGGCGTGGGCCCACATGGACCCGGTCGCGCTGTGGCGCGCCGTCCGCAACGTCCTCGACAACGCCTGCCGCGTCGCCGAGGGGCGGGTCGACGTGCGGGTCGACGCCGACCAGGGCTGGATCGCCATCCAGGTCGACGACGACGGCCCCGGCTTCGGCGCCGGCGCGCGCCCCGGCGACCCGGCGCGCGGGCAGGCGCGGCCCGGCCTCGCCTCGCTCGGGCTCGGCATCGTCCACGACCTCATCTCCGGCTACGGCGGCAGCCTGGAGATCCGCACCTGCGAGATGGGCGGGGCGCGGGTCCGGATGCTGCTGCCGGCGGCGCCGCCCCCGACCGACCTCGTCCCGCGCGGCATCGGCACCGACGCCTACGCCGACGACTGGCGGCCCCATCCATGAGAATGGTCATCTGCGACGACCACGCGGTCTTCGCCGAGTCGCTGTCGCTGGTCCTGGCGGACGCCGGGCACAGCGTCGTCGGGGTGGTCTACTCCCCCGCCGACGCGCTGCCCGTGCTGCGGGCCAGGCAGCCCGACGCGTGCCTGATCGACCTGCGCTTCCCGTCCGGCACCGCGCTCGACTGGATGCCGCGGCTGCGCGCCGCGTCCCCGCGCACGAGCTTCGTCGTGCTGACCGGCTTCCTGGAGCAGCACGTCCTGGACGCGGGCGTCGCGGCGGGCGTGCGGGGCTTCGCGCACAAGGGGCAGCAGGCGGGCGACATCCTCGGCGTGCTGCGCCGGGTCGCGGCCGGCGAGGTCGTCGCCGACCAGGCGGCGCTGCGCGGCGGCGCCCGCCCGCGCAGCCGCGCGCAGAAGGTCGCGCAGTTCCTCACGCCGCGCGAGCGGGAGGTCCTGACGCGGCTGGCGCGCGGCGAGTCCACGCAGGCGCTCGCCAAGGCGATGGGGGTGACGCGCAGCACGGCGCGCAGCCACGTGCAGAGCGTCCTGTCCAAGCTGGGCGTGCACTCGCAGCGGGAGGCGGTGATCGAGGCGGCCCGGCACGGCCTGGTCAGCGTCGAAACCGGGGAGTGGCTCGCCGGCTGACGCGCCATCCGGGCGCGGGGACGGCCGAATCCGGCCCTTCAGGGTTCGGCCGGGACGCGTTAGCGTCTGCCTCGGAGAGGAGGTTCCCCCATGCCTCACCGGCGAGGCGCGTCACCCGTCTCCGGCGCCGGGGCCCTCGGCCGCGCGGACGCCTACGCCCGCGGGGTCCCGCACGGCCGGCTCGAACGGCTCCGGTCGCGGACGCCGGTCATGTGGCTCGACGGGCGCGGGGCGGGCCGGTCCGGCGCGTGGGCCGTGCTGCGCTACTCCGACGTCCGGCACGCCCTCACGCACCCCACCCTGTTCGCCCCGGAGCCGGACGGCGTCCTGCACGGCCCGGCCAGCGGCGACAAGCCGCCCCCGGCGCCCGGCGGCGCGGCCCTCATCGACATGGACCCGCCCGCGCGGGCCATGCTCGCCCGCATCCCGTCCGGCACGCCGGTCGACTTCGTCGGCGACGTCGCGCGCGATCTGCCCGAGACGCTCCGCAACACCCTCGCGGGCGGCCTGTACGCGCTGCTGCGCCACCCCGCCGAGTACGCCCGGCTGCGGGACGGGCAGGCCGACGAGAGGCTCGTCGACAGCGCCGTGGAGGAGATGCTGCGCTGGTGGACGCCCGTCCTCCAGGTGTGGCGCACCGTGCGGCGCGGGACGACCATCGGCGGCGTGCCGCTGCTGGCCGGCGAGCAGGTGATGCTGTGGCTCGCCTCCGCCAACCACGACGACGAGGTCTTCCCCGACCCCGGGCGGTTCGTCCCGGAGCGCTTCCTCAACGCCGGCCGCCCGCACCTGTGCTTCGGTTTCGGGCACCGGGCCTGCCTGGGCGCCCGGCTGGCGCGCACGCACCTGCGCGCCCTCCTCGTAGCGCTGCTCGAACGCCCCGGTCTGCCGGAGCCGGCGGGCGAGCCGGTACCGCTGCGCTCCAGCACCCGCCACGGCTTCGCCCACCTCCCCCTCCGCTGGACCCCCTGACCCGTTGATCTGCGGCGTGTTGTTGTTATGCCGGCGTCCATAACAACAACACGCCGCAAGTCAACGCAGTGGCGGATACCTCTCGGGGAGTACGGGCGGTGACTTCCTGCGGCCGACGTGGCGGCCGGCTCCGATGACTTAACGTGCAGGCATGAGCACCTCACCGGCGCCCGTCCAGGGCCGACCGCAGTGGCCGCGGCCCGGCACGTGGCCGGTGTGGGTCGTCCCGGTCCTGGTCGCGTTCTTCCAGGTCGCCGGGTCGCTGGGCGCGCAGCACGGCGGGCCCGGACCGGACGGGGGGTCCGGCGGTCCGCCGTGGGAGCGCGGGGGCGGCGGCCCGGCCGAGATCGGGCACACCGATCTCGACGCGCTCGGCTTCGCGCTGCTGCTCGCCGGGCCCGCCCTGCTGCTGCTGCGGCGCCGCCATCCGGTGTTCACGGTGTGCGCCACCGCGGCCGTGACGGCGCTGTACTTCCTGCGCGCCTACACCTACGGACCGGCGCCGCTCGCGGTGGCGGTCGCGATGATGGCGGCGATCGTGTCCGGGCACCGGCTGGTGACCTGGGCGGGGACGGCCGCCGGGCTCGCGGCGTTCTTCGGCCTCACCGCGCTGATCGGCGTCCCGGCCGCCGAGCGCGGGCAGGGCGGGCCGTTCCCGGTGGAGGAGCCGACGCTCGGCGGGTCGAGCTTCGTCGTCGGGTGGGCGCTGGTGGTGCTGGTCACCTCGGAGCTGATCAGGATGCGGGCGCAGCGGGCCGCCGAGACCGCGCGGACCCGGGCCGAGGAGGAGCGCCGGCAGGCCAGCGAGGAGCGGCTGCGGATGGCCCGCGAGCTGCACGACGTCCTCGCGCACAACATCTCCATGATCAACGTCCAGGCGGGGGTGGCGCTGCACCTCATCGACCAGAACCCCGAGCAGGCGCGGACGGCGCTCGCCGCGATCAAGGACGCGAGCAAGGAGGCGCTCACCGAGATGCGCGGGGTGATCGGCGCGCTGCGCTCCGAGGGCGAGGCCGCGCCGCGCGCGCCGACCGCCGGGCTCGACCGGCTGGACGACCTGCTCGACCGGGCCCGCTCCGCCGGGCTGGCGGTGGACGCCGAGACCACCGGGCGGCGGCGGCCGCTGCACGCGGGCACCGACCTCGCCGCGTTCCGGATCGTCCAGGAGTCGCTGACGAACGTGACCCGCCATGCCGGTCCCGGCCCGGTGACGGCGCGGGTGCGCATCGCCTACGGTGAGCACGAGGTCGTGGTGCTGGTCGAGGACGACGGGCGGGGCGCCCCCCTGCTGGACGACCGGCCGGGCGGCAGCGGCGTCCGCGGCATGCGCGAGCGGGCCGCCGCGCTCGGCGGGACGTTCGAGGCCGGGCCGCGGCCGGGCGGCGGGTTCCGGGTCCGGGCCGCGCTCCCCCTCGACGAGGAGACCGACCCCGCTGGAGGCGAGGCGCGATGATCAAGGTGGTGCTGGCGGACGACCAGGTGCTCGTCCGGGCCGGGTTCCGGGCGCTGCTGGACGCGCAGCCCGACATCGAGGTCCTCGGCGAGGCGGGCGACGGCGAGGAGGCGGTGGCGCAGGCGCGCCGGCTGCGTCCCGACGTCATCCTGATGGACATCCGCATGCCGGGCCTGGACGGCCTCGCCGCGACCCGGCGGATCGCCTCCGACGAGCGGCTCGACGGCGTGAAGATCGTGATCTTGACCACGTTCGAGCTGGACGAGTACGTGTTCGAGGCGCTGCGCGGCGGCGCGAGCGGGTTCCTGGTGAAGGACACCGAGCCGGTGGAGCTGCTGCACGCCGTCCGGGCGGTCGCGGACGGGGACGCGCTGCTCTCCCCCAGCGTGACCAGGCGGCTCATCGCCGAGTTCGCCGCGCGGGCCAAGGAGCCGGCCCCCTCGCCGCGGCTGAACGCTTTGACCGACCGCGAGCGGGAGGTCATGGCGCTTGTCGGAGAGGGCCTGTCGAACGAGGAGATCGCCGCCCGTCTCGTGGTGAGCCCCGCGACCGCGAAAACGCACGTCAGCCGCACGATGGTGAAGCTCGCCGCCCGCGACCGCGCCCAGCTGGTCGTGTTCGCCTACGAGTCGGGATTGGTCAAACCCGGCTGGCTGCCGTAGAAATTTACTCTCCGGCGATTCGCTGTTGCCGTTGGCAGTGGCATGACAGGCTGGACGGGACGCACACCGCCATCGACGTTGAGGAGTCCGGTGCCGAACGACACGAGGATCCTGGCCGTCGACGACCGCGAGGAGAACCTGACCGCCCTCGCGGCCGTGCTCGACGCGATGCCGGTGGAGGTCGTGCCCGTCACGTCCGGGCAGGCGGCGCTGAAGGAACTCCTCAACGACGACTTCGCGCTGATCCTGCTGGACGTCGTGATGCCGGAGATGGACGGGTTCGAGACCGCCGAGCACATCAAGTCCCGGCCGCGGACCCGCGACATCCCGATCATCTTCCTCACCGCCGGCGGCAGCGCCGGGGAGCAGGCGTACCGGGGGTACGCGGCGGGGGCCGTCGACTACCTGACCAAGCCGTTCGACCCGTGGCTGCTGCGCGCGAAGGTGTCGGTGTTCGTCGACCTGCACCGCCGCAACACCGAGCTCAGGCAGCAGGCGAGGCTGCTGCGCAGCACGCTCGGCGGGGACGACGCCGGGAGCGCCCTCGCGGGCTGCGAGCGGCTGCTGGCCGCCCTCGACGAGCGGCTCGCCAAGGTGGAGGGCGACGTCGCCCGGCTGCGGTCCGGTGAGCCGGCCGACGCGCTCGCCGAGCACGTCGGCGAGTTGCGCCTCGCCCTGGACGCCTTCTCCGCCGGAAGCTGACGCCCTCGGCGGCCGCCGGCCGCGCTTTGTCGCGCGCTCACCCAACCTCACGCTGACCGGCGACGTCGTCATGTACACGACGAAGATGTCGTCCTAACTGCTCGGGATCTCGCTGACGTTCACGCCGGAGAGCCCGCCGCCGCTGACGGTGCCCTACATGGTGATGACGGACGTGGTGTCCGAGCAGCCCGCCGTCACCGCGAACGGCGCGCAGATCACCGGGCTCGCCATCGCTTGAGCGTCCGTCTGCAGCTTGCCGCGCAGGATGAACGCGCCCAGCAGCACCGCCGCCACGACGAGGACGACGGCGATCGTGACGACCAGCACCGTCCTGCGGCGCTCGCCGCCCGCCCGGACCGGCGGCTGCGCCTGCGACTGCTGCTGCCAGCTCGGGTAATGCCGCGGCTGCTCCCACGGCGGGGACGTCCGCGGCGGATCGGGCTGCCGGGCCGGCGGCGGCGTCCACTCGGTCTCCAGCAGCGTGCGGGGCTCGCGATCCTGACCGGGCCGTGCGGCCGGCGGGCGGTAGGAGCCGTCGTGCTCCGGGTATCCGCTGTCGCGCTCCGCGACACCACCCGGGTCGCGCCGGGTCACCGGGCTGAGGTCGTCGGAGTCGAGGCGCGTCACGGCCTCGCGGTCCTGCCGGGTGACCACGCCGAGTTCGGACGGGTCCAGGACGGTCTCCGCGGCGTCGTCGGCGCGGACCGGCGGCGCCCGGCGGGCGGACGGCTCGTCCAGCACGGTCCGGCTCGGCGGCGCGAGCCGCTGCGGCACGGGCGGTGCCGGAGGCCGCGGCGGCGGCATGGCCGCGACGCGGGTGAGCAGCGGTTCCGCCTGGACGGCGGTCATCCGGTGCACCGGCTGGCGCGCGAGCAGCCCGTCCAGCACCGGTGCGAGCGGCCCCGCGTTCCGGGCCGGCGGGACCGGCTCGGTCAGCGCGGCCTGCAGCGACGACATCGCGTCCGACCGCTCGTAGGGGGACCGACCCTCGACCGCCGCGTACAGCGTCGCGCCGAGCGCCCACAGGTCGGACGCGGGCACCGCCCGCTCGCCCTGCGCCCGCTCGGGCGGGATGTAGGCGGGCGACCCCATGACCAGGCCCGTCTGGGTGAGCGTCGCGTCGCCCTCGACCTGCGCGATGCCGAAGTCGGTGAGCACGACCCGGCCGGAGTCGGTGATCAGCACGTTGCTGGGCTTGACGTCGCGGTGCAGGATGCCCTTCTCGTGGGCGTGCCGGAGCGCGCCGAGCATCTGCAGGCCGATGTCGGCCACCCTGCGGTGGTCCATCGGGCCGCGCTCGATGATGTCCTGCAGGGACGGGGCGAGGACCAGCTCCATCACGATCCAGGGCCGACCGGCCTCCTGCACCACGTCGTGGACGGTGACGACACCGGAGTGGTTCAGCCGCGCCGACGCCCGCGCCTCCCGGAACGTCCGCTCGTACAGGACGCCGATCTCGTCGTCGTTCAGGCCCGGCGGGAACACGACCTCCTTCACCGCGACCTCGCGGTCCAGCATGACGTCGCGGGCGCGCCACACGGTGCCCATACCGCCCCGGCCGACCACCGAGTCCAGCCGGTAGCGGTTACCGAGCAGGCGTGCCTGAGTCATCTCGGAAGAGTCCCCCCATTGGTCATCCCACCCCGGAGGGACGGAACGTGTCGAGCACATTCTTCACGAGCGGCTCTCTCTCATTCCACTGGGACGCGGGAACGGCCACCACGATCGCGTACGGCCGGCCGTCGACGATCACGCCCCGGTCCCGGGCCCGGGTGGCGCCCGTGCTGCGGATCCAGGTGAACTCGATGTCGGCGGCCGGATACCCGGCGGCCTCCGCGCGGGTGATCTCCCCGACCCGCCGGTAGCCCTTCAGCTTGCCGTCCGCGATGGCCTCCCGCTCCCAGCCCAGCCAGTGGTCGTAGGGATCACCGGTCCAGACCGTCTGGTCGACCTGAATGTAAGCGGTGGAGGCGGGGTCGGTCCAGATGACGCTGTTGCCCTGTTCGGAGCGCCGCCATCCGGGCGGGACGCCGATCGTGAATCCGGGGCCGGTCCCCACGGTGAAGCCCGCGGGGAGGGGCGGCCGGGCCGGCTTGGGCGGGGAGTCCGCGGACGAGGACGGCGCCGAGGTGCCGGGCCGCGTGTCCTGGGCTGCGGGCGTGGACTGCCGGGCGACGGTGGTGGGCGACCGCGTGGCGTTCGTCTCCCCGGACGACGGCCGGTTCACCCAGAACACCGCCCCGGCGACCGCCAGGATCACCGCCGCCGCGGCGACGCCGCCGAGGATCGGCAGGATCGGCGACCGCTTCCGGGGCGGCGGCGGAGGCTGCGCGTATCCGGGCGCGGTGTGTCCGGGTGCGGTATATCCGGGTGCGGTGTGTCCGGGCGTCCACTGTCGGCCGGTGTCCGGCGGGAAGGCCGCGGTCATGCCCCCGGCCGGGGGCGGCGGCGGTACGGGGACGGATTGCTGCGGCGGCACGGCCCCCGTCGCGGCCGCGGGCCCGTCGACCGCCGTCTCCCGGCCCGCCGCGAGCTGCGCGGCGGCCAGGTTCGCGGCATGCCCGGACGCGACCGCCTTCAGCGCCTCCTCCGCCTGGTCCCCGCTGAGCCGCCGGACCGGGTCCCGCTCCAGCAGCCCGGTCAGAACGGGCGCGAGCGGCCCCGCGTTCTTCGGCGGCGGGACGTCCTGCGTCATCACGGCCGCGAGCACGGCCATGGCATCGCTGCGGTGGTGCGGCGCCTTGCCCTCGGTCGCCGCGTAGAGGGTCGCGCCGAGCGCCCACAGGTCGGACGCCGGGATCGCCGGGTCGCCGTTCACCCGCTCCGGCGACATGTACGCGGGCGACCCCATGATCAGCCCGGTGCCGGTGAGCGTCGCGTCGCCCGCCATCTGCGCGATGCCGAAGTCGGTGAGGACGGCCCGGTCGCCGTCCGCGACCAGCACGTTCGCGGGCTTGACGTCGCGGTGCAGGATGCCGATCGCATGCGCCGCCCGCAGCGCGCCCGCGATCTGCCGCCCGATCGTCGCGACGCGTCCGGGCGGGAGCGGCCCGTCCTCGTCCACGATGTCCAGGAGGGAACGGGCCCGCACCAGCTCCATGACGATCCACGGCCGGTCGTCCTCGTCCACGACGTCGTGTACGGTCACGACGCCCGGATGGTTCAGCCGCGCCGACGCGCGGGCCTCGCGGAGCGTCCGGCGGTGCCGGTTCTCGCGCTCGTCGTCGCTCAGCCCGGCGGGCAGCACGACCTCCTTGACCGCGACCTCGCGGTCGAGGGTCTCGTCGAGGGCGCGCCACACCGTGCCCATGCCGCCGCGTCCGACGACGGATTCGAGCCGGTACCTGCCGGCGAGGAGGCGGCCGTCCATCACTCGTTCGCGGGCTTGAAGAACCGGTAGACCGGCTGCAGGTCCGCGAACAGCTTGCTCCAGGCGTCGTCGGGGGCGCGCAGGAGGATGGCGTAGCCGTGGCCGCCCGCCACGAATCCGCGGTTGAGGACGTGCACCCTTCCCCCATCGCCGTTGTAGGTGAACTCCCAGTCCGCCGAGTCGTCGCCGTCGCCGGTGTCGGGGACGGGCGGGTGGTCGCCGGTCGGCGCGATCCTGATCTTCTTGTAGCCGGGGAAGCCGGTGCCGCCGCGCTCCTGCCGCCGCCAGTCGTCGATCGCGCTGTCGCCCGGGTCGTCGGTCTGGTCGATCTGGAGGTAGGCGCGACGGTCGGGCGAGTAGAAGAAGTCGCCGCCCTGCTTGCGCTCGGGCCCGGTCCAGCCCGCGGGGACGGGCACCGAGTAGCCGCTCTTGTCGTCGTGCATGGTGAACCCGGCGGGCAGCGCACCGGTGGCCAGCGTGCTCGGCGAGACAGTGGCCGTCGCACTCGGCGTCGTGCTCTGCTCGGCGCTCGGCGTCGCGGACGCGGCCGGGGCGGTGGCGCCCTCCGTGCGGGCCTTCCCGTCCTTCTCGCCGCCCCCGTTGGCGGCGAGCGCGATGCCCGCGACGACCACGATGATGATCAGGACGATCGCGGCGACGATCAGCACGTTCCGGTTGGCGGCCAGCGCGGGCCGCGCGGCCGGGTGCGTGGTCGGCGGGAAGTGCGTGGACGGCCCCGGCTCGGGCGCCCGCTCGCCGCCGTGCCGGACGGCCCCGGCCGGCTCGGTGCGCGGACCCGGGTGCCACGAACTGACGCGGTCGGGGTCGGGCGCGGTCTCGGCGGGGTTCGCCGCGGCCGCCTTGCGCGCCTTGCCGGTGGGGAGGTCCAGGCTGGTCAGCTGGTCCGGGCGGGCCTCGGGATCGGCCGCCGGCGCGCCGGGCTCGGGCCCGCCGGGGCCGCCGCCGGAGTCGTCCATCTCCTCGGGGAGCGGCTGGTCGGGCGCGTAGGTCTCCGGGTACGGCTCGGCGTACGCCTCCGCGTACGGCTGCGACCGGTAGGAGGAGTCGCGGGCGGTGGTCTGGGGGCCGGGGAGCTCGTCCACCGAGAACTCGACGGCCATCGTGCGCTGGGTGTCGACGGTCTCCTGGCGGACGATGTCGTCCAGCAGCGCGCCGGCCTCGATCGCGTCCATCCGCTGGTCGGGGTTCTTGCGCAGCAGCCCCTCGATGACCGGGACGAGCCGGCCGCCCTTCTCCGGCGGGTCCGGCTCCTCGGAGATCACCGCGACCAGCGCCGCCATCGGCTCGGGCCGCTCGAACGGCGACCTGCCGTGCAGCATCGCGTACAGGGTGACGCCGAGCGACCACAGGTCCGACGCCGGGCCGGCGACGCGGCCCCGGGCGCGCTCGGGCGCGATGTAGGCGGGGGAGCCCATCACCAGACCGGTCTGGGTGAGGGTGGCGTCACCGGCGGCGGTCGCGATGCCGAAGTCGGTGAGCACGGCCCGCTCGCCCATCCGCCCCGTGCCGGTGATCAGCACGTTGCTCGGCTTCACGTCGCGGTGCAGGACGCCGGCGCCGTGCGCGGCGTGCAGCGCGGCGAGCATCTGCCGGCCGATCTCGGCGGCGCGGCGCGGCTCCAGCGGCCCGTCCTGCTTGATCACCTGGTCCAGGGAGCGGGCCTTGATCAGCTCCATGATGATCCAGGGCCGGTCGTCCTCCTCGACGACGTCGTAGACCGTCACGACGCCGGGGTGGCCGAGCCGCGCGGCGGTGCGGGCCTCACGGAACGTGCGCTTGTGGTGCACGGCGCGTTCCTCATCGGTGAGACCATGCGGGAGGATGACCTCCTTCACCGCGACGTCACGACCGAGGACCTCATCGTGCGCCTGCCAGACCGTCCCCATGCCGCCCCGGCCGACCTGGGTCACCAGGCGGTAGCGGCGGGCGAGCAACCGCTCACCGGTGGGTTCATTTGGCATATCCGCGACCATATCGACTTTTGCTGACAACCTTGGACCGAGCTTGCAAGCCACATCCCCCTACCCGTACGACGTCCGGCCCGGCCCGCAGGTTCGCCGCCGGGCGGCCGCGGGCGGACGAAAGCGTGGTCGACGTGACACCCGGTAAAAAGGAGAGCGCCATACCAGCGAGGGACGTGCCGCGTCCGGACCGGGGGACCATGATCGACAAAGGCCCGCAGGGCCGCCTGCGGGGCGGTCTGCGGGGCGAGTGGGACCGGCTCGTCCAGGCCGCTCCGACGATCTTCTTCTGGTACACCCGACTCTCCGGGATCCTGTCACTGCTCGCGTGGGTCTCCTATGGTCTCATCCTCGAGATAGCCGATATCTGGGCGCTGCGCTGGATCGGGTACCTCGGCTGGTTCCCCAGCGTCCCCATCGGCCTGGTGTGGATCCTGCTGTCGATGGGCATCCGACGGCGCAAGAAGGCCGCCTGGCGGATCCTCGTCCTGATCTTCTGCCTGCCCACCGCGCTCGGCGTCACCGCCGTCCTGACGACGCTGTTCAACCCGGACATGCCCACCCCCGTGGGGCTGATCGTCACGGCCGGCGTGTACCTCGCCGTCCTCGGCCTGCTGATCTCCGCGCGGGGGCAGTTCACCACGCTGCCCGACCGCGCCAACCGGCGCCTGGCCACCATCGTCTTCACCAGCCTCCTGGTCGTGACCTGCGGAATCGGCACGTTCCTGGTCACCGTCACCGACCGGAACTCAAGCGGCGACTTCTGGACGCACCCCCTCTACGCGATCTCCCAGACCGTCCTCGGGCCGCGCGTCACCGGCAAGCCGATCGACGTGTCGGTGCCGTTCTGGGTGGACGCGATCCTGTGGAGCCTCGGCACCGGGCTGCTGATCGTCACGTTCTGGGCGCTGTTCAAGCCGGGCCGGCGCGACCCCGTCCTGTCCCCCGGCGAGGAGCTCGCGGCGCGCGGCCTGCTCGCCGAGTACGGCGACCAGGACTCGCTCGGCTACTTCGCGCTGCGCCGCGACAAGGACGTCATGGTCGCGCCGAACGGTAAGGCGGCCATCGCCTACCGGGTGGAGGGTTCGGTCTCGCTGGCCAGCGGCGACCCGCTCGGCGACCCCGAATCGTGGGACCAGGCGATCGAGGCGTGGCTGGAGGAGTGCCGCGCGCACGCGTGGATCCCGGGCGCGGTCAGCGTCGGCGAGCGCGCCGCCCACATCTACAGGCGGCACGGGTTCGACGCGCTCGAACTCGGCGACGAGGCGATCATCGACCTCACCGACTTCAACCTCGACGGCCGCGAGATGCGGCAGGTCCGGCAGGCGGTCCGGCGGGTCGAGCGGGCCGGGTACACCATCCGGATCCGGCGGCACTCGCAGATCCCCGGCTGGGAGATGGCCAAGCTGATCCGCAGTGCCGACGCCTGGCGCGGCGAGGAGACCGAGCGCGGCTTCTCCATGGCGCTCGGCCGCCTCGGCGACCCCACCGACGGGCGCTGCGTCATGGTCGAGGCGTTCGACGCGCACGGGGAGCTGCGCGGGCTGCTCAGCTTCGTCCCGTGGGGGCGGGCCGGGCTGTCGCTCGACCTGATGCGCCGCGACCGGCTCGCCGAGAACGGCCTGAACGAGTACATGGTCGCCAAGCTGGCGGAGAAGGCGGCGGCGGTCGGCGCGCAGCAGCTGTCGCTGAACTTCGCGATGCTGCGGTCGGCGTTCGAGCGCGGGTCGCAGATCGGGGCCGGGCCGGTCGCGCGGCTGTACTACCGGTTCCTGTCGTTCGCGTCGAAGTTCTGGCAGCTCGAATCGCTGTACCTGTCGAACGCCAAGTACCTGCCGCACTGGCGTCCGCGATTCATCTGCTACCAGCAGGGGCGGCACCTCGTCCGGCTCGGGCTCGCCTACGCGCGGGCCGAGGGGTTCCTGCCGAGCCTCAACCGCCCGAAGCTGGACCGGGCCGCCGCGATGGTCCCCTCCACCGATCTCGTCGACAAGATCCACGAGATCGAGGAGGCGGCGGACGCGGCGCGCGCCCCGCAGCGGCGGCTGTCGGAGCAGGAGCGGGTCCGGCACGCCAAGCTCGACCAGATCCGCGCCGCCGGGATGGAGCCGTACGCGCTCGGCTGCGAGCGCACCGACTTCGCCGCCGACATCCGCGCCCGCTTCCCCGGCCTCGCCCCCGACGCCCGCACGGGCACCGCGGTGGCGATCGCGGGACGGGTCGTGCTGGCCCGCGAGCACGGCCGGCTGATCTTCGTCACGCTGCGGGACGAGACCGACGACCTGCAGGGCATGCTGACCGCGGACGCGCTCGGCGAGGAGTCGCTGCGGCGCTGGAAGGCCCTCATCGACCTCGGCGACCAGGTGAGCGTGCGCGGCGAGGTCGTCACGTCCCGGCGCGGGGAGCTGTCAGTGCTCGCCTCGTCCTGGACGCTCGCGGCGAAGTGCCTGCGCCCGCTGCCGAACAAGAGTTCCGGGCTGTCGGACCCGGAGGCCCGCGTCCGGCAGCGGTACGTCGACTTCATCGTGAACGACGAGTCCCGCCGGATGCTGCGGATGCGCGGCGACGCCATCGCCGCCGTCCGCGACGGGCTGCGCGAGCGCGGCTACCTCGAAGTCGAGACCCCGATGCTGCAGCCGGTGCACGGCGGCGCCACCGCGCGGCCGTTCACCACCCGCATTAACGCCTACAACATGCAGCTCTACCTGCGGATCGCGCCCGAGCTGTACCTGAAGCGCCTGCTGGTCGGCGGTGTCGGGCGGGTCTTCGAGCTGAACCGCAACTTCCGCAACGAGGGCGTGTCCCACAAGCACAACCCCGAGTTCACGATGCTGGAGGCGTACGAGCCCTACGGCGACTACGACACGATGGCGGCGCTGACCCGCTCCCTCGTCACCGACGCGGCCCGCGCCGCCCTCGGCACCACCGTCGTCGTCCGGGACGGCGTCGAGTACGACCTCGCCGAGCCCTGGGAGGAGATCACCGTCTACGAGTCGGTGTCGAAGGCCCTCGGCGAGGAGGTCACGCCCGACACGCCGCAGGCCGCCATGCGCGGGTTCGCCGAGCGGCACGGGCTGAACGCCGACCCGCAGTGGGGGCAGGGCAAGATCGTCCAGGAGCTGTTCGAGGCGCTGGTCGAGGAGGGGCTGAAGGCGCCGACGTTCGTCCGCGACTACCCGGCCGAGACCTCGCCGCTGACCCGCCCCCACCGCGCGGACCCGCGCCTGGCGGAGAAGTGGGACCTGATCGTCTTCGGCCTCGAACTGGGCACCGCCTACTCCGAGCTGATCGACCCGATCCTGCAGCGGCAGCGGCTCACCGAGCAGTCGCTGCAGGCCGCGGGCGGCGACCCGGAGGCCATGGAGCTGGACGAGGACTTCCTGCGCGCCCTGGAGTACGCGATGCCGCCGGCCGGCGGGATGGGCATGGGCATCGACCGGCTGCTGATCACGCTCACCGGGCGCAGCATCCGGGAGACGATCCCGTTCCCGCTGGTGCGCCCCGGCTCCTAGAGGCGCCGCGGGACGGGCCGGTACCCCTCGCCGGCGAGCCACTTGCGCGCCGCGCCCCGCCGGGCGTCCTCCCCCACGGGCAGGACGGCCGGCGGGATCGGCCGCCACCGCCGCCCCCCGCACTCGTCATCCGGTAGTTCGTCGGCGGGGAGGACGTCGCCGCGCTCCAGGTCGAGGACCTGATCGCCGTCCTCGAGGGCCGCGGCCACGGCACCGAGGTCGGCGGGCAGCGAGGCGAGCGGCTCGGTGTAGAGCTCCCCCAGCTCTTCGGCGAGGTGCTCGGCCAGTTCGGCATCGCCGGGAAGGTCGCGTCCGCGCAGCTCGTCGAGGCATGCGCGGGCAAGGCCGACGTCGAAGCCGACGTCAATGGGGGGCTGGGAGAGGGCGGCCACGAAAAGGTCGCCGGCGTACTGGAGCACCGGCCGGAGCGGACGCCCGCGAAGCACCGAGGTATCGCCGCGGCCCGCGTGAACGGCGGCCCGCAACCGCGCCATCGCCTCCTCGTCCCATTCCGTCACACGACATTTGTACAGACATCCAGTGACATCGGGCGCCGAATTCACCGAGCCCGTTCCGCCGCCGTCCGGTAGTGGTAGGCGCATATTCCGGTGAAACCGGCCCGCCCGTAGCGCCGTTATCGCTTTCGACCTGCAAATACATGTGCTCGGCACCATTGGCGGCGGACCAGTCGGCAAGGGCGGTCCACCTAGCCGGGCCGGTGGCGGTACTGCTCCACGGCATAGCGGAGACGGGCGCCCACCAGCAGTTCCTCGTCCTCGGGGCAGTCGAGCAGGCGCGCGACCAGTTCGACGATCTGGTCGTCGGTGAGGTCGGGCTCGCGCTCGGCGATGCGACCGACGATCTCCACCAGCTCGGGGCGCTTGTATCCGGCGATCGACTGCCCGCGCCGGACCTGGGCGTGCGCCGCCGGCTCCTCCGCCGGTCGCTCCGCCGGTCGCTCCGCCGGTCGCTCCGCCGGTCGCTCCGCCGGTCGGTCGGCCGGTCGGTCGGTCGGAGGCTGCGGTTTGGGGCCGGGCCTGCCCCAGAGAGCGGGGATGTCCGACGGCGGGCGCGGCTCGTCCGCGGGCCGACCCGGCCCGACCGCGTCCAGCCGCCGAGGCGGAACACGGCGGCGCGGCGGCTGCGGCTCCGCAGGCCCGTCCGCCCGCCTCGGCGCATCGCCCTCCCGGGGCCCGAGCGGCGGCGCGTCCAGCCTGCGCGGCGGGACGTTCGGACGGCGGGGCGGGGTCTTCTCCTCGCGCGGGACCGCCGGCGGCGCGGGCCGGCCGGTCTCCGGTGGCGAGTCCAGGCGG
>NZ_SMJW01000172.1 GCF_004348335.1 Actinomadura bangladeshensis | reverse complement strand
GCCCACACCACCGCCGGCGACACCGGCCCCACCCCCACCGTCTCCTGACCCGGCGGGACACCGCACCGCGGGACGCCGCAACGGCGCGACGTCACACGGGGGAGGGCTGGCACCCCGGACACCAGAACAGGTTCCGCGACGCCACCTCCGCCGCCGCCACCGGCGTCCCGCACACCAGGCACGGCAGCCCCGCACGCCGGTACACGTACACCTCACCACCGTGATCGTCCACCCGCGGCGGACGCCCCATCGCCTCCGGCGTGTGCTCCGGACGGACCGTGTCGATCCGCCCCACCCGGACCCCCTCGGCCATCAGCAGCACCAGATCGTCCCAGATCGCCGCCCACTGCCCCGCCGACAGCCGCCGCCCCGGCAACCGCGGATCGATCCCCTGCCGGAACAGCACCTCCGCCCGGTAGATGTTCCCCGGACCCGCCACCACCGACTGATCCATCAGCAGCACCGCGATCGGCGTCCGCGCCCGGCTGATCCGCCGCCACGCGAGCTCCGGATCGGCGTCCGCCCGCAGCGGATCGGGCCCCAGCCGGTCCCGCAGCAGCTTCACCTCACCCGGCTCCAGCACCTCGCACGTGTTCGGACCCCGCAGATCCGCGAAATGCTCCCCGCCCACCAGCCGCAGCCGCACCAGCCCCACCGGATCCGGAGCCGGCAGCGCCCCGAACCCGAACCGGCCATAAATGCCCAGATGGACGTGCAGCGTCAGCTCGTCGTCGAACCCCAGCAGCAGATGCTTGCCGTGCGCGTCCGCGTCCGCCAGCACCCGCCCGTCCAGCCGCCGCGCCCCCTCGGCGAACCGCCCCTGCGGACTCGTGGCCGCGACGGCGAGGCCGCCGAACATCCGCTGGTGATCGGCGGCCAGGCGATGAATCGTATGTCCCTCCGGCATGGCCCGGAGCATAGCCCCGCCCCTACCGCAGCGGCTCCCCGATCGCCCGCATGTGACCGAGAGCCTCCCGGTACGACGCGATCAGGCCCGTCTCGGTGTAGGGCAGGCCCACCGCCGCGCAGTGCTCCATCACCAGCGGACGCACCCGCCGCAGGCTGCACCGCGGCACCCCCGGGAACAGATGGTGTTCGATCTGGTAGTTCAGCCCGCCCATCAGCCAGTCGGTCGCCACCCCGCCCCGCACGTTCCGCGACGTCAGCACCTGCCGCCGCAGATGCCCCCACCGCTCACCCGGCTCCGGCATCGCCATCCCCTTGTGGTTCGGCGCGAACACCGCACCCAGATGCACCCCGAACAGCGCGTGCTGCACCGCGATCAGCGCCACCGCCTGCGCCGGCGGCAGCAGCGCGAACGCCAGCCCCAGATACCCCACCGCGTGCGCCAGCAGCAGACCGCCCTCGACCAGCCGGTCGCGCCGGGACCGGTCGCGCAGGAACAGCAGGCTCCCCACCTTCAGGTTGACGCCCTCCAGCGTCAGCAGCGGGAAGAACAGCGCCGCCTGATGCCGCGCCACCCACCGCAGCACGCCCCGCTTCCGCCCGGCCTGCTCGCTCGTCCACGCCAGCACGCCCTCCCCCACGTCCGGGTCCTTGCCCACATGGTTCGGATTGGCGTGATGCCGGTTGTGCTTGTCGTTCCACCACCCGTGCCCCATTCCCAGCAGCAGGTTGCCCAGCAGCAACCCCAGCCACCGGTTCGCCCGCGCGCTCCGCGCGATCTGCCGGTGCCCCGCGTCATGCCCGAGGAACGCCGTCCGCGCCGTCAGGACGGCGAGGGGAACGCCCAGCAGGACCGTCCACCAGCTGGGGCCCGCCCACGCCACCGCACCCCACACCGCGGCCGTCGCGGCCAGGTTCAGCGCGATCGCCCGCGCGTAGTAGCCGCGGCGGCGCTCCAGCAGCCCGCCCTCGCGAACCCGCCGCGCGAGTGGAGCGAAGTCGCTGCCGGCCCGGCCCGCCGATGTGGCGGACGACGGGGAGGGAGCGTGCAGGGTCGCGGGCATGAAGCCTCCAGTTCGAGTAGGAAGAACAGCTCCTCGAACACTACGGAGCGTGAGGTCGCGCGGTCGCCACGCTGCGGAGCCAACTGTCCCCTGGCTCGCAGGTCCCGGTACCGGCCCGCGCCGCTCACCCCAGGGATGTCCTTCCCCCCGGGACAGGACCCTGCGTAAAAGTCCGGGCACCTCGCCCCTATAAGGTCATAAGTCATGGACGATGGCACGCGGTGGATCGAACTGGACGGAGCCGTCAACGCCCGAGACCTCGGCGGGCTCCCCACGGCCGATGGCAGGACCACCAGGCGGGGCTGCGTGCTCCGCTCCGACAACCTCCAGGACCTCTCGGTCACCGACGTCCGCATCCTTCTCGACGACTACGGCCTGAAGAACGTCATCGACCTGCGAAGCGAGGCCGAAGTGCGCCTCGAAGGCCCCGGGCCCCTCACCCGCATACAGACCGTGACCGTCCACCATCTGTCGCTGTTCCCCGAGGGGGGCCGCCACACCGATGTCGCCGCCGACACCGACGTCGATGTGGACAAGGCGCTCCCCTGGCAGGACGACCGCTCCACCGGCCACTACCTGGGCTACCTGGCCGACCGCGGCGACTCCATCGTCGCCGCCCTCCGCGTCATGACCCGCACCGACGGCTCCTCACTGGTGCACTGCGCCGCCGGGAAGGACCGCACCGGCGTCGTCTGCGCCCTCGCCCTGGACGCCGCCGGCGTCACCCGCGAGGCCATCGTCGCCGACTACGTCCAGACCGGTGAACGCCTGGCGGCGATCCTGCGTCGGCTGCGGGCCAGCGATACCTACGCCGCCGACCTCGACTCCCGCCCTGCCGACACCCACAAGCCGCACGCCGCGCTGATGGAGAAGCTCCTCGCCCGCGTCGACGAGGAGTTCGGCGGGACGCTCGGCTGGCTCGCCGGGCACGGCTGGACGCCCGAGGACACCGACGCCCTCCGCGACCGCCTCCTGACCCCCTGACCACTTCTCTTCCGGCCCGATCGAAGCCTCGGCGTCGGGGAGGTTTTTGTTGGTTGGAGGTTAAGGTTGGTGTCGCTGCCCGACGCCTTTACGTTGTAAATTGAAGACTGAAATGTTCGACCAGGCCGGGGGGCGGCGGGAACTCAGGCGAGGGTCTCGCGGACGGCGGCCTGCGCCGCCTTGCGGATGTCGGCGTGCAGGGACGCGTTCGCCTCCCTGTCGGTGCGGGCCTCGATGATCCGCAGCCCCTCCCCCGCCATCGCCTTCGGCAGGTCCGCCGCGGCCTCCAGCCGCCGGTACGGGACGCCGTGCGCGGCGGCGACGGTCTCCACGTCCACCTGGTGCGGCGTGCCGAAGACCCGCTCGAACGGGCCGTGCAGCGCCGCCTGCGGCAGCAGCGAGAAGATCCCGCCGCCCCGGTTGTTCACCACGATGAGGGCCAGGTCGGGGCGCCGGTCGTACGGGCCGATGATCAGGCCGTTCTGGTCGTGCAGGAACGCCAGGTCGCCGAGCAGGGCGTAGGAGCGGCCGCTGTGCGCCAGCGCGGCGCCCATCGCCGTCGAGACCAGCCCGTCGATGCCGCTCGCGCCCCGGTTCGCCATGATCCGGATACCGCGGCGCGGGCGCATCACCTGGTCCAGGTCCCGGATCGGCATGCTCGCCGCGGTGAACAGCAGCGACCCGCCCGGCAGCCCGGCGACCAGGTCGCGGGCCAGCCGCGGCTCGCTCACCTGCGGCACCGCGTCCAGGACCGCGTCCACCGCCGCCGCGGCGGCCAGGTCCGCGGCCCGCCACGACTTCAGCCACGCGTCGTCGCCGGACACCACCGGGATCTCCACCTCGGGCGCCACCTGCGTCGCCGACCGGACGGGGTCGGGCCAGCGCGCCAGGTCCGGGGCGAGGACGATGTGCTCCTCGGCGCGCCGCAGCAGCGACAGCAGCGGCCGCGACAGCCCCGGCTTCCCGAGCGTCACCACGACCTCGGGGCGGTGCCGCTCCACGAACTCCGGGACGCCCAGCAGGAAATGGTGCGACGACAGGGCGTGGTCGCCGTAGCGGGCGTTGCCGTTCGGCTCGGCCAGCACGGGCCACCCGGCCATCGACGCGGCCGCCACGTACCGCTTGACGTTCGTCGCCCCGTCCCCCACCACCAGCACGCCGCGGCGGGTCGGCGGGACGTGCAGCACCGACCCCGGCGTCGCCGGCCGCACCTTCGTCCACGCGCCGGTCGCGTCGCCGTCGAGGGGCTCGCACCACGTCTCGTCGCCGTCGGGGATCAGCGGCTCGCGGAACGCCGCGTTCAGGTGCACCGGCCCCGGCGACGGCGCCTGCGCCGCCCCCCACGCGCGGCTGACCAGCGACCGCCAGTAGGCCACCATCCCCGGGCGGTTCTCCGGCACGCCGACCTCGGTGCTCCACCGCACCGCCGTCCCGTACAGCTTCACCTGGTCGATCGTCTGGTTCGCGCCGGTGTCGCGCAGCTCCGGCGGCCGGTCGGCGGTGAGCACGATCAGCGGGACGCCGGACTCGTGCGCCTCGATCACCGCCGGATGGAAGTTCGCCGCCGCCGTCCCCGACGTGCACACCAGCGCCACCGGGCGGCTCGACCGCTTCGCCAGGCCCAGCCCGAGGAACGACGCCGACCGCTCGTCGATCCGCACGTGCAGCCGCAGCCGCCCCGCCTCCTCGGCGGCCTGCAGCGCCAGCGCCAGCGGCGCCGACCGCGACCCCGGCGCCAGCACCGCGTCGCTCATCCCGCACCGCAGCAGCTCGTCGACCAGGACGGTCGCCAGCGCGGTCGCCGGGTTCACGGGGCCGCCTCGATCACCGCGGGGCCGGCCAGATGCTCCTGCGCGGCCAGGGCGCGGTCCCGCCACGCCTCCGCGGGGACCTCCCAGCGCCGCAGCGCCTCCTCGTCCGGCACGGGCCGCCGCACCTCGATCTCCCCCTCGACCGGCCGCAGCGGATCGCGCACCACGTCGCCCTCCAGCAGCGACAGCGTGCCCAGCCCGCACGCGTACGGAAGGTCGGGCAGCGCGGCGGCCAGCGCCACGCCCGCCGCCAGCCCCACCGACGTCTCCACCGCGCTCGACACCACCACCGGCAGCCCGCACGCCTCGGCGACCCGCAGCGCCGCCGCGACGCCGCCGAGCGGCTGCACCTTCAGCACCGCCACGTCGGCGGCCTCCGCCGCCCGCACCTTCAGCGGGTCCTCGGCGCGGCGGATCGACTCGTCCGCCGCGACGGGCACGTCCACCCGCCGCCGCACCCGCGCCAGCTCCGCCAGCGTCGCGCAGGGCTGCTCGACGTACTCCAGCTCCCACCGGTCCAGCGCCCGGATCATCCGGGCGGCGTGGTCGACGTCCCAGCGGCCGTTCACGTCGACGCGCACGCGGCCGTCCGGCCCGATCGCGTCCCGGACGGCCTCGACCCGGGCCATGTCGTCGGCGTCGCCCTGCCCGCGCTCGGCGACCTTCACCTTCGCGGTGCGGCAGCCGGACTCCTTGGTCATCGCGAACGCGCGCTCGGGGTCCACCGCCGGGATCGTCACGTTCACCGGTATCCGGTCCCGGACGGGCTCGGGCCAGCCCTCGTGCGCGGCCTCGCGGGCGGCGGCGAGCCAGCGGGCGCACTCGGCCGGGCCGTACTCGGCGAACGGCGAGAACTCCCCCCATCCGGCGGGGCCCCGCACGAGGGCGCCCTCCCGCCGCGTCACACCGCGGAACCGCGTCCGCATCGGGATGGAGAAGACCCGCACCCGCCGAACCCCCTGACCTGCCGATGATCCGCCCGCCGAATCACGGTATTCCGGATCACGCCGTGCGTATGAACACTTAGTAGTACCACGGGAAACGCGACCAGTCGGGGTCGCGCTTCTCCAGGAACGAGTCGCGTCCCTCGGCCGCCTCGTCGGTGCCGTAGGCCAGCCGCGTCGCCTCCCCGGCGAACACCTGCTGGCCGACGAGCCCGTCGTCGATCAGGTTGAACGCGAACTTCAGCATCCGCTGCGCCGTCGGGCTCTTGCCGTTGACCTTCCGCGCCCACTCCAGCGCCGTGGCCTCCAGCTCGGCGTGCGGGACGACGGCGTTGACCATGCCCATCCGGTGCGCTGCCTCGGCGTCGTAGGCGTCGCCGAGGAAGAAGATCTCGCGGGCGAACTTCTGCCCGACCTGCCGCGCCAGGTACGCCGACCCGAACCCGCCGTCGAAGCTCGCCACGTCCGCGTCGGTCTGCTTGAACCGGGCGTGCTCGCGGCTGGCGAGGGTCAGGTCGCACACCACGTGCAGACTGTGCCCGCCGCCCGCGGCCCAGCCCGGCACCACGCAGATGACGACCTTGCCCATCATCCGGATCAGCCGCTGCACCTCCAGGATGTGCAGCCGCCCCGCCCGCGCCGGGTCGATCGTGTCGGACGTCTCGCCCTCGGCGTACTTGTAGCCGTCCTTGCCGCGGATCCGCTGGTCGCCGCCCGAGCAGAACGCCCAGCCGCCGTCCTTCGGCGACGGCCCGTTGCCCGTCAGCAGCACGCACCCGATGTCGCTGGACATCCGCGCGTGGTCCAGCGCCCGGTACAGCTCGTCCACCGTGTGGGGGCGGAACGCGTTGCGCACCTCCGGGCGGTTGAACGCCACCCGCACCGTGCCGTGGTCGACGGCCCGGTGGTAGGTGATGTCGGTGAAGCCGAACCCCTCGACCTCTTTCCACGCGTCCGCGTCGAACAGCTCCGAGACCATGTGTTCCTCTCCCTGAAGCGCCCCGCGCCGGCCGGGTCGCGGGCGGTCGTGCCCCATTCAACCGCTCCCCCGTTTGAACGCGTTCAGCGGGGTCGTCTAGGCTGATGAGATCATGGATCGCCCGCTGCACGCCGTCGTCCTGCCGCCCGGCCCCCGCCTCCTGGACGCGCTGGCGGACGCGCTCGCCGGCGGGCCCGTGATCTGCCCGCTCTCCCCCGGCCTGCCCGAACCGGCCCTCGGCGACCTGCTGGACGCCCTGGCCCCCGACGCGGTCGAGACGCCCGAAGGGCTCGTCCACCGCGCCGACGCCGGGCACCCGCCCGCCGACGCCGGCACGGCCGTGCTGATCGCCACGTCCGGGTCCACCGGCACCCCCAAGTTCGTCGAGCTGTCCGCGGACGCGCTGCGGCACTCCGCCGCCGGGACCCTCGCGCGGATCGGGGCCGGGCCGGGCGACCGGTGGCTGTGCTGCCTGCCCACCAGCCACATCTCCGGCGTCCAGGTCCTCGTCCGCTCCCTGCTCGCCGGCACCGACCCGGTCATCGCGCCGCGCTTCGACGCCGCCGCCGTCGCGCGGGCGGACGGCTTGCACGTCTCCCTCGTCCCGACCCAGCTGCGCCGCCTGCTCGACACCGGCGCCGACCTGTCGCGGCTCGGCGCGATCGTCCTCGGCGGCGCCGCCGCCGCGCCCGGCCTGCTCGCCGAGGCCCGCGGGCGCGGCGCCCGCGTGTTCACCACCTACGGCATGAGCGAGACGTGCGGCGGCTGCGTCTACGACGGGACGCCCCTGGACGGCATGCGCGTCGCGCTCGGCGACGGCGGCCGGATCCGGCTGGCCGGCCCGTCCCTGTTCACCGGCTACCGGCTGCGCCCGGAGCTGACCGCCGAGGTCAGGGACGGCGACTGGTTCGTCACCCAGGACCTCGGCGCCCTGGAGGGCGGCCGGCTCCGCGTCCGCGGCCGCGTCGACGACGTCATCAACACCGGCGGGGAGAAGGTCGTCGCCGGGGAGGTCGCCGCCGCGCTGTCGCGGCACCCCGCGATCCGCGACGTCGTCGTGGTCGGGCGGCCCGACCCCGAATGGGGCGAGCGCGTCACCGCCGTCGTCGTCCCGGCGCCCGCGGCCGTGCCGGAGCTGACCGAGCTGCGCGCCTTCGTCCGCGAGACGATGCCCGCCCATGCCGCCCCCCGCGAGCTGGACCTGGTGGAGACGATCCCGCTGCTGGCGTCCGGGAAACCCGACCGCGCCCGCCTCCGCGCCCCCGCGCCCTGACCTCCGCCGCGCGACCGGCCGCGCATGACACGCCGACCGGACGGGGAGAGGACGACCATGGCCGGACAGCGCAGCGGGCGGGAGACGGACGGCGAGCGCGAGGAGGGCCGCGAGAAGGGCCGCGAGAAGGGCAAGGAGAACGAGAGCGGCCTCACCGTCCTGCTCGCCCTCGGCGCCAACCTGGGCATCGCCGTCGCCAAGGGCTTCGCCGCGTTGATCACCGGTTCGGCGTCGATGGCCGCCGAGACCGCCCACTCGGTCGCCGACACCTTCAACGAGCTGCTGCTGCTCGTCGGGCTGCGCCGCAGCGGCCGCCCGGCCGACCGCCGCCACCCCCTCGGGTACGGCAAGGAGCGTTACATCTGGACGCTGCTGGTCGCCGTCGCGATCTTCGGCATGGGCGCGCTGTTCTCCTTCTACCAGGGGTTCCAGACGCTCACCGGGCACCGGCAGGGCGAGGAGTCCGGCACGCTCATCGCCTTCGGCGTGCTCGGCGTGGCGTTCGTGCTGGAGGGGATCTCCTGGCAGCAGGCCGTCCGGCAGGTCCGCGACGCGGCCCGCGCCGAGGACCTGCCGCTGCTCGCCCACATCCGCCGGACCGACGAGCCCACCTCGGTCAGCGTCCTGCTGGAGGACTCGGCCGCCCTCATCGGCGTCCTGATCGCCGCGGGCGCCCTCGGCCTGCACCGGCTGACCGGCTCGGCGACCTGGGACGCGATCGGGTCGCTGCTCATCGGCGTGCTGCTCACCGCCGTCGCGCTCGTCCTCGGCCGCATCAACCTCAACCTGCTGACCGGCACCCAGGCCGACCCCCGGATCGTCGCCGACGTCCGCGCCCGCCTCGGCGCGGCGCCCGAGGTCGACTGGGTCGTCGACATCATCACCGTCACGTTCGGCGCCGACCGCGTCCTCGCCTGCGCCCGGCTGGACTTCCGCGACGACCTCACCGCCGGCGACGTCGAACGCGCCTGCGTCCGGATGGCCCGCGACCTGCACGACGCGCACGAGGAGATCGACGAGGTGTTCCTCGAACCCGTCCCCCGGGACGATCCTGACCTGCGGGAACGCGTGATCGCGCGGTACGGCCGGACGCTGCGGCCGAAGGGCCCCGGCATGTAGTGGCGTTCGTCACGCTGCCACAGCCCGGCGCCTTTACGTAGTAAGGTGAGATCGGTTCTGGTCAGAGGTATGAAACGGCCCATTCCGGGCACCAGCAGCGTCTGGATCGTTCCTCCGCGATCCACCGGCGGGCCGCCGGTCGCGCGGCCGTGGGAACAATGACCCGGTCGTGCGACGTTCCGATAAGTGCGTGCGCCACCAGCGAACAACAATCCGCGCCGCACTCACACACCGAAGGGAGGGGGGTGTCCCCATGCCGCGAAGCGCCGTCGAGACCCCGCTCACGGAGTCGGCGGGCCCCGCGCTCAGCGAGCTCCTGAAGCGTGGCCGGGCCCAAGGGCGCCTCTCACTGGACGAGGTGCGAGGGGCCTTCGAGAGCGCCGGGATCAGCCCGGCCCAGGGCCGTTCGATCCTGCGCGAGCTGTCGGAGGCCGGTATCAGCCTGGCCGGCGAGCCGGACACCGTCCGCAAGATGGCCGCGGCCGTCGACCACGACGGAGGCGAGACCGCCCAGGCGACGCCCTCCCCCGCCAAGAAGCGCGCCCCCCGCAGGACCTCCGCCAAGGCGAAGGCCGCCGCCAAGCCCGCGGCCGCGCCGGCCGCGGACACCACGGGCGCCTCCGAGGAGGAGTTCGAGGTCACCGAGGTCGAGGCCGCCGAGACCCCCGCCGACCTGGACGACCAGTCGACCACCATGGGCGACTCGGTCCACACCTACCTCAAGGCCATCGGGCGCCGCCAGCTGCTCACCGCCGAGCAGGAGGTCGACCTCGCCAAGCGCATCGAGGCCGGGCTGTACGCCGAGCACAAGCTGGAGACCGCCGACCTCTCCCCCGCCCTGCGCGCCGACCTGGAATGGGTCGCCGCCGACGGCCGCCGCGCCAAGGCCCACATGCTGGAGGCCAACCTCCGGCTGGTGGTGTCGGTCGCCAAGAAGTACTCCGACCGCGGCCTGTCGCTGCTGGACGTCGTCCAGGAGGGCAACCTCGGCCTGATCCGCGCCGTGGAGAAGTTCGACTACTCCAAGGGCTACAAGTTCTCCACCTACGCGATGTGGTGGATCCGGCAGGCCATCCAGCGCGGCTTCGCCGACTCGGCCCGCACGATCCGGCTGCCCGTGCACGTGCTGGAGATGCTCAGCAAGCTGAGCCGCGTCGAGCGCGACATGCACCAGCGGCTCGGCCGCGAGCCCACGCCCGAGGAACTGGCCGTCGAGCTGGACAAGAGCCCCGAGCAGGTCCGCGAGCTGCTGCGCACCAGCCGCCAGCCGATCAGCCTGGACTCCACCATCGGCGAGGACGGCGAGACCCGCATCGGCGACCTCATCGAGGACACCGACAGCCCCGAGGCGTCCGAGCTCGTCGACCGCCAGCTCATGGCCGACCAGCTGCGCCGCACCCTCGACATCCTGTCCCCGCGCGAAGCCAAGATCATGGCGATGCGGTTCGGGCTGTACGACGGGACGCCGCGCACCCTGGACGAGATCGGCAAGGCCCTCGGGCTGACCCGCGAGCGGATCCGGCAGCTGGAGAAGGAGTCACTGTCCAAGCTGCGGCACCCCAGCAACGCCCGCCCGCTGCTGGACTTCGCCGTCTGACCCGCCGGCAGAGGCCGTGCACACGGGCGAGGGCCCGCCGGACCGCGCGGTCCGGCGGGCCCTCGCGTGCCCGGCCGCTTCTCAGTCGGCGCGGCGGAACTCCACGATGGCCACCGCCATCAGGCCGAGGCCCATGCCCAGCACGATGAGGATCTCCAGCCAGATCGGCACCGTCCAGCCGCCCCAGGTGACGCCCGGGTCGAACGTGCGCAGCAGCCGCTGCGAGACGTCCAGGTGCGCGAACACCACGTGCCGCATCGGGTCGACCGCGTAGGTGAGCGGGTTGAACCGGGTCAGCACGCTCAGCCACGTGGGCAGGCCGTTCAGCGGGTACAGCGCGCCCGACAGGAACATCATCGGCATCATCGCCATCTGCATGAGGCCGAAGAACGCCTGCATCTGGGTGATCCGCGCCGCCATCATCACCCCGAACCCGGTCAGCGCCAGCGCCCCGATGAACATCAGGCCGATCAGCTGGAGCATCAGCACCGGGTCGTAGGGGACGCCGGCGAGCGGAGCGAGCAGCACGATGACCACGCCCTGCAGGGTCGCCACGACCGCGCCGCCGATGCACTTGCCGATCACGATCGCGCTGCGGCTGACCGGCGCCACGAGCATCTCGCGCAGGAACCCGAACTCGCGGTCCCACACGATCGACCCGGCGGAGAACATCGCGGTGAACATCACCGACATCGCGCACACGCCGGGGTAGATGAAGGTCTTCAGGTCGACGCTCCCGGCCGGGCCGCCGCCGCTGGTCACGAGGTTGGACAGGCCGGTGCCCATGACCAGCAGCCACAGCACCGGCTGGACGAGCCCGGACACCATCCGCAGCTTGTCCCGCCAGAACCGGATCAGCTCCCGGTGCAGGACGATCTTCACGGCGCGCAGGTCCTGGCGCAGGCCGCGCTCGGGCACCCGCACCCGGACGACCCCGGCCGCCGCCCGCTCCGCCTCTTCCGCGGTGCTCGCCACGGTCACCTCCTCGCCGCGCGCATCGCCATGCGCATCCGGTCGCTCCCGGACGCCTCGGCGTCCCGGATGGTGGAGCCGGTGAAGGACATGAAGACGTCGTCCAGGGACGGCCGCGCCACGTTCACCGACCGGATCGGGACGCCCAGCTCGGCGAACAGCCGCGGCACGAACGCCTCGCCGGAGGCGACCGAGAACGTGACCGCGCCCTCCGACACGACGGCCGCCAGGCCGAACCGGTCCCCGATCGCGGCGATCGCCGCCTCGTCGTCGTCGGTCCGGATGCGGATCCGGTCCTCGCCGACGCCCGCCTTGAGCGCCTCGGGCGTGTCGAGGGCGACGATCCGCCCCGAGTCCATGATCGCGATGCGCTCGCAGAACTCGGCCTCGTCCATGTAGTGCGTCGTCATGAAGATCGTGATCTCCTCCGCCCGCTGCAGCCGGCGGATGTACTCCCAGATCGACGCGCGGGTCTGCGGGTCCAGGCCGACGGTGGGCTCGTCCAGGAACAGCACCCGCGGCGAGTGCAGCAGGCCGCGGGCGATCTCCAGGCGGCGCTTCATGCCGCCGGAGAAGGTCTGCACCAGGTCGCCGCGCCGGTCCCACAGGTTGACCATCTCCAACACCTGCCGGATGCGGTCGCCCGTCACCGCGCGCGGCACCCCGTACAGCTCGGCGTGGAAGCGCAGGTTCTGCTCCCCCGACAGGTAGCCGTCCAGGGTCGGGTCCTGGAACACCAGCCCGATGTTGCGGCGCACCGTGTCGCGCTCGGTGACCACGTCGCGGCCCGCCACGCGCGCGGTGCCCCCGCTGGGGCGCAGCAGCGTGCAGAGCATGTTGATGGTGGTGGACTTGCCGGCGCCGTTCGGGCCGAGGAAACCGAAGATCTCCCCCGGCCGCACGGTGAAGTCGATCCCCCGCACGGCCTCCACGTCGCCGAACTTCTTGATGAGGCCGTCGACCTCGACGGCGGGTCCCCCGTCCGGCATGGGGCCTCCCTCGCATGGACGCACACCCATTTTTTGGGCCACCCAACGGTAGGAGTACCCTATCTCTCACGTCAAGAGAAATAGGACCTCCCCAGTGAATCCGAGGAGCCGGACGTGACCGACCAGTCCGACCCGATGTACGACTCGCCCACCTACCTGATGTTCGAGACGGTGCGGCTCGTCCGGCGCACCGCGGCGCGGCTGCTCCCCGGCCAGCCGCGGCTGCCCCACCTGCTCGTCCTGTGGTGCGTGGCGCGGTCCGGGCCGCTGTCGCAGCGGGAGGTCGCCGAGCGGCTCCGGATGGACCCCGGCGACCTGGTCGCCATCGTGGACGCGCTGGAGCGGGCCGGCCACGTCGAGCGCCGCCGCGACCCCGGGGACCGGCGCCGGTACGCGCTGGACGCCACCGAGGACGGCCGGCTGTTCCTCGGCGAGAGCCTCGACGCCCGCGTCCGCCTCAACGAGGTCCTCTTCGAGCCGCTGTCACCGGACGAGCGGCGCCTCCTCCAGGGGATGCTGCTGCGCGTCCTCGCCCACCACGACGACCGGTTCACCGCACCGGAGGGCGAGGCGGAGGCCCGTCAGCGCGCGCAGGCCGGTTCGCTCACGCGCGACCGCGCCTCGTCGTAGCGGCGCAGCACGAGCCGCGCCGCCGCGTCGTGCGCCCCGATCGGCCCGGCCACCGCGTCGGCGCCGCACGCCCGCGCCCGGTCCAGGAAGCGGCCGGGCGCCAGCAGGTACGGCGCCACCACCACGCGCCCGGCACCGCGCCGCCGCAGCCGCGCGACGGCGTCGCCCAGCGCGGGGCCGCCCTCGGCGACGAACCCGCAGGTGACGGGCCGCCGCAGCCGCCGCGCCAGCAGCTGGGCGGCGGCCCGCACGTCGGCGGCCCCGGCCGGGTCGGCGGACCCCGCCGCGGCCAGGACGACGGCGTCCGGGCGGCGCGGCGGAATCCGGGTCCGTGCGCCCAGCCGGTCGGCCAGGACGTCCGCCAGCAGCGGGTCCGGGCCGAGCGGCCGGGAGGTCACCGCGCCGGGCAGCAGCCGCGCGGCGCGGTCCGGGATGTCGATCAGCGCGTGGTAGCCGCGCGCCAGCAGCAGCGGCACCACGACGACCGGGCCGCCGGCCAGGCCGGCCGCCGCCTCCTCCAGCGACGGGCGCGCCAGCTCCCCGTACGCCTCGGCGACCCGCAGCCCCGGCCGCAGCGCGCGCACCCGGTCCAGCAGGCTCCCGATCACGGCGGGCCCGGCCGGATCGCGGGTCCCGTGCGCGACGGCCAGCAGCGCCGGGCCCCCGCCGGCCGGGTCAGCCACCGGTGCCCGCCGCGAGCCGGTCGGCGAGGCGCGGGTCGCACGCCAGCCGGTAGCCGCGCTTGACGACCGTCTCGACGATGCCCGGCCGGCCGAGGCCGCGCCGCAGCCGCGCCACGGCCATCTCCACCGCGTGCTCGTCGGCCTGCGGCCGCGCGTCCCGGCCGCGCGGCGCGCCGGCGCCGACGGCCCGGCTCGGCAGCGCGCCGCACAGCTCCGCCCGCGACACCACGTGCCCGGGGCGGCGCGCGAGCGCCCGCAGGATCGCCATCGGGGCCGGTGCGATCGGGCGCAGCTGACCGTCCAGCACGACGGCGTGCCCGCGCAGCTCCAGCGACGACCCGCGCACCGACAGCCGCCGCGACCGGCGCACCGGCAGCCCGGTGACCAGCGCGCGGACCAGCGCGCCGAGCCGGGCCCGCTCCGGCTGGACGGTCGGGACGCCGCGCTCGGTCAGCGTCCCCGCGGTGACCGGCCCGACGCACGCCGCCACGACGTGGGTGCGCATGGCCTCCAGCAGGGCGTCCTCCAGCCCGTCCTCGGCGGCGACGGCGAGCGTCGCGCCGACCGCGGGCGCGCTGGTGAACGTGATCGCGTCGACCGTGCCGGTGACCGCCTGCCCGACGAGCCGGCGCAGCGGCGTCGGGTCATCGGTGCGCGACCACCGGTACACCGGGATCTCGATCACCTCGGCGCCCGCCGCGCGCAGCGCCCCGGTCAGCTCCGGCTGCCGCTCCCCGTACAGCTGGACGGCGACCCGGGCGCCCGCGAGGTCCCGGCCCAGCAGGTGGCGGGTCACCTCGGCGCAGCCCTCCGACTCGGGCGACCACGCCTCCCGCAGCCCGGCGGACCGGATCGCGCCGCGCGCCTTCGGGCCGCGGGCCACGATCTCGGCGCCGGCGAGCCGGGCGACGAGGGCGTCGCGCAGCCCGTGCCCGTCCGCCGTCTCCAGCCACGCCCGGAACCCGATGCCGGTCGTGACGACGACGTGGTCGAGGGGGCCGTCCGCGCACGCCCGGGTGGCCGCCAGCAGCCCGGCGTCGTCGTCGAGCGGGACGAGGCGGATGGCGGGGGCGAGCACGACCCGGGCGCCGCGCCGCTCCAGCAGCGTCGCGAGCTCCTCGTGCCGGCGGGCCGCGGTCACCCCGACCGCGAACCCGGCCAGGGCCTCACTGCCGGTGCTCATCGGTGAGCGCCACCTCCACCCGGTCCCCGGCCCGGCGGACCGCGAAGACCGGCACCGCGACCCGCGGATCGTCCAGGCACGCCCCGGTCCGCAGGTCGAACACCTGCTTGTACATCGGGGACGCGACGGTCGGCGTCCCGTCGCGGGTGCCGAGGATCCCGCGCGACAGCACGCAGGCGCCGCTGAACGGGTCGAGGTTCGACAGCGCGTGCAGGGCGCCGTCGAAGACCCGGAAGACCGCAACCTGCGTGCCGTCCACCATCGCGCAGACCCCCCGCTCGGGGATCAGGTCGGCGTAGGAGCAGATGTCGAACCAGCGGGCCGCCGGCCGGCCCGCCCGGTCCCTGGTGATCGTCGCTTCGGGTGTCGTGGTCATGTCCTGATCCTCCGTACGGGCGGTTTCGCCGCTGGGTCTCCTTTGTCACCGCCGTGTTAAAAGGGACTCACTCCCACCCGGACGGCGCACACCTTGAACTCCGGCATCCGCGACACCGGGTCCAGGGCCGGGTTGGTGAGCAGGTTCGCCCGCTCCTCCCCCGCCCAGTGGAACGGCACGAACACGGTGTCGGCGCGGACCGCCTCGGTCAGCCGCGCCCGGACGGTGACCGCGCCCCGGCGGCTCTCCACCCGCACCTGCGCGCCGTCCTCGATGCCGAGCCGCTCGGCCAGGTCGGGGTGCAGCTCGGCGAACGGCCCCGGCGCGGCCTCGGCCAGCGCCGGGACGCGGCGGGTCTGCGCGCCCGACTGGTACTGCGCGAGGACCCGCCCGGTCGTCAGGTACACCGGGTGGGCGGCGTCCACGTCCTCGGCGGGACCGCGGTGCTCGACCGCGACGAACCGGGCGCGCCCGTCCGGCGTGGGGAACCGGTCGAGGTAGGGGCGCGGCGTGCCGGGGTGGCCGGGCGACGGGCAGGGCCAGAACACGCCGCCCTCGGCCTCGATCCGCGCGTAGTCGATGCCCGCGTAGTCGGCGGCGCCGCCCGCGCTGGCGCGGCGCAGCTCGCCGAACACCGCCTCCGGGTCGGCGCTCCACTCCCCCGGCGCCTTCAGCCGCTCCGCGAGCGCCCCGATGATCTCCAGGTCGGTGCGGACGCCGGCCGGCGGGCGGACGGCCCGGCGGCGCCGCAGCACCCGGCCCTCCAGGTTCGTCATCGTCCCCGACTCCTCGGCCCACTGCGCGGCCGGCAGCACCACGTCGGCGCGCCGCGCGGTCTCCGACGGGACGAAGTCGGCGACCACGAGCAGGTCCAGGGCGTCGAGCCGCTCCTGCACGCGCGCGGCGTCCGGCGCCGACACCACCGGGTTCGACCCGAACAGCAGCAGCGCCTTCGGCCCGCCGTCGGTGCCGAGCGCCGACAGCAGCTCGTAGGCCGACCGCCCCGGCCCCGGCAGGCCGGCGGGGTCCACGCCCCACACCGCTGCGACGTGCGCGCGGGCGGCCGGGTCGTCGATCCTGCGGTAGCCGGGCAGCTGGTCGGCCTTCTGCCCGTGCTCGCGGCCGCCCTGCCCGTTGCCCTGCCCGGTCAGGCACCCGTAGCCGGAGCCTTCGCGGCCCGGCAGCCCGAGCGCGAGCGCCAGGTTGATGAACGCGCTGACGGTGTCGGTGCCGTCCGCGTGCTGCTCGCCGCCGCGCCCGGTCAGCACGTGGGCGCGGCCGGCGCGGGCCAGCAGCCGGACGGCCTCGCGCATCGCGGGGACGGGGACGCCGGTGATGCGCTCCACGCGGTCCGGCCAGTAGGCGTTGGCGACCGTCCGGACCGCGCCGAACCCGGTGGTGCGGGCGGCGATGTAGCGCTCGTCCGCGAGCCCCTCGGCGAGCGCCAGGTGCAGCAGCCCGTTGGCGAGCGCGAGGTCGGTCCCGGGCACCGGCTGCAGGTGCAGGTCCGCCTGGCGGGCGGTGGCGGTGCGGCGCGGGTCGACCACGATGAGGGCCCCGCCGCCGTCCCGCATCTCCGCCAGATGCCGCATGAACGGCGGCATCGTCTCGGCCGGGTTCCCGCCCACCAGCAGGACGGCGCCGGACGCGGCGAGGTCGGTGACCGGCCCCGGCAGCCCGCGGTCCATGCCGAACGCCCGGCCGGACGCCGCGGCGGCCGACGCCATGCAGAACCGGCCGTTGTAGTCGATCTGGGACGTGCCGAGCGCGACCCGCGCGAACTTGCCGAGCTGGTAGGCCTTCTCGTTGGTCAGGCCGCCGCCGCCGAACACCGCGACCGCGTCCGGGCCGTGCAGCGCCCGCAGCCGGGCGGCCTCGGCGGCGACGCGGTCGAGGGCCTCGTCCCAGGTGCAGGGCTCCTGCGGCGCGTCCCGGCGCCGCCGCATCATCGGGGCGGTCAGCCGGTCCGGGACGGTGAGCAGTTCGGCGGCCGTCCAGCCCTTCTGGCACAGCCCGCCGCGGTTGGCGGGCACGTCGTCGCGCGGCTCGATCCGCACCGCGCGCCCGCCGGTCCCGTGCAGGGTCATGCCGCACTGCAGTGCGCAGTACGGGCAGTGCGTGGGTGTCGCGTTCATGGGCCGAGACTCGGCGGGCGCCGTTTCGCCGCCGAGTCCCCGGTGTGACCCCGCCGTTAAATGCGGTTCACGCGGCCGCGTCCGCCGAGGTCGGGGCGCGGGCGGGAGGCGCCCGGGCAGGTCGCTTCCTGACGCGCACGTGTCAAGCGTTGTCGATCCCTGTCATGGGCATTTCGTCGCCTTTTACCCGATCTCCGAACGGATTCGCGGTGCCCCGGCGATCTGCCGGACGGATGCGGCCCCGCGTCCGCCCCCGCCCCGAC
>NZ_SMJW01000171.1 GCF_004348335.1 Actinomadura bangladeshensis | reverse complement strand
GGACGGTGGCGTCCAGATGCGGGCGGAGGCCGGGGGCGAGCCGGTCGCCGGTCACGTGGGTGATGGCCAGGACACTGCCGTCCGGGAGCGCGTCCATGTAGGCGCCGAGGACCTCGGCGAGTTCGGCGGTGCCGAGGTCGCGGTCGGCCCGGCCGACGTGCGGCAGGCTCCCGGCGGCCAGGACCGCGACGGGCCGGCGCAGGTCGAAGAGCTGCCGCGCCTCGTAGAGCACCTCGGCTGCGTCGGTCAGGTCGGCCTGCCGGAAGACGACGTCCCTGTAGTCGGCCATGAGCGCGCCGGCGTGGACGGCCACGACGGGGTCGTTGTCGATGTACAGGACCCGTGCGGGCCCGGCCGGCGCGTCCCGCGCGATCTCGTGGACCTGCCGGTGCGGTGGTGGGGCGGGCATCCCCGAACCGAGGTCGAGCCATTGGCGGATGCCCGCCCTGCGGCAGCGCTCGACGATGCCGGCCAAGGCGTGGCGGCTGTCGACCAGGGCCTCCCGGTAGCCGTCACCGACCTCCAGGGTGAGGGTGTCGAGCAGATCGCGGTCGGCCTGGGTGTTGTCCTTGCCGCCCAGGGCCGCGTCGTGGACACCCCGGGCCGAAAGGCCGCCGGTCGTCAGGACCGCGCGCGCCCGCCGCGGCGGGGAAGCGGTCAGCGGGGACCAGCGCAGCCCCGGATCGTCCCGCAGGATCCGGCCGTACAGGCGGGCGGGTTCGAGGTCGGGCGAGGCGTCGGAAGCCGTGTCGAACGCGGTGTCGAAGACGCGGGTCGCGTCCTCGTAGGCGGCCAGCGCCGCCTCTTTGCGGCCGGCCTGGTAGAGGACCATCATGTGCCGGCCGATCAGCCGGGAGTCGACGGGCTGGCGGGTCATCAGGTCGCGGATCCGGTCGGCGAGGGCGAGCGAGCGGTCGCCGGTGTCCATGCGGGCCTCGACATAGCGTGCGGAGACGTCCCGCAGCTGCTGCAGGAGGAGTTCGCGCTCGTCCTGCATCGCGGGGGTGCCGGGCATGTCGGGCAGCGGGTCGGCCCAGTCGCTGCGCTGCCAGAGGTCGAGGGCCTCGTCATAGCGCCGGACGGCGGTGTCCAGATCGCCGCCGTCTCGCGCGCGCTCGGCGAGTGCGACGGCCTGCCGCCAGTCGTCGACGTCGACGCGGTGGGCGGCTCCGCGCGGCACCTGGTAGCGGTCCCGGCCGTCGTCGCCGGTCGTGGTGATCAGGCAGTCGGCCGGGAGCCACTGGCGGGTGGTGCGTACGAGCGAGGCCAGCGCGGAGGGACCGGCCTGGTCGCCTTCCCACAGCAGCTGCCCGAGCTCCTCGGCCGACAGGGCCGGATCCCACGGCTGGTAGGCCAGCACGAAGATCAGATTCCGGGAGCGGAGGCGAGGACGGCGCCCGTCCAGGGTGATCTCACGGCCGTGGTCGTCTTTGATCCTCAGACCGCCCAGGATCTCGATCTGCATCGGAGGGCACCTCTTGGGGGAGCGTGTACGGAGGGGCATCGGCGGGGTGGCGGCGCGGAAGTGAGAGGCGGGTTCTGCGGCGACCGTAAGGCCCGCTGATCTTCTGCTGATCTACTGAGCGGCGGGCCTGCCGGATTCACGCGTCCGGCTACCGGATTGTTATCCGTGCGGTGGCGGGGTCTTTCCGGTGCGACGTGGTGCGCGTTTCATCAGGTCGGGCAGGCCTGCGCCCTGCGGGGGCGCGTGGCGGCGGCTGGAGAAGGCGGCCTGCGCCGCCGCGTTGATCGAAATTTGATCGCGTGGCGATAGCTTCCCGGGGTCCAGGACGGGGTCGGCGGAGGGGCCCGGTCGAAGCGGCGTTCACCGTTGCGGCAAGGAGGAGCATGTACGTGCGGGTGCTCGGGGGCCCTGTCGCCGTGGCCGATGGTCCGCAGGGCGGCCTGGAGGTGCTGCCTGAGCAGATGCGGCTTCTCGTGTCCGCGTGGCTCGTGGCCGACAGACCCCTCGCTCCGGAGGAGATACAGCGGGTGGTCTGGGGCGATGACGAGAAGGACCACCGCAAGGACGTCAACACGCTGGTCTGGAGGCTCAGGCGGCGTTTCCCCGGCGGCCGTGTCGTCACCAATGGCGAACGGCATCTCACCCAGGGGCACTCGCTGCGGCTCAGGCGCGGGGACGACGAGGTCGACCTGTGGCGGTTCCGGGAACTCGTCCAGCGGGGCGAAGCGGCGCGTACCCGCAATACGCGGGAGGCCGCGCGTCTCTACCAGCAGGCCGTTGATCTGTGCGGTGATGCGGACCCGGTGCCGGACAGGCCGAAGGCCGACACGCTGCTGGTCATCAATATCGAACGGGTGCTGAAGGAGGTGAAAAGTGCCTGGAACGCCCTGGCGGAGCTGCGCCTATCGCTGGGAGAGCACGATGACGTCCTGCCTTACCTCAAGGGATGGGTGGCCGCTGATCCGTGGGACGAGCATCTGCGACGGTGGCTGATGCTCGCCCTCTACCGCAATGGCGGCAAGGCGAAGGCGCTGCGTGTTTACGAGGAGATGCGGGAGCTGCTGCACCGTGAGGCCTGCTCCGACGCCGAGCCGGGGCACCTGCTGAAGCGCCTGGCCGCTCAGATCGCAGCCGATGACCCGGATCTGGCGCCCCAGCCGATGCGCAGCCCGAACCGCAGCCCCTGGGATGGGCTGGCCGGCGACGATCCGGATTACACTCCCGCTCCTCCGCTTGTCACCGACCGCCCGGTCGTTGCGCGCATCATCAACGTGCTGCTGGGAGGGAAGGACAACTACGAGGCGGACCGGTGCGCGGCCGCCGCGGTGGAGAAGCAGGTTCCCGGACTCAGGGATCTGGTGACGCAGCATCACGATTTCAGGCGCCGCGCCATCCGCGAGATCGCCGCGGCGGGCATCGAGCAGTGGATCGATATCGGTGCGGGGCTCCCCGACAACGGGCAGGTGCTGCCGGTCGCCCGCGAAGTCGTCCCCCATGCCCGGCTGGTCTACGTCGATAACGATCCCGTTGTCGGCACCCACACCCGGGGCGTGATCGACGATCCGACGAAGACCGCGTTCGTGGAAGCCGATCTGCGCGACACCTCCGCGGTCCTCGGCGCTCCGGAGATGCGCCGGGTGATCGACTTCTCCAGGCCCGTCGGCGTGCTCGTGACCAGCGTCCTGCATCTGCTGCCCGACGACGTCACCGGCGTCATGGCCGCCTACGTCGGCGCGATGGCGCCGGGCAGCTACCTGGTGGTCTCGACGGTGGTCTCGGAGGGCCTGCCCGAGAAGGTGGTGACGGTGAGCCGCGAGCACGTCCCGTTCTTCCACCCCCGCTCCCAGAGCGAGATCGTGACGTGGCTCCAGGGCCTGCAGGTCGTACCGCCCGGCATCATCGACTGCCAGCACTGGCGGCCCTCCGGCACCCTGCCGGAGCTGGCGAACCAGCGGGTCGTGTGCGCGGTGGCCTGGAAACCGGGGCCGGACACGCGGCGCATCTGACCGGCCCGGCGCATCCGGCCGGCCGCCGGATCCGCGGCGGCCGGCCGATCGGCCGCGTGTCAGGCGGGGACGGGGAAGACCAGGGGAAGGCGGTCGATCCGCACCCCGCTGTGCGGCCACTGGATGGCGGTACGGGCGTCCTCGGCGAGTCGGTATTCGGGGATGCGGCGGTGCCAGGCGCGCAGCATCACCGTGAGCTCCAGCCGGGCCAGATGGATGCCCAGGCACAGATGCCGCCCGTACCCGAAGGACAGGTTCCGGCCGGTCCGGGCGAAGTCGGCCTCATCCGGCCGCTCGGCGTCGGGAAGGTCGCGGTTCGCGGACCCGACGCAGAAGTTCACCTGCGCGCCGGCGGGGATCAGATGGCCGGCGACCCGGGTGTCCCGGGCCGCGACGCGGGGGAGGAACGGCGCGGGCGGGTCGAGCCGCACCAGCTCCTCCACGGCGGCGGGGACGACGGCGGGATCCGCGGCGACCTGGCGGCGCAGCCGCGGCTCCGCGGCGAGCCGGGCGAACGCCGTGCCGATGGCGCCGACAATGGTGTCGAACCCGGCCATCACGCACAGCCAGGCCAGGCCGAGCACCTCGTCCGGGCTCAGGGCCTCCTCGCCGGCGCCCGCCGGCAACTGGGCCAGCAGCGCGTCCGGGCGGACCGCTCCGGCCCCGGGCCGCGCCAGATGGCGCCGGAGGTAGTCGGTCAGCTCGTCGGCCGCGGTCTGCGCGTCCCGGCCCGGACCGGTGAGCTCCAGGGTGGTGCCGCCGAGGATCTGGTCCTTCCAGGCGACGATGCGCTCCTTGTCCTCCACCGGCAGCCCGAAGAGCTCCAGGAACGCGTGAGCGGACAGCGGGACGGCCAGGTCGGCGACGACGTCGCAGGACCCGTCCGCGGTGGCCTCCTTGATCAGCCGGTCGGCGAAGGCCATCAGCCCCGGTTCCAGCCCGGCCATCGCGGCCCGGCTGAAGTACGGCTTGAGAACTCTGCGGATCCGGTCGTGGTCCGGCGGGTTGATGTCGACCGGGACGAGCGGAACCGGGCACCCCACCTTCTCGCGGACGATCTCGGACTTGAAGACGTCCGGGCTGTTCAGGCCGCTGTCGACTTCCGCGCGCGAGACGACCGCGTACATGTTCGGGCCCGTGCCCACCACCGGCCCGTGCGCCAGCAGCATCCGGTAGGCCGCGGTGCGGTCCTCCTGCATCGGGATCGCACCGAAGTCGACCCGGGGGACGCCCCGCTCGTCGACGACCCCCGCGGCGGCGGTCTGCTCGGGGTGGATCAGTTCGGGCTGCCCCGAATCGGCCATGTCCATACTCCTCGGCTGGATGGGGTCGGATGTCGCCAATGAGCCAGGGGCGCCTGCGCAGCCGACCCTGGCGCACGCACGGTAGGAGACCCCGATCTATTAACCGTCAAATCCCAGGTCACCAACGCGCCGCACGGCCTCCGAATAAGAGCGGGTGAGCCCTTCCCTAAGTGAGGCCCACGGCTGGAGCTTGTGGCGCCGCAGGTGGGGGAGTGCGCTGAGTCTGTCGAGGGTCTCGGGGAGCCAACACGGGAGCCACGCGCCTAGGCGGACTTGAAGGTCTTGCTGGCGAAGATGTCGTTCATGTGCTCGGCGCCGTCGCGGATCTCGGGCTTGAGCTGGTGGCGGTAGACGGTCTCGGTGATCTTCGTGCTGGAGTGCCCGACGAGGATGCTGATCTTCTCTATGGGCACGTCGTGGTCACTCATGATGGACACGAACGTGTGCCGCAGTTCGCGCGGGCACCACTCGCGCGGGTTGAGGTCCGCCGCTTTGAGCACCTTGGCGAACCGGTACCGGACGTGTTGCGCCGCGTAGGGCCGTCCGTCCTCATGGCAGAACACGAGGTCGTGTTCCTGGTACGCCTCGCCGGCCTTGAGACGCTCCGCCGCCTGCCTCGTCTTGAGGCTGCGGAGCGCGTCAACGGCCATGTCCGCGATGCCGAGACCGCGACGGCTCAGCGTCGTCTTGGTCTCGCCCTTGTGCCGATCGGCGCGCAGGACGTAGACGGTGGCCTTGTCGAGGTCGACATCACTCCATTTGAGCGTGCGGAGTTCCTCCGTCCGGAGCCCGGACATGACGGCGAGGATGATGTACGCGCCAAGACGGTGTTCGGGTTTGCTCGCCTCGTCCAGGAGAGCCTTCGCCTGCGCGAGGCTTAGCGAACGCGACTTGCGACCTGCCTTGCCGTTCGGCGTGTCCACCAGTTCGGCGACGTTCCGCGCGATCCTGTCGCGACGCGCCGCTCTGCGGATCGACCGCTTGAGGACGCTGTGAACGATGCCGAGCGAGGACGAGGTGAGGTGCTCCGCTCGTCCGTTGAGCCACGTCTCGACGGCGTCGGCCGTGAGTTCCTTGAGGCGCGTCCGGCCGATGAACGGGACGAGTTGGTGTGTGGCGAGCGACCGGTAGACCTCGCTCGTTGCCGGTGACTTGCCGGTCTTGGCGAACGCGGCGAGGAACTCGTTCACCGCGTCTTCCACGTAGTAGTTGCGCTCCGTCTTGACGCCCTTGCTGAGGTCTTCGACGGCTTGCCTGAGCTTGTCCTTGACCTCTGTCTTCGTCCGTCCCTTCCTCTTGAGCCGCTTGCGCTTACCGTCCGGGCCGAACCCGAGCGAGATGGCGCCGGTGTACCCGTCGCCCTCCTCGTAGATCGTCCCCTCGTACTTGCCGATGAGGATCTTCGCCAACCGGATCCCTCCTCGTATCGGTCGAGGTCACCACCGACCATAACTCAAGACGTCCCTAGACGTCCCTCGTGTGGGAGGTCCGTTCGCGGTCATGTGCGGGACGGACCTCCCAGCGGTTGTCAGCGATTGGCCTCTTCGAGGGAGGTGACGAACTCGGCGATATGCCGGTCAGTGATGCGGCGCAGCTTGCCGATCTTGATGCTGTGGAGTTGGCCGGTGCGGATCAGGAAGTAGACCTTGTCTCGGCCGATGTTGAGGATCTCGGCCACTTGCTCGACGGTGTACGCCTGCACGGTCACCACCTCCTCTCGCCCGAGGCGGTGTGCCGGGGGCGTGCGTGATGTGGGTCGGTGATCATCTCCTTGGTTGCGGACGGTGGTCGTCTCCGTCTCGTCTCACGGACGTCTCGCGGCTCCTTACGTGCAGGCGCGCGCGTGAGACGAGACGTTGAGACGATCACGGAGTGTGGTCGGCCGCCTTGTAGCGGCCTCGACCGACCTGGACGGCGCGGCCGGTCTTCACCAGCTCGTTGAGGCGCCGGTAGAGGGTCGGCCGGCTCATCTCGGTGATCATGAGTAGGTGAGCGATCGGAAGCCCTTCGTCCGGCGCGCCCTCTAGAGCCTCTCTCAGGACGCTCTCGGCGCGGTCTTCCCTGGATGGCCTCAGCGGTACGGAAGCCGCTGAGACGGGCTGCAGAAGCGGTGTACTGGCTTCGTCCAGCGCGCGCCGTGAGACCTCGTCCAGGACGGGCCGCAGGGCCTCGTGTCGTTGTGCGGCCTCGCTGACGGCGTTGTCGGTGAGCAGGTAGGCGCGGCCTCGTCGGGGTGTGTCGTGTTCGGGTGCGGACAGCAGGAACTTGCCGGGTGCGTTGAGGGTGTGGGCGTGCCATCCGGCGTTGAGCATCCCTTGTCCAAGGATGAGGTCGACGTCTTTGCGTTCGCGGACGCGGAAGCTCACCCGGACGTCCATTTGCGAGCGGACGGCGCCCTTGCCCATGGCCTTCTGTGTGGGTCGCTGCGTGGCCGCGATGAGCGTCACGGCGACCGCACGCCCACGGCGCGCGATCGAGTCGGTGTCGCTCGCTGCGTCGGGTGCGTCGTCGGCGAGTTCGGCGTACTCGTCCACGACGATGACGAGCGCGGGCAAATCGGGTGCCGGATCCCAGACGCGCCGGCCGTTCGCGGTGAGCCACTCGGCGCGTGCCTCAAGGATCGTCACGGCATCGCGCAGCATGGCGCGGGCTTGCTCGGGTGTGGTGGCGAGCCGATCGATACAGGACGCCCACGGCTGCAACTCCATGCCGCGCTTGAGGTCGATGGCCCAGATGACCACGTCGCGGCACGCGCTGAGGTTGCCCATCAGGACGTTGATCCCGCCGCTCTTTCCCGAGCCGGCCACGCCTCCGATGAGCCCATGCCGTCGCAGCAGCAGAACACGCGCGCTGGTCGCGTCTTCGAACGGCCCGAGGTCGATCGGCTCGGTAATGGAGGAGACGGACGGTCCAGGCCATGGGATCGCGTCGGCGTGCGGGTCGGTGTTGAGCACTCGGAGTTCGAACCGGTTGGCTTTGTCGTCGCGCGTGGGGAAGACGCGCACCGCGCCGCGGAACGTCCCGAGCGCTGATTCGATCGCGGGCACTTTCGCGGTGACGTCCTGGATGGTCTGGCCACGGGCGAGGGCGAAGCGCGCGCGCCATCCCCACACGTCCACCACGGCGGACTGCGCTCGGGAGCCGGCGAGCCCGATCGACTGCGCGATTTCAGGCCATGCAGCAATCTGCCGGTCAACACGCACCTTGGCGCGCCGGCGCCGATGCACCCACCACGGCACGGCGAGCACGAACCCACCCACGGCGAGCACCTGGGGGAGCGGCGAGAACGCGATACCGAGCCCTGTCACCGCAGCCAGCCACCCACCGGCACCCATGACCACGGCCGCGCCGTACAGCCGTTCCATGCGCAAGGTGAGCCCGAACCGATCCCCGAACATCGCCACTACCCAGGCGGCCGCCGTCGCGAGGACGAGCAGGTACGGCCACCACTGCGGACGAGCCGCGTGCAGGACGAGGCCCGAGACAACGAGCGCGGTCACCAGATACAGCGGAGCGAGTTCGGACCGGTACCGCCACAGTGCCCGAGCCACCAGCACAGCGGCGATGTCGGGGAACTGGTCGTCACGGTCGATGATGACCATTGGCTGAACTCCGTTGCGGCGCAACTTCTGTGCGTGCCGCCGCATCTGCCGTGACCGGCTCATGAACGCCCCCACGCCTCCGGCGGCAGATGCCCTTGCGCGCGCAGTTCGTCGCGCAGGTAGTACAGGGGATCGGGATCGGCGTCGCGTGCGGCTTTGTGGGTGGCGCGCCCTGCCGCTGCTAGGTTCGCGCGGTCACGGCGCGCCTTCACCAGTTCGGCTGTGAGCCGGGACAGTTCGGAGACCAGGGTGGGGGAGTCGGCGAGCGCGGAGTTGAGGCGAAGCCACAGATCGGCGATGTAGGGCATGGCCTCCGACAGGGAGGAGACGATTTCTCGGGCGGCGAGGTTGCGGGCACGGACCCCCTGAAGGTCGATCTTGACGTGCTGAGGGATGTCGGGCACTGGGGCATCACTCCCTTCCAGCGGGACGTCAGTTCTGAGAGAGGGACTGGACGAGCACGGTCACCAGCCGGCGGATCTCCGGCGCGGCGCTGGTCGCGGCGAGGAAGAACCCGAACAGCAGGCACACCGCGACGTGCCACGCGCGCAGGCCCATGTAGCGCCACGCGAGCCACACCACCGCGCCGAGGATGGCGACCAGCGGAATCGAGACGTTCACGCGCTCACCCCTCCGGCCACATCTCGGGGTGCCGGTAGCCGCGCCCGCGCCGCAGCCAACGGGCGCGAGCGCGGCACTTGCGGCACCTGCGGTTGCCGGGGTCGACGCGCGCGCCGCACGGGCAGCGGTGACCGGTGATGAGGCGCGGCATCCGCACGCTCATCGACCCGCCGGAACGCGCGTCGGGACCTCGTCACACGTGCGCGTGGTGAGCAGCCGCCGCGATACCGCGCCGGCGCGCGTCGACTCGGGATGGGACGGGTGGGAGCGGCTCCGCATCACGCGGCGCTCCTCGGCGTGGATGCCGATGACGAGCATGGCGAAGATGCCGCAGGTGGAACCGGCGAGGAACACGGCGATGATCGATGCCAGAACGAGGATCATGTGCGATCACTCCTCTCGTACGGCCCGTGTCCGGCGGGGGCGGCTCGGGCCTTCAGCGGGCTACGAGAAAGAGAGTGCGCGTGACCAGCGGGACGAGATCACTACATGACTGGACGTGTTCATGACGTCCTCATAGGGTTGACCGCGTCCCAGGACGTCCCGCGATCCGGACGGGTGCATGCCGAACGAACGCCTACGCGCCACACTGCTAGAGCAGGGCCTGACCATCGCCACGCTCGCAGAGTCGATCGGCGTCGACCAAAAGACCGTGGAACGGTGGATCACCAAGGACCGCACCCCCTACCGGCGGCACCGCTACGCAGTGGCTTCACGTCTAGGCGTGGACGAGACGTTCCTGTGGCCCGACGCGCTCACCAACGAGCAAGTCACCGCGGCCTCCAGCAGCGAACTGGTCACCATCTACCCGCGCCGCACCATGGTCCCCAGGGACGCATGGGGACGTCTGTTCGCCACAGCCAAAGAAGACATCGGCGTCCTGGTCTACTCCGGCCTCTTCCTCTCCGAAGACTCCGGCATCCAACGCACCTTCGCCGAGAAAGCCCAAGCAGGCGTCCGCGTCCGCATCCTCCTCGGCGACCCCGACAGCCCCCAGGTAGCCGAACGAGGCGCAGACGAAGGCGTAGGCGACGCCCAAGCCGCCAAAATCCGCAACGCCCTCGTCCTCTACAAGAACCTGCGCAAACAAGACGGCGTCGAGTTCCGCTACCACAACACGGTGCTCTACAACTCCATCTACCGCGCCGACGACCAGCTCTTGGTCAACACCCACGTCTACGGCATCACAGCCGCACTCGCCCCCGTCTGGCACCTGCGCCGCATAGCCGGCGGAGACCTGGTGAACACCTACCTCGACAGCTTCGAACGCGTCTGGGAAAACGCCACACCCATACCGGGGGACTGACATGGGCCGCAGGATCGACTACTACGACGACCCCAACGCCCCCAAAGCCAACAGCCTCGTCCCGTCTGTCAACGTCGTAGTCGCCAACGACAACGGCGACATCCTCATGATTCGCCGCACGGATAACGACAACTGGGCCGTACCGGGAGGTGCGATCGACCTGGGCGAATCCGTCGCACAGGCCGCGATCCGCGAGACCAAAGAAGAGACCGGCGTCGACTGCGAGATCACCGGCCTCGTCGGGATCTACTCAGACCCCAAGCACCTCATCCACTACACGAGCAACGACGAGGTCCGCCAAGAGTTCTCGATCATGCTCACAGGGCGCCCCACGGGCGGCGAACCTCGCCCAAGCGACGAGTCTCGCGAGGTCCTCTGGGTTCCTGCCGTCGAAGCAACGAACCGCCAGATGGACCGGTCAATGCGAGTCCGCATCTGCCACTATCTGGAGAAACCGCAGAAGCCAATCATCATGTGAGTGACTCGGTTCAACGAGATCGCTCAGGCGATCACGCGAGAGGGCTGGCGAGCGTCATATGCCCGGATTCGTTGACCAACTTCCAGCTCTTTTGGGCGTTGTGGTAGGTGCAGCTGGATCCTACCTAGCCACAAGCCAAACCGAAAAGGCCCGATGGAAGCGGCAGCATAGCACTCGCTGGGACGAAGAGCGTCGTAAGGCGTACGCAGAGTACGCGCACGCACTCAAGAACGTGGCTTCCATCTCGTCCCGACTAGCCAAAATGCGCGGCTACGTTGATGGACGCTTTGAGGATGTGGATATTGACACCGGGCTGGTAGAACTCGCGCGACTTACTGCTGAGCGAGCAGCAAAATGGGAATCCGTCCTGTTACTTGGCAGTCGCGAAACGATCGACGCCGGCCGTGAGTGGAACACGATTATCTTCGACCTGTCAGATTTCGCCTCAGGGAATCGACGGACCACGCCAGCAGAATGGGATGAATGCTATCGGGCGGCGGGAGCAGCCAGGGATAGATTCTATGAGTGCGCTCGGAAAGATCTAGAAGTGTGATCTGGTGGCCGACAGCTCGTCCTGAACGCGATGAACGGCGCCCAGGATGTACGGGGACGACGTAGTGATGGAGCGGGAGACGAGATGACCGCCACCGTACCGGGACAGGATCTCCGAAAGCCGATCCTCTACCGCCAGCTCCTCGCCGTCTGGACTCGTCGTCATGTCGCAGTAGATGAGTGAATCCGTCAGCTCCGGAGGCTCGGTCCCGAACTCGCTCGTCAACTCGTCAACGAGCCCTCGTTCCCGAGCCTCCACGACCGCACAGGTGTGGTGAGCCACGAGCCGACACAGATGCTCGTCCGCTTGGTGAACGTCCCGCAGAAAGCGTGCACCGTCCAGGGGATGGAACCCGGTCACAACCAGGTCGGGCGCATATCCGACGTCGTGCAGCCAAGCGGCGGCCTCAAGCAAGTCGGCGCGGTCGCCGAGTAGAGGCGCGAGAGTCCTGGCCTGGCGCGCGACACCTTGCGTGTGCGCCCACCGGCGCGGCAACGCGCTCTGGAGGTGATGACGTGCGATCTCGCGTGCCCACTCGGCGGTGCTGTTCATGTCTCTGACGCTACGGGCACGTCACTGGACATCCACGGACGCCAACGGCTCATCTAGGGACGTCTTGGCAGCACGAACCGTCCCCGACCGTGAACGCACTCCACCAGGCCAGCGGCCTCCAACTGTTCAAGGGCTCGCCTTGCGGTAAGCCGCGCGACGCCGTAGCGCTCACAGAGCCGCGCCTCGCTCGGCAGGACACTGCCCACCGACAACGAGCCGTTCTCAATCAAGGCCCTGAGATCGGCTGCGATGCGCTCGTAGGTCGGCCGCACGCTGTCCGCGGGGACGGACTGCACGAACCTGCCCAGTCCCGTCACGACCGTGATCAGCCCCTCGTCCTGGAGGACCCGCAGCGCGCGGCGCACCGTGTCACGAGCAACGGCGAACTCTCGGCTCAGCTCATGCTCTCCAGGCAATCGCACGCCGGCGGGATAGGTCCCGTCCGCGATACGTCCCCGCAGTACCTCAGCGATCTTTCGGTAAGCGACACCCGAGGCACGTGTCACCGTGCACCCCACCTCACGCGCATGAGGCCCAGAGCGGGGACTGCTCTGGGCCTCACCTCACCTCCGACCTTCACCTCAGATCCACGAAGGCGCCGAGAATGCGTCGGGCAAGCCCACGCCGATGCCTTCCGCCTCCGCCGTCGGTGCTCGACACAGGCGGGCGGGAAGCAACATGGCGCGTGGGGCTGCTCGCGGGGGAGACAGCAACCCACCGCCCCGCCGAGTCCGTCTGCGGACGAGGGCTGACACTCCTTCGGGAAAGCTCCGGCGGCGAACAGGTGCGCCGATGCCGTCCAACAGGCCGCGCCATCAGAGCGTGCCCTCCGCCGCAGAGCGGCCGTCTCGATTGGCGAGCCTGCCCTTTACCCACACGACCGTGTCGACGATGCGCTCAGCTTCGGTGATCGGGTGCCCCGACGAGTCGAAGAACCAGAGGTGACCGCCGTCCCGATCGAAGGGCCGGCACGTGATCTTGTCGGACAGCACTGGGTTCTCGTCGCAGCAACCCGGTGCGTCCAGATTGCGCACCTTCAGGCCCGTCGAGGTCAGTTCGACGACGAGGCGATGTGCGCGCAGGTGAGCGCCCAGCGCGGCCAACCGCGCCTCGGCCACGCTCAGACCAGAGAAGGACGCCGGCTCCGCATCGGTCTCACGGGGCTGGTCGAAGGACATGGGGCCTCCTCAACGAGGTTCTTGGGGACTTGGCCGCCCAGAAACCGCAGGTGCGGCACCTCGGGCGTGTCCAGAAGCCTCGTTGGCAGGCCGGGACCTCTCCACCGGCAACTAGGGACGTCTAGGGACGTCTTCTGTTAGCGTCAGTCCTACCTTGCATCTCGGGAGGTCCGGTGAACGACCTGTTGCGGCGAGCCCTCGAAGAGGCCCGACTAACCGAAGACGATGTAGCCAAGCGTCTCGACGTAGACCCCAAGACCGTCCGCCGCTGGCTGTCTGGCCGCATCCCCTACCCCCGCCACCGAGCGACCCTCTGTGCCCTCCTGAACCACACCGCAGACGACCTGTGGCCCCAGCTCTCCGCACCGCGCCCGCTCCCCGAACCACCGGGCGCCCAAATCCTCGCTACATACCCGCACCGCTGGGCAGTCCCCCGAGCCGTCTGGCAACGCCACTTCGCCAGCGCACGTCATGACATCGGCATCCTCGCCTACGCCGGCCTCTTCCTCGCCGAAGACCAAGGCGTCATGCGAACCATCGCCGATAAGGCCCGAGACGGCGTCGCCGTCCGCATCCTCCTCGGTAACCCAGACGGCCCCCGCATCTCCGAACGCGGCGCAGACGAGGGCGTAGGAGACTCCCTAGCAGCCAAGATCCGCAACGCCCTGGTCCTCTACGAACCTCTACGCGACCTCGACAACGTAGAGATCCGCCTACACGACACGGTCCTCTACAACTCCATCTACCGAGCCGACAACGACCTCTTGATCAATTCCCACGCCTACGGCATCCCCGCATCTCACTCCCCGGTGCTCCACCTCCGCAGCACCCAACCCACCGACATGGCCACCACCTACCAACAAAGCTTCGACCGCGTCTGGTCAGGCACTGGAGCATCGAACACGGTTCGTCTTGTGACAGGCGCTCCGGAATGAGTACTTTCAGCAAAGATTTCGAAGGCGCCGTTCCAGGTCCCTGGTGGCCGCCCGGTTCGAACCAGGTGTGCGGGCTCTGCGGGCCGTCCTAGCTTGAACCAGACAACTGCGCCCGCGCCGAACCAGGAGCCGAAGCTGCACGCAAGCTAGCTAACAGATTGCCGAGTGAAGCAGTTGGCTCAATCTGACGGTTGGGCTGCGGCTGGCTCTGCGCTCCGAGGATGCTCGTCCTCGGTTTGACAGGCGCATGTCGGTCATCGCGGCGTGTGAGCATACGCAATGAGTGTTGTCGCTGTTGGTGAGGCCTTCTCGAGCCGATCGGTCCGCCCATCCTCCTAGCCGAGGATGGACACCTCTTCAAGATCGTCAAAGCTCTCAAAGAGGAGGTCGCCACCCAAGAGCAGGCAAGGGATCAAGCCGGACGCCGAGAGAATACAGCTCTGAAAGCTATTCGGAAGTATCGGTGCCTGGAGTATAGATTGTGCCGTCGGCCGTTAGTCCGTAAAAGAAGAGCCTTCTAGCTTGCTCGGTGTGCCCGAACCTGGAAAGTGCCTGGGCAACCGTTGCTACGGAAGAAGCTTCGCCGGCATCAGCATTGCGCCGGAAAAGATGCATCATTGCATCTATCTCACCTGCCTCTGCCAATGATGCGATGACAACGCGTCCTAGGTCGTTGCCAGCGTCGTCAACAAGCTGCAGGGCTGTCTGAACATCCCCTCTTCGTATGGAGATCTCGGCAATAAGCCGACCCTTCATGAAGTCGTTAAAAGTTGAATTTTCGACGAGTTGGATTGCTTCCCTGTCTTTCCCGAGAGCCGCCCAGTATGGGGCCAGGTAGTAGACGGCGTCTTGCAGACCGTCGCTCGCCCATTCTTCTACGAGCGCCACCTCGTTGTGCGCCAGCAGAAATTGGACGAAATCACCCAGAAATGCTATGTCGACTTGATCCACCTTTTCGCGCAATAAGGCAATTGCTTCGTCTTCTCGATGTATTCTTGAAAGAAGCTCTGCCAGCTTAATTACAACATGCTCATTTCCATTGGAGACTAGGTATTGCAGAATGTCTAGCGACTCCTCTATCTGTCCTTCGTCTTCTGCGATATGCGCGAGGTATTCGAGCGCGTATGGGTGGGGTGACGCGGTCCAATTGACTAGATCCTCGACTCTGTGCTCAAGATAGAGGAGCTCCATCAATTTTTCCTCAGCCTCATCATCCCCATCCTCAGCTAAGGGCTCAAATACCTTGATTGCATCTGTAGTATTCCCGCCTTCCCACATAATTAACCCTAGGTCAAATTTCCCTATTTCGTCCTCATCGTCGATGTTCTGGCGCATGAGGTTGACTGCCTCGCCGTCGAGACCAACCGCTCTGAGGGCATCTGCGCTTCTATAAATAGCGGCGCTGTAGCCAGCTTCTACCAAGGGATTCAGTAGATCAACGGCATCTAACTCCTCTCCCTTTTTTATCATGGATTCAGCCAGCTCGATAGTCGAAAGTGCATCGCCTTCAGCAGCGGCCCGCCTAAAGAGTTCGTCGGCATAGTAGAAGCGAGCTCGGCGTTTGGCGCTTTCGCCGAGTCTGGATATGTCGTCGTCGCGTGAAAGGTGTGAGATTGCAGCTTGCCAAAAAGTCTCCGGTGGGCACAAATGCGAGCGACGGGGAATTATGTATTGAGCCAAATAGTCTGCCGCAATGAAGCCTTCGAGATCTTCCATTGAATCCTTGACTGCGATCGGTGATAGTGCTGCGGTGGCGCCAGACAGGGCTTCGGTAGCGTACGCGATGGCGTCATCGAACCAAGTCTTGGGAGCTCTCGCCCGGGTTCGGTCATCGCAATATCCCACCGCTGCGGCCCTTAGAAATGCTACCGGTATTGGATGGAAGACGCCGAGTCGAAAAGCATCATACGCGGCGGTCAGTACGGCGCGCGCGTAAGGGTTGGCGTTGTTCCATCGTTCTATCAGTTGCGGTGCGGCAGCGATCGTCTGAGTCAACCCAAAATCACTTACCTGTAGCGCCAGTCGAACGCGAGCGTCACTCTTTGCTACTTCTCGGGCACGCTCGTTCTCTGAGGCTGAAAAGCTTTCGGCCACATGGATAACGCGCGCTAGTTTGAGTAGATTGCGCTCGTGAACGTATGGGTCCTTCTTATCCTGAGGGTGACTCGTATAGAGATTGAACCACTGGGGCCATAGAGTGGCGACCGCGATGTTCCCCGCTTCAAGGAGAGCCAGCATGCTTTCGGCTGTAATGCTGTGCTCGGCACTAAGGTAGCCTTGTAGCTCATCTAGCCATAAGACGTGATGGCGAGGCGGATCGCTGGCTATCTCGTCGAAGTCTTCGACGCTCTTAAGGCGGATTATTCGCCATCCTATCAATTCTGCCTTTACTGCTTCGAATAGCGTTCGCGTCTTCCCGGTTGATGATTCGCCAACCAGTAGTATAAATTCCCCCGACTGCCGGCCTTCTTGGAGTATGCTTCTGAGGCCAACCGACGGTGCTACGTCAAGGTCGCGGAGTATGTAAGTGGGCATCAAGTCTGAGTTTGCACCCGGTGCTGTGATCGGCCTGTGTACACCCATGTGAATAGCCTGAGCTTCTTCTACTCTCACCGATCCGGGAATCTTGCTACCTGCATTCTTTGTGTGCATCCAGGCAGCAATCCAGCTCGGTAAAACTTCGTCTTGGACCTCGCATGCCGCGAGATATGTTCGAAGTGTCTCCTCCGAAGTCCTACCCTCGTTGAGTAGATCCCCAAGAGTGCTCTTCGGAAGACGTCTCGCCCTTCCGTTGATCGGCCTGAGGTTTCGAGCCTTGCGGTCGAGCTCCCCGTATGACAGTCCGCCCCGTAGTTGATCAAGGGCTGCCGCGAACTCCTTAGCGGTGTTCACGGCATCAGGCTCGACCGCTTTCATGGCATCACCTCTCCACGCAGTCGTCCGGCGGCCGGCTCGCACTCCGGCCGGACCGCGAGCCGACTGGCTCTCAGTACTAGCACCCAGGTAACTAGCTTGCCTTCTTGATGTGACACGCGCTGCTTCTCTCCGGGTTCGTCCGACTGTATAGCCGGACCTCACGGCCATGCGCTCGACTGTCGCCACCGGACCAAGGGACGAGAGAAGGGAACCTGTGGTGAGGGGCTTCAAACGACGCGAGCGAGTCATGATCTTGTGTGCAGTCTTGGGAGGACTGGCGTCCGGCTCAGCCGAGGCTGTGACGATGCTGGTCATTCATCTGGTCTGACGCACAACCTTCAGCCGGTTGGCAGGCGGGGCATCGCTCGACGCTCGGTCCATGACGGGCCGATGAAGCATGGCGGGTGAAGCCCTAGGCCATTTCAGCGCAGGTCGGCGCTCGGGTGTGCTGCCTTCGAGGGGCGGGTTCGGGTCTAGGTCTCCTCAGCTTCAAGAGAACACACAGGTCAGAGGCCGGTTTAGGGGAGACCCCAAACCGGCCTCTGATCATTTGCCGCCACGTTGCCACCAAGGCTGCGCGACAGCAGATGGCAGGATCTGGCCATCCGAACCTCAGCCTCACGTCCCATCGGCGAAGCTAATCCCGCTGGTTCGGTTGCCGAACAACCTGGTTGCGCATGTGGGACCGCGCAGACGAGGCGTCGTTCCGTGCGCCACCGCGCAGGTGATGTTCCTAGCTTGGGCGTCTGCTCCTGTGATCCTGATCAGCTCTGGATGACCGCTGAGAGGATTTGCTTGACCCTGCGCCGGTCGATGTTGTGCTTCTCGGCTAGTGCGGTGACCACAAACGTCCACCGGGTTGGGTGACACGCCGGCCAGGGGCTGGGACGGGGAGGTTGATCGGCTCCACCCTCGATGACGACAGGTCGTTATCGAGAGAGGGGCGGGCTGGTGGCAGAGCCAGTCAGAGCACGGCGGTTGACCCAGGACGAGGGGCGCCGGCTGCAGCAGATCATCCGG
>NZ_SMJW01000170.1 GCF_004348335.1 Actinomadura bangladeshensis | reverse complement strand
GGCAGCCTGCTGCACTGGACCCGCACAATGATCGAGATCCGGCAGCGCCACCCCGTCTTCGGCGTCGGCTCCTACGTCGAACTGTCCGCCTCCAACCCCTCCGTCCTCGCCTTCACCCGCGAGATCAACGGCGGGGACGGCAACCAGTGGGGCGGCATGGACACCGTCCTCTGCGTGAACAACCTGTCCCGCTTCCCGCAGCCGGTGGAACTGGACCTGAGGCGCTTCCGGGGCTCCACGCCGATCGAGTGCATGGGCGGCGTCCAGTTCCCCGCCATCGGCGAACTGCCCTACCTGCTCACGCTCCCCGGGCACGGCTTCTACTGGTTCCTGCTTCCGCCACCGCCCGAGGACGACCCGGGTGAAGGAGTGATGTAGCCGTGCCGCCGCCCGACCCTTCCCTCGTTCGGCTCCTGTCCGACTGGCTGCCCCGGCAGCGGTGGTTCGGCGGCAAGGACGTCCCCATCGACGAGCTGTCCATCGGCACCGCCACCGAACTGCGCACCGGCGACCCCGCCCTGCACCACCTCGTCCTCGACGTCCGCCAGAACGGCGCCGTCGACCACTACCAGCTGCTCCTCGGCATCCGGCGCGCGCTGCCCGAGCGGCTGCGGCCCGTCGAGATCGGACGGGCGGAGGTCGAACCGGGGCTCACCGGGCACGTCTACGACGCCGTCCACGACCCGGACCTGACCGCGATCCTGCTCGACTTCATGGCGGACGAGACCGCGGTCGGGCCGCTGCAGTTCCGCCGCGCCCCCGGCACCGGCATCCGCACCGGCCTGGAGGGCCTGCCGGCCTCCGCCGAGCAGAGCAACACCTCGCTGATCTTCGACGACGCCTACATCTGCAAGCTGTTCCGGCGCCTGTCCCCCGGCGTCAACCCCGACCTGGAGGTCAACCTCGCGCTGTCCCGGCAGGGCTGCGAGCACATCCCGGCCGTGCACGGCTGGATCGAGCTGGTCCCCGGCACCGGGGACTCCGGCGAGCCGGTCACACTCGCGATGCTCTCGGAGTTCCTGCGCACCGGGACCGACGGCTGGCAGCTCGCGCTCACCAGCGTCCGCGACTGGTTCGCGCAGCCGACGCCGCCGGGACCGGCCGCCGAGATCACGGCCGGCGACGCCGGCGCCGCCGGCGGCGACTTCGCCGCCGAGGCCGAGCGGCTCGGCGCGGCCACCGCGCAGGTGCACCGCGACCTCGCCGCCGCGTTCGGCGTGACGCAGACGCCGCCCGAGGTGCTGCGCGACATCGTCTACGGGATGAACGAGCAGCTCGACCAGGTCACCGCCGCCGTCCCCGAGCTGCGCCCGCACGCGCACGCGATCCGCGAGGTGTTCGACCGGGTCGCCGCCGACGCGGCGTCGCTGCCGTTCCAGCGGATCCACGGCGACTACCACCTCGGCCAGGCCATGCGCACCGACGCCGGCTGGTTCCTGCTCGACTTCGAGGGCGAACCGGCCCGCGACCCCGCGGCGCGCCGCGCCCTCGGCCACCCGCTGCGCGACGTCGCCGGCATGCTGCGCTCCTTCGAGTACGCGGCGCGGTTCCTGCTCGCCCGGGACGGCGGCCTGCCCGCCGACACCGCCGGCACGCTGGAGCGGCGCGCGCAGACGTGGGCGGAGCGCAACCGGACGGCGTTCTGCGAGGGCTACGCGGCCGCCGGCGGGCCCGACCCCGCGGCGCACGCGGCGCTGGTGCGGGCCTTCGAGCTCGACAAGGCGGTCTACGAGGTCCGGTACGAGGCGCGCAACCGCCCCGCCTGGCTGCCCGTCCCGCTGCGCTCGCTGGCCCGGCCGGCCGGCTGACCCGCGCCCCCGCCGGGGTCACAGGTCGATCGAGTAGTCGAGGACGACGCGGTCGGCGGGCAGCACGATCTCCCGGCAGACCTCCATCACGCCGTCCCGCGCCAGCATCCGGCGGGTGATGCCGAGGACCGGCACCCCGCCGGTCATCCGGAGCGTCTCCGCCTCCTCGGGCGTCGGCATCCGGGACCGGACCGACTCCTCCACCCGGACCGGCGGATGCCCGAGGTAGGCGAGCTGCGCGAGCGTCCCGCCGGGCCACGGCTCGCGCGCCGGGTCGGAGACGGGCGTCTCGCCGACGAGGTCCCACGGCAGGTAGTTGACGGAGATCTGCTGCGGTTCGCCGCGCGCGTGGAAGACGAACCGGCGGCGCAGCAGCTCGGTGCCGGCGGGCAGCTCGAACAGCGCGCCCAGCTCGTCGTCCGCCCGCACCCGGGTGAACTCCTTGTCGAGCCGGTACTCCGCCCAGGTGATCCTCTGGTCGCGGGTGAAGGTGGTCTCGGGGACCGCGAGCGGCCGGGTCACCGCGCGGTACCGGTCCATCGCGACGCGGCGCGCCGGCGGGACGACCTTGACGAGGGTTCCGCCGCCGCGGCGGGTCTCGACGAGCCCCTCCCCGCGCAGCAGCGCGACCGCCTGCCGGACGACGATCTCCGAGACGCCGTGGGTCTCGCACAGCTCCGCGATCGTCGGCAGCCGGGACCCCTGCGGCAGGCTGCCGTCCCGGATGCCCTCCCGGAGCGTGTCGGCGATGCGCAGGTAGGCGGGGCGGTCCGGCACCGGCGTCACCTCCCAACTCGGTTACGCCGCGTTCGAACCGCGTCCGACCCGGCGTTCGATCCTGGTTCGTCCCTCCCGGCCATCCATACCTTCCACGCGCTATCCCCGAGGGCACGGTCCGCTTACGGACAGCTTGACACCTCTTAGACCAAGTAAGACTTTTGTATACAGAAGAACGGCCTCGGGGAAGGGACGACCTTGATGGGCGACTTCGAGGACTTGAAGGCGGCCATCGAGGGAGAGTTTCCGGGCTGGCAGGTGTGGCGCAGCGACGCGGGCCGCTGGTACGCGACCCGCAGCGGCGACCTCACCGACGCCGAACTCCAGGCGGGATGTGCGATGACGGTGGCGGCGGACGACTCCGCGGGGCTCCGGCTGCTGCTCGCCGAGCAGCCGCGCGGGGGACGCGAGGAGAGGTGAACGGACGCCATGGGGAACGGCGCGGCCCGGTCCGCGAGCGGGGGCGGACCGGGCCGGGGCGCTCCGGTACGGCAGGTACCTGTGTCGCTCAGGTGACACAGGAATGGATCCCTGGGCGGTGGGGTCGATGTCACCCCTGGGGCGAGGCCGCCGTTCCCCGGAGGGACGGCGCGCGGTAGACGTGGCCGCACGGGCGGCGCCCTTCGGTGCGACCCCTCGACGAAAACGTCGAACCGCCCGTGCGACCCACCGTCCTCCAGCCCCCACCCGCCACCATCCACCGCCATCCAACGGATCACCGCAGCTCGGAGGCCGGTGGCGATCTTGAACGTCAAGCTCGTGGAAACAGGTCGGCCCGGTATGTGAGAGCGCCTCGTCTCGGGGCACCTCTACAGAGGTAAAAGCTCAGTGACGGGAGGCCATGAGGTCATGGCACGGGTGACGCGCGCGGAGATCGACCGGCTCGTCGGCGGCGACCACCACGATCCGCACGGCGTCCTCGGGGCGCATCCGGGCAAGGACGGCGTGACGGTGCGGGCCCTGCGGCCCCTGGCGGAGAAGGTCGAGGTCGTCCTGCCGAACGGGGACAGGCACCCGCTCCGGCACTTCCACCAGGGCCTGTTCCGGAGCACGCTCCCGGCGGACGCGTCGTTCGCGGACGGCGACGAGCGGACGGCGCCGCTCGCCGTCCCCGACTACCGGCTCGCCGTCACCTACGGGGACGGCGTCGAGACGATCCAGGACGACCCCTACCGGCATCTGCCGACGCTCGGCGAACTCGACCTGCACCTGATCGGCGAGGGGCGGCACGAGGAGTTGTGGCGGGCGCTCGGCGCGCGGACCCGCTCCTACGCGTCCGCGTTCGGCACCGTCCACGGGACGGGCTTCGCCGTGTGGGCGCCGACGGCGCGCGGCGTGCGCGTGGTCGGCGACTTCAACCACTGGGACGGCCGCGCCCACCCGATGCGGTCGCTCGGCTCCACCGGCATCTGGGAGCTGTTCGTCCCGGGCGTGGGCGACGGCATGTGCTACAAGTACGAGATCCTCGGCGCGGACGGCGTGTGGCGCACCAAGGCCGATCCCATGGCGCAGTGGACGGAACGTCCCCCGGCGACGGCGTCGCGTGTGTTCACCTCGACCTACGAGTGGGGCGACGGCGAGTGGATGGACGGCCGCAAGGAGCACGACTGGCTGCACGAACCCATGAGCGCGTACGAGGTGCACCTCGGGTCGTGGCGCCCCGGGCTCGGCTACAGGGAACTGGCGGAGGAACTCACCGAGTACGTGCGCGACATGGGCTTCACGCACGTCGAGCTGCTGCCGGTGACCGAGCACCCCTATGGCCCGTCCTGGGGCTACCAGGTCACGTCCTACTACGCGCCGACGTCACGGTTCGGCGGCCCGGACGACTTCCGCTACCTCATCGACCGCCTCCACCAGGCGGGCATCGGCGTCATCATGGACTGGGTGCCGGCCCACTTCCCCAAGGACGAGTGGGCCCTGGCGCGCTTCGACGGCACCGCCCTGTACGAGCACGACGATCCGGCGCGCGGCGAGCACCCCGACTGGGGCACGCTGGTGTTCAACTTCGGGCGCGCCGAAGTCCGCAACTTCCTGGTGGCGAACGCGTCGTTCTGGCTGGAGGAGTTCCACATCGACGGCCTGCGCGTGGACGCCGTGGCCTCGATGCTGTACCTCGACTACTCGCGCAACGAGGGCGAGTGGTCGCCGAACATCTACGGCGGCCGGGAGAACCTGGAGGCCATCTCCTTTCTGCAGGAGATGAACGCGACGGTCTACAAGCGCAACCCCGGCATCATGACGATCGCGGAGGAGTCGACGGCGTGGCCGGGCGTGTCGCGCCCGACCCATCTCGGCGGGCTCGGCTTCGGGTTCAAGTGGAACATGGGCTGGATGCACGACACGCTCGAATACCTGCGCCACGAGCCCGTGTTCCGGCACTACCACCACAACGAGATCACGTTCTCGCTGGTGTACGCGTTCTCGGAGAACTACGTCCTGCCGCTGTCGCACGACGAGGTCGTCCACGGCAAGGGGTCGCTGCTGAGCAAGATGCCGGGCGACGCCTGGCAGCAGTTCGCGGGGCTGCGCGCCCTGCTCGCCTACATGTGGTCGCATCCCGGCAAGCAGCTGCTGTTCATGGGCCAGGAGTTCGGGCAGGGCGCCGAATGGGCGGAGGAGCGCCCGCTCGACTGGTGGCTGCTGGAGAACGCCGCCGAGGGCGCCAACCACCTCGGGCTGCAGAAGCTCGTCCGCGACCTGAACCGCACCTACCAGGCCGAGCCCGCCCTGTGGACGCGCGACAGCGACCACGAGGGGTTCCGCTGGATCGACGGCAACGACGCGGGCGGCAACACCCTCTCCTACCTGCGCTACGGGACGCCCCAGGGTGACGGCGAACCGCCGGTCGTGGCGTGCGTCGTCAACTTCGCCGGGAACCCGCACGAGGGCTACCGGCTGGGCCTCCCCCGCGCGGGCGGCTGGCGCGAGGCCGTCAACACCGACGCCTACGAGTACGGCGGCAGCGGCGTCGGCAACATGGGCCGCGTCGAGGCGGCCGGCGACCCGTGCCACGGGCTGCCCGCGTCCGCGGTGCTGCGCGTGCCGCCGCTGGGCGCGGTCTGGCTCGTCCCCGAGTAGGAGCGGCGGCTGACTAGGGTGGGCGCATGCAGCGCCTGCACATCGTCCCCGGCCAGTTCACGGTCGAGCATCTGCCGCACGCCACGTTCCCCGAGGACGACGAGTGGATCGCGCTGGTGCGCGCCCCGGAGGGCCTCACCATCGTCCGGGACGCCTCGCCCTACACCGAGGCGGAGCGCTGGGTCGGCTTCTACGGCGACGCGGGCCACGGCCTGGACGTGCCGGGGATGCTGGCCGCGCTCGTGGGGCCGCTCGCCGACGCCGGGATACCCGTCTTCGTCGCGTCGACCTACCACGCCGACCTCGTCCTCGTGCCCGAGCACCGGTCGGAGGACGCGACGGCGGCGCTGCGCGGCGCGGGCCACCGGGTGGAGGTCTAGCGGAGCCGGGCTAGAGGCGTTCGAGCAGCCAGCGCGGGCCGGTCACGGCCGCGCCGGCCTCCTCGCAGCGGGCGCGCAGCTCCCGGTCGGCCGTGACCACCAGGTGCGCGGTGTCGGGCCCGGCCCGCTGGACGAGGTCGACGATCTGGTCGTCGCCGCTGCCGGGCGCCGCCACGACGCTGACCCCGTCGGACGGCTCGTCCGCGACCCGGCGCGCCGCGCCCTCCACGACCATGACGACCTCGGGGAAGCAGCGGTCGAACGGGACGACGCCGGCGGGCAGGCTCCGCACCCCGCCGTCCAGCGCCTTCAGGTCGTCGCGGAGCCGCGCGTTGGCGCCCGCGCGGTCCTTCCACCAGCCGTCGGCGCGGGCGCCGACGACGTTCGCCGCGTCCACGACGAGGACGAGCTGCTTCATCGCGTCCTGCAGGCGCGGCCACGACCGGGCGAACGGCTCGAACAGCTTGCGGTCGGTGACCTCTTCGAGCCGCACCCATTCGGCCCGGCGCGTCTCCCGCGACGCGGCGTCCACGGGGACGCGCTCGGGCAGCGACCCCATCACCGACGTGTACATCCAGCCGCCGTGGTCCTCGACGCGGGTGCCGTGCACGTTCACCACCGCGGTGTCGAGCGTGCACTCCTCGGAGGTCTCGCGGAGCGCGCCCGTAACGGCGTCCTCGTGGCTGTGCAGGGCGCCGCCGAACATGCCCCACGTCCCGCCGCCGATGCCCCACCACGCGCGCTGCTGGAGCAGGATCCACACCTGGCCGCCGGGGTCGCGGTGGTAGGCCAGCAGGCCCGCGGCACCGAACCGTCCCCAGTGCGTGTGGCCCTGCCCGCAGCCCGCCCAGCCGTCGCCGTCGCCCATGCCTCCGACCATAGCGCCGGACGCCCGTGACGAACGGCACAGTGCCCGCCGCCGGCGCACCGAATACCATTCGAAGATCACCGTGACCAGGGAGAGTGAGTTGAGCGTCGACGCGAGCGCGGAGGCCCTGCAGGAGGCCGCCGACCTGTGGAACACGCTGTCCGGCGCCGGCTTCATCCAGGCGATGGCGGACCGGAGGGTTCCGGAGATCTCCGACATCAGCGAGTACATCGGGCAGGCCGTCAGGTCCGCCGAGCCGGGCCGGGTGGAGATCGCCTGGACGCCCGAGGACAAGCTCTGCAACCCCGGCGGCACCGTCCACGGCGGCTACATCGCGATGATCCTCGACAACGCGGTCTGCCTCGCGGCGAGCAGCACGTGCGAGCACTTCATGCCGATGCTCACGCTCAACCTGAACGTCGACTACCTGCGCGGCGTCCAGTCCGGCCGGACCTACACGGTGACCGGGACGTGCCTGCACCCCGGCGGCACCCGGATGGTCTCCAACGCGCTGATCACCGACACGGCCGGGCGTCCGGTCGCGCAGGCGTCCGCGAGCGTGATCCCGAACAAGGCGTTCGCCCGCTAGCCTCCTCCTCCTCCTTTCGTCGGAGAATGGCTGGACTCAGGGCGCAAGGAGGTCCGGGGACGAGCACATAGGCTGGTGCCATGGTGGATCCCGGCACAGTCGTCAACATGATCAAACAGGCCCGCGACCGGCGGACCGCCCCGCTGATCCTCGAACTCGACCTCACCGAGGGCCTCGTGGAGACGCCGCCGTCCGACCCGGTCTCGGCGATCCTGTCCATGCGCCGGACGAACCTGCGGGACGTCCTGGACGGGCTGCGCCGCGCCCGCTCCGACAGCCGGGTGCGCGCCCTCGTCGTGAAGGTGTCCGGGGGCATCGGGCTAGCGCTCGTGCAGGAGCTGCGCGAGGCCGTCCAGGCGCTGCGGGACGCGGGCAAGCTCACCGTCGCGTGGGCCGAGACCTACGGCGAGGGCGGGCGCGGCACCGTGCCCTACTACCTGGCCACCGCGTTCGACAAGGTCTACCTGCAGCCCACCGGCGAGGTCGGGCTGACCGGCGTCGCCCTGGAGGAGCCGTTCTTCGCGGGCGCCCTGGAGAAGGCGGGCATCCAGCCGCGGTTCGCCAAGCGGTACGAGTACAAGACCATGGCGAACACGTTCATGGAGAAGACCTACACGCCCGAGCACGAGGAGTCCTCCAAGCGCCTCGTCACCTCGCTCGGCGAGCAGATCGCCGCCGGGATCGCCGCCGCCCGCGGCCTGACCGAGGACGAGGTCCGCGCGCTGGTCGACCGCGGCCCGTTCCTCGCCGACGAGGCCCTGCAGGAGAAGCTCGTCGACCGCCTCGCCTACCGCGACGAGGTCTACGCCGATCTGCGCGCGGAGTTCGGCGACGAGGCGCAGCTGCGCTTCGTCGCCCGCTACAACCGCGCGCACGGCCTCGCGAGCCGCCTCCCGCAGCCCGGCCGGCAGGACATGGTCGCGCTGATCAACGGGCACGGCCCGATCCGGCTCGGCCGCAGCGGCCGGGGCGGCCCGCTGCCGAACTCCGGGCCCGCGATGGGCTCCGACACGATCGGCGCCGCGTTCCGCGCCGCGGTGAAGGACGAGCGGGTCAAGGCCATCGTGTTCCGGGTGGACAGCCCCGGCGGCTCCGCCGTCGCCTCCGACGCGATCTGGCGCGAGGTCGTCCTCGCCCGCCGCGCCGGCAAGCCGGTCGTCGTCTCCATGGGCAACGTCGCCGCGTCCGGCGGCTACTACGTGTCGATGGCCGCGGACACGATCATCGCGCAGCCCGGCACGCTCACCGGCTCGATCGGCGTCGTCGTCGGCAAGGCCGTGGTGAGCGGCCTGCTCGACCGCGTCGGCATCGGCCTCGGCGCCGTCGCCGACGGCGACCACGCCCGCATGCTCAGCGCCACCAAGGACTTCAGCGACTCCGAGTGGGAGCGGGTCAACGCCTCCCTCGACCGGATCTACGACGACTTCACCGCGAAGGTCGCCGAGGGCCGTGGCCTGCCCCGCGAGCGCGTCCACGAACTGGCCCGGGGCCGCGTCTGGACGGGCGCGGACGCCAAGGCCAACGGCCTCGTCGACGAACTCGGCGGCGTCGACGCCGCGCTGGACCTGGCCCGCAAGAAGGCGGGCCTGGCGTCCGACGCGCCGATCCGCGTCTACCCGCACACCTCGCCGCTGGAGCGGCTGCGCCCGCCGGAGTCCAGCGAGGACCGCACCGCCGCGTCCGCCCGCTTCGACGGCTGGGGCTCCCTCGGCGGCCTCGCCGCCCGCCTCGGCCTGCCGTCCGCGGGCCCGCTGACCCTGCCCGGCACCTGGGAGATCCGCTGAACACCGACTTCGTCGAGGCCGTCGCGGGCTTCGCCACGGGCGTGGTGGTGCTGACCGTCCGCGACGGCCGCGACGACCTCGGCACGACGGTGACCTCGTTCATGTCGGTCTCGCTGGACCCGCCCATGGTGCTGGCGAGCGTGGCGGCGTCGTCCTACCTCTGCGAGGTCCTGAACCGCCGCCCGCGCTGGGCCGCGACGATCCTGTCCTCGTCCCAGCGCGCGCTGGCGGGCCGCTTCTCCGCCGAGGGCCGCCCGAGCGCCCGCATCCTCCTCGCCGCCGAACCCCACCACCGCGGCGAGCACTCGGACGCCCTGATCGCCGAGACCGGCGTCTCCGCCCTGGAGTGCGAGACACGCCAGGCCATCGAGGCCGGCGACCACACCCTCTTCGTGGCCGAGGCCCTCGCCACCGACTACATCGTCCGCGACCGCACCCCCCTGGTCAGGGTCAACCGCCGCTACCTCACCCCGCCCTAGCCCGGACGGCGGCGGCCGACCCGCCACGGCACCGTGCCTGGTGGCCTCATGCTGTCCGCAACCGGCCGCCGGGCACGTGATCACTCGCCGCCGGCTCGCTTACCGTCGAATGTATGAGCGGGCCGAAGCGGTTCATCGTGCGGACGCGTGCGCGAGGCGTGCTCTTCGCCGCCCTGGCCGTTGTTCTGGCTCTCGTCGCGGTCGGTTCCGGCTCGCTGTTGTACAAAGTTCACACGTCGGGGATCGAGACCTCCGCGGTGATCGTCGATGACCCCACGCTGTCGGAGAACGCGACCGTCGAGTTCAAAACCTTGGACGGCCGGACGATCCGTACCGAAATACCAAAGGCCGACCTGGGCAAGAGTTCTGGGAACACCGTGCGGGTCCGCTACCTGCGTGACGATCCGTCCGTGGCCACCGGCACGAGCCTCTTCGGCATAGTGATGAACTCCTTCATGACGGCCATCGCCGCAATGGGGTCGGTGAGCTCCGGCAAGGCGGCTCACCGCCGCCTCCGCCGGGGGCCACCCGGCTGACCCGGGCGGGTCAGGTGGTCTTCGGGAGGCGTTCCAGGAGGCCGCGCAGGTCGTCGGCGTGCTCCTCCTCCTGGGCGAGGATGCGCTCGAAGACGCGCTTGGTCGTCGGATCGCCGTCGCCGAGCCACTGGACGATCTCGGTGTAGGAGGCGATGGCGATCCGCTCCGCGACCAGGTCCTCCTTGATCATCTCGACGAGGTCGAGGCTGGCGTCGTACTCGGCGTGCGCGCGGGTGGTGAGCGTGTCGGGCGAGAAGTCCGGGTCGCCGCCGAGCTGGACGATCCGCTCCGCCAGCATGTCGGCGTGCTGCTGCTCCTCGGCCGCGTGCTCCAGGAACTCTCCGGCGACGGCTTCGGCGTGGATGCCGGTGGCCGTGTAGTAGTGCCGCTTGTAGCGCAGCGTGCAGACGATCTCGGTCGCGAGGGCCTCGTTGCACACCTGGATCACGCGGTCGACGTCCGCGCCGTACGCCTCGGTGATCGGTCCTTTGTCGATCTCCTGCCGGGCACGCTCACGCAGGGTCTTGATGTCCGTCAGGAATTCCGCCATAGGGGGCCTCCACAGTCGACTGATGCGGACCCTCTACCCGGCGGCCCGCCTTCCACACGGCGTGGGTCTGCGGAACGCCGGGGCGGTAGGCCAGGTGGATGTGGGACGGGGCGTCCAGGACGTGGACGTCCGCGCGGGCGCCGACGCCGAGGTGGCCCACGTCGGTGCGGCGGAGGGCGCGGGCGCCGCCGGCGGTGGCGGACCAGACGGCCTCGGCCGGGGTCATGCGCATGTCGCGGACGGCCACGGCGACGCAGAACGCCATGCTGGAGCTGTAGCAGGAGCCCGGGTTGCAGTCGGTGGCGAGCGCGACGGTCGCTCCGGCGTCCAGGAGGCGGCGGGCGTCGGGGTAGGGCTGGCGCGTGGAGAACTCGACGCCGGGCAGGAGGGTCGCGACCGTCTGGGACGCGGCCAGTGCGTCGATGTCGGCGTCGCTCAGGAAGGTGCAGTGGTCGGCTGAGGCGGCGTCCAGTTCGACGGCGAGTTGCACGGCAGGGCCTTGGGTGAGCTGGTTCGCGTGGAGGCGGGGGCTCAGGCCCGCCTTGATGCCCGCTTGGAGGATCTCGCGGGTCTGGTCCGCGTCGAACGCGCCCTCCTCGCAGAAGACGTCCACCCAGCGGGCGTGCGGGGCGCAGGCCGCGAGCATGTCGGTCGCGGCCAGGTGCGCGTAGGCGGAGGCGTCGTCCTTGTACTCGGTGGGGACGACGTGGGCGCCCAGGTACGTCACCTCGTCGGCGAGTTCGGCGGCGATGCGCACGGCGCGTTCCTCCTGCTCGACCGTGAGGCCGTAGCCGGATTTGCATTCGACCGTGGTGGTGCCCTGGCGGGCCATCTCGCCGATGAGGCGGCGCAGGTTCGCGCGCAGGTCGTCGTCGGACGCGGCGCGGGTGCGTTCGACGGTGGTCCTGATTCCGCCCGCGGCGTAGGGGCGGCCGCTCATCCGGGCCGCGAACTCCTCGGCGCGCTCGCCGGCGAAGACCAGGTGGGCGTGGGAGTCCACGAAGCCGGGGAGAACGGCCCGTCCGGCGGCGTCGAACGACTCGTCGGCGGCGGGCGCGGCGGATGCCGGGCCCGTCCAGGCGACCCTGCCGCCGTCCATCACCAGGGCGGCGCCGCGGACGATGCCGAGGCCGCCGCCGGTGGCGGGGTCGTTGGTGACGAGCTCCCCGATGTTCGTGATGACCGTGCTCAAGCAGGCTCCTCCCGGGTGGCGGCGGTGACGGCTTCGGCGAGGGCCGCCGGTACGTCGTCGATGAGCAGGTGGCGGCCGTCGTGGACGATCGGGCGCCCGGAGACCACGACGTGCCGGACGTCGGCGGCCGTCGCGGCGAAGACCGCGGCCTCGGCGGCGTAGCCGGGTGCGGCGCCGGCGGTGCGGACGGAGCCGAGGTCGACGGTGACCAGGTCCGCGTACGCGCCGGGTTCCAGGCGTCCCGCCTCGGGCCAGCCGAGCCCGTAGTGGCCGTTGGAGGTGGCGGCGGCGAGCAGTTCACCGGCCGTCCAGTGGCCGCGGGACCGGGTGCGGAGGCGCTCGTCCAGCTCGACGGCGCGGGCCTCCTCGAACAGGTCGATGACGGCGTGCTGGTCGGAGCCGAGGCAGATCGGGACGCCCGCGTCCGCGAGGGCCCGGGCGGGGCCGATGCCGTCGGCGAGGTCGCGTTCGGTGGTCGGGCACATGCACACGCCGGTCATGGTCGTGCCGAGGAGGCCGATGTCCTCCTCGGTGAGGTGGGTGGCGTGGACGGCGGTGGTGAGCGCGCCGAGCGCCCCCGCCTCGGCGAGCAGCCGCGCGGGTGTCATGCCGTAGGCGTCCTGGCACGCCTCGTTCTCGGCGGGCTGCTCCGACAGGTGGACGTGCAGCGGCGCCCGGTGCTCCTTCGCCCAGGCCGCGACGGCGCGGAGCTGCTCGCGCGGCACCGCCCGGACGGAGTGGATCGCGGCGCCGACGCGGGCGTGCAGCCGCCTCGCCTTGTCCGTCTGCTCGTAGAGGGTGTCGACGCGGCGCGCCCAGTTGCCGGCGGTGCCGTCGCCGAAGCGCAACTGCGGGCCCTTGAGGGGGCGGCCGATGCCGCCGGTGAGGTAGCAGGTGTCGAGGAGGGTGATCCGGATGCCGGCGTCGGCGGCCGCCGCGATCAGTGCCTCCCCCATCGCGTTGGGGTTGGCGTAGGGGGCGCCGCCCGGCCGGTGGTGCAGGTAGTGGAACTCGCCGACGCAGCTGATCCCGGCGAGGGCCATCTCGGCGAACACGGCGGTCGCGAGGGCGCGGTAGGAGTCGGGGTCCAGCCGGTCGGCGACCTTGTACATCTGCTCCCGCCACGTCCAGAACGTCCCGGAGTGGGCCTGGACGCGGGAGCGGAGCGCGCGGTGGAAGGCGTGGGAGTGGGCGTTGGCGAGGCCCGGGAGCGTGAGGCCGGGCAGCCGCTGGGCGTGGGGGGCGGACGGGACGCCGGCCTCGATGCTGGTGATCCGCTCGCCGTCGGCCTCGATGAGCACGTCGGCCGCCACGCCGTCACCGAGCCAGGCGAACTGGGCATGCCACTGCATATCCGGATCCTTACCCGCGCGCCAGGTCGTCCAGTACCGCGGTAAGGGCCTCCACGCCCGCCAGGCAGTCCGCCGGTTCGGCGAACTCGGCGGGGGCGTGCGAGATCCCGGTCGGGTTCCGGACGAACAGCATCGCGGCCGGCAGCCGGGCCGACAGGACGCCCGCGTCGTGCCCGGCGCCGGTCGGCAGGACGGGCGCGCCGCCGAGCGCCGCCCCGATCCGGTCGCGCAGCGCGAGGTTGAAGTCGACGATCTCGGTGTAGGACTCCTCGGCGAGGTCGACGCTGACCCGGTGCGGGCGCGCGGCGACGCGCGCGGCCTCGTCGACCTCCTTCACGGTGCGGCGGACGGCGTCGTCGGCCGGGCCCCGGGCGTCCAGCCAGGCGGTGACGGACGAGGCGATCGCGTTCACCCCGCCCGGCACGACGTTGACCTTCCCGACGGTCGCGACCGCGCCGTTGCGCTCGGCGGCCTCGCGGGCGGCGATGACCATGCGGGCGAACGGCAGCATGGGGTCGCGGCGGTCGGCGAGCGCGGTCGTCCCGGCGTGGTTGCCCTCGCCGGTGAAGCCGAACCGCCACCGGCCGTGCGGGACGATCGAACTAGCGACCCCGACCGGCACGTCCAGGGCCCTTCCCTGCTCGACGTGGAGTTCGATGTAGCAGGCGATACGTCCGAGGAGGTCGTCGTCCGGGCCGATCGCCTCCGGGTCGAGGCCGGCGTTGTGCATGACCTCGGCGAACGTGTGGCCGTCGCCGTCGGTCAGGGCGCGCGCCCGCGCCGGGTCGATCGCCCCGGTGAGCAGGCGCGACCCCAGGCAGGCCACACCGAACCTCGCGCCCTCCTCCTCGGCGAACGCCCCGATCCCGATCGGCCGGACGGGGCGGACGCCCCGCTCCCTGAGCCGGTCGACCGCCGCGAACGCCGACACGATGCCGAGCGGCCCGTCGAACGCTCCGCCGCCGGGGACGGAGTCGAGATGGCTGCCGGTCAGGACGGCGCCGCCCCGTGTCCCGTCCTCGGGGAGCCACCAGGCGAACATGTTGCCGTTGCCGTCGTGCTCCACCTCGAGGTCGCGGCGGCGCGCCTCGTCCAGGAACCAGGCGCGGCACTCCAGCTCCGGCGGCGTCCACGCGAACCGGTGGTAGCCGCCGGTCGCCTCGTCCCGCCCGACCGGCAGCAGCGCCGCCCACATCTCCTCGAAACCCACGCCATTCCTCCGTTCACTTGCGGCGTGTTGTTGTTATGCGGGCCCGCATAACAACAACACGCCGCAGCTCAACGCATCGGGATGCGGACGTTGCGCTCGTCGGCGACCTCGGCGGCGCGGTCGTAGCCGGCGTCTACGTGCCGCATGACGCCGGTGCCGGGGTCGTTGGTCAGGACGCGCTGGAGCTTCTCGCCGGCGAGGGGCGTTCCGTCCGCCACGCAGACCTGCCCCGCGTGGATGGACCGGCCGATCCCGACGCCGCCGCCGTGGTGGATGGACACCCACGTCGCGCCGGACGCGGTGTTGAGCATGGCGTTCAGCAGCGGCCAGTCGGCGATCGCGTCGGAGCCGTCCTTCATGCCCTCGGTCTCCCGGTACGGGCTGGCGACGGAGCCGCAGTCGAGGTGGTCGCGGCCGAGCACGATCGGCGCGCTGATCTCGCCGCGCGCCACCAGGTCGTTGAAGACGGCGCCGGCCTTGTCGCGCTCGCCGTAGCCGAGCCAGCAGATCCGGGACGGCAGGCCCTGGAAGTGCACCTTCTCCCCCGCCATCCGGATCCAGCGGGTCAGCGGCTCGTTGTCGGGGAACAGGTCGAGGATCGCCTTGTCGGTGCGGGCGATGTCCTTCGGATCGCCCGACAGCGCCGCCCACCGGAACGGCCCCTTGCCTTCGCAGAACAGCGGCCGGATGTAGGCGGGCACGAACCCGGGGAACTCGAACGCCCGCGCGTACCCGGCGAGCTGCGCCTCACCGCGGATGGAGTTGCCGTAGTCGAAGACCTCGGCGCCCGCGTCCTGGAACCCGACCATCGCCTCGACGTGCGCGGCCATGGAGGCGCGGGCCTTGGCGATGAAGCCGTCCCGGTCCTTGTCGCGCTCGGCGGCCATGTCCTCGAACGCGACGCCGCTCGGCAGGTACATCAGCGGGTCGTGCGCGCTGGTCTGGTCGGTGACGATGTCGATCGGCGCACCGCGCCGCAGCAGTTCGGGGACGATGTCGGCGGCGTTTCCGAGCACGGCGATCGACAGCGGGCGCCGCGCGGCCCTGGCCTCCTCGGCGAGGCGCAGCGCCTCGTCCAGCGAGTCGGCCGCGACGTCGCAGTACCGGTGCGCGACGCGCCGCTCGATCCGGGACGGGTCGCACTCGACGCAGATCGCGACGCCGCCGTTCATCGTGACGGCGAGGGGCTGCGCGCCGCCCATCCCGCCGAGCCCGGCGGTCAGCGTGACGGTCCCGGAGAGGGTGCCGCCGAACCGCTTCTCGGCGACGGCCGCGAACGTCTCGTAGGTGCCCTGGAGGATGCCCTGCGTCCCGATGTAGATCCACGACCCGGCGGTCATCTGGCCGAACATCGTCAGGCCGAGCGACTCCAGCCGGCGGAACTCCTCCCAGGTCGCCCACTGCGGGACGAGGTTGGAGTTCGCGATGAGCACGCGCGGCGCCCACTCGTGCGTCCGGAAGATCCCGACCGGCTTGCCGGACTGGACGAGCAGCGTCTCGTCCCCCTCCAGGTCCGACAGGGACCGGACGATGCCGTCGAAGGCGTCCCAGCTCCGGGCCGCCTTCCCGGAACCGCCGTAGACGACCAGTTCGTCGGGGTGCTCGGCGACCTCGGGGTCGAGGTTGTTCTGGATCATGCGGAGGGCGGCCTCCTGCGGCCAGCCCTTCGCGGTGAGCGCGGTGCCGCGCGGCGCGCGGACGGGTCGGGGACCGGACATCTCGGGGTGCTCCTTAGGAGAGGGGGCCGGTGACGGCTTCGGCGGCGGCGATGAGGGAGCCGTCCCGCACCAGCGCGGTGGCGGCGGCGATCTCGGGGGCGAGGTAGCGGTCCGGGCCCGGCGACGGGACGGCCTCGCGCAGCTTCGCGACGACGGCGCCGGTGGCCGGGCCGGGACGCAGCGGGGTGCGCAGGTCCAGCGCCCGCGCGGCGGTGAGGATCTCGATGGCGATCACCTGCGCGAGGCCGTCCACGGCCCTGCGCAGCTTGCGGGCCGCGTTCCAGCCCATCGAGACGTGGTCCTCCTGCATGGCCGAGCTGGGGATCGAGTCGGCGCTCGCCGGGGCGGCGAGGCGCTTCAGCTCCGACACGATCCCGGCCTGCGTGTACTGGGCGATCATGTGCCCGGAGTCGACGCCGGGGTCGTCGGCGAGGAAGGCGGGCAGCCCTCCGGACCGTCCCTTGTCGAGCATCCGGTCGGTGCGCCGCTCCGACATGGACGCGACGTCGGCGACCGGCACGGCGAGGAAGTCGAGCACGTACGCGATGGGCGCGCCGTGGAAGTTGCCGTTGGACTCGACGCGCCCGTCCGGCAGCACCACGGGGTTGTCGATGGCGGACGCCATCTCCCGTCCGGCGACCAGTTCGGCGTGCTCCAGCGTGTCGCGCGCCGCGCCGTTCACCTGGGGCGCGCAGCGCAGCGAGTAGGCGTCCTGGACGCGGGTGCAGTCGGGCCCGCGGTGCGATTCCATGATCTCGGACGCGGCGAGCAGCGCCCGCAGGTTCGCGGCGCTCGCGGCCTGCCCGGGGTGGGGCCTGAGCGCCTGCAGGTCGGCGGCGAAGACGCGGTCCGTCCCGAGGAGGGCCTCGACGGTCATGGCGGCGGCGACGTCGGCCGCCCGGAGCAGCCGCCGCAGGTCCTCCATGGCGAGGACGAGCATGCCGAGCATCCCGTCGGTCCCGTTGAGGAGGGCGAGCCCCTCCTTGGCCGCGAGCTTGACCGGCGCGATCCCGGCCGCGCCGAGCGCGTCGGCAGCCGGCTTCAGCCCACCGTCCGCGTCCCTGACCGACCCTTCGCCGATCAGCGCGAGCGCGACATGGGCGAGCGGCGCGAGGTCACCGGAGCACCCGAGGCTGCCGTACTCGAAGACCTGCGGAGTGATGCCGGCGTTGAGCAGGGCGGCGAGCGTCCGGGCCGTCGTGGGCTGGACCCCCGTCCGTCCGGTGGCGAGCGTCCGCAGCCTGAGCAGCATCAGCGCCCGGACGACCTCCCGCTCGACCTCGGGCCCCGACCCGGCGGCATGCGACCGCACGATGTTGAGCTGCAACTGGTCGCGCAACTCGGGGGCGATGTGCCGCGTGGCGAGCGCCCCGAACCCGGTCGACACCCCGTAGACAGGTGTGGGACGGGCCGACAGCTCCTCGATATGGGCCCGCGCCTCCCCGATCAGCTTCAGCGCCTCATCGGTCAGCACGACCCGCGCACCGTCCCGCGCGACGGCGACGACCTGCGCGAACGTCAGCGCCTCCGGCCCGACCTCAACCATAGGAACACCCATACCCACCATTGGACCCGGTCGCCGCGCGCCGGTCCCACCCCCGCACGCCGCCATCTGTCTCAGATACGAGACAATGGGCCCGTGCCCCAGGTCCCCGCCGCCCGCCGCGCCCTGGCTGTGCTC
>NZ_SMJW01000016.1 GCF_004348335.1 Actinomadura bangladeshensis | reverse complement strand
GGACAAGATCGTCGTGGTGCTGACCCTGCAGCCGGCGGGGTCGTCGTTCCGGGCGGCGGCGGCGCGGATCACGGCGCTGACCAGGGACGTCTACCGGGCGGCGTGACGAGGGTCACAGGGCGGGGAAGGGTTGCGTCCCGACTGGGTCATCGGAAGCGGTGCGGCCGGACGGGAACGGAAATCCATGGCAAAGATCTGGGCTGTTTACCAGGTTGTGGGCGAATAGTCCTTCGCTGGCGTATGTAGCTTTTTTCTCCCAGGGGCAGTGACGCCGAACGGGGGACACAGGGTTGGCGGAAGAGGAGGGCACCCAGCCCGGGGTGCACGTTGCGGACCTGGAGGACCTGCGGGGCGCCGCGCATGACCGCGCGGTGCTGGCGGAGGCGCGGGTCGTGCTGGGACGGCGGCTCGGCGTCCCGCCGGGGGAGGCCCTGCAGCATCTGATCTGGCTCGCGCGCGATCTGGACATCGACCTCGCCGAGGCGGCGGCCCTGCTGGTCAAGGAGCGGGGCGAGGGCCCGGTGGGGGCGGTGCTCGCCGGGCGGCGCGCGCCGCGGGCCGAGGGCGGCACGGAGGAGCGCAAGGCCGTGCTGACCGAGGCCGAGGACGTCCTGCGCCGGGTGACCGCCGAGGACACCGGGGGCGACGCCGAGATCCTCGCCGAGGTGGGCGACGACCCCGTGGCGCGGGCGGTGCTGGACGGGACGCTCGACTCCTGCGCGCACCTGGTGCCGGTCCGGGGGGCCGACGGGGCCGTGGCCGACTTCCTCTACGCCGAGTTGAATGTCGCCGCCCGGGACATGTTCGGGCGCGGCGGGGCGGAGCTGACCGGGCTCCGGCTGCTGCGGACGGATCCGGGCGCGGTGCTCAGCGGGCTCTTCGACGATTACGTCGAGGTGCTGGAGACGGGCAGGCCAGCGGAGCGCCCCTCGATCATGTACTCCACCGCCCAGCGCGGCCTGTCCCGGTCGTCCCGGATGAGCGTCCGGTGCGTGCGGGTGCCGACCGGGGTGTGCGTCACGTGGCGGTACCACGCCGCCGAGGACCGCGTCGCGCGGCGGCTGGAGCGGGTCGAGCGGCTGGCGCTGATCGGCTTCGGCGAGTGGGACCTCGCGACCGGGGAGTCGGACTGGACGCCGCAGATGCGGGCCAACTACGGCCTCGCCCCCGACGAGGTGCCGCCGATGCCGCACGACCTGCCGAAGGCCGTGGCGGACGACGACCTGCCGCTGGTGGAGGAGGCCGTCCAGACGATGTTCTCGCGCCGGGAGCCGGTGGAGGCCGAGCACCGCGTGATCGGGCAGGACGGCACGCCGCGGCACCTGTGGCTGTTCGCCGAGCCGGTGCTCGGCGACTCCGGGCTGCCGGTCTCGATCAACGTCGTCTCGCAGGACATCACCCGGCGCCGCGGCGTCGAGCGGGCGCTCGCCGAGACCCGCCGGCAGATGCTGAAGCAGCAGGCGCGGACGGCGCAGGAGCGGAAGGTCGCGGTGACGCTGCGCCGCGCGATCCTGCCGGACGAGGACGAGGTGGAGCAGCTGCCGGGCCTCGGCATGGCGGTCCGCAGCCTGGCGGCGGAGAGCACCGCCCGCATCGGCGGGGACTGGTTCGCGACCCGCGCGCTGCCGGACGGCCGGGGCCTGTTCGCCATCGGGGACGCGGCCGGGCACGGGCTGCCGGCGGCGGCCGCGATGGCGCGGACCCGCAACGGCCTGCTCGGCCTCGCCTGCACGGGGGAGCCGGCGGGGCGGCTGGTGGGCTGGCTGAACGAGCTGGTCGGCACCATGGACCCGCCCGCGACGGGCACGGCGATCGTCGCCCACTACGACCCGTCCCGCCGGGCGCTGGAGTGGACGTGCGCGGGCCACCCGCCGCCGATCCTGGTCCGGGAGGGACGGGCGGCGCCGCTGGAGGTCGTCCGGGACCCGATGCTCGGCGCCATGCCCTGGCACTACACGACGATCGGCACCGAGCTGCACCCGGGGGACCTGCTGTTCCTCTACACCGACGGCCTGGTGGAGCGCAGGGACGCCGACCTGGACGAGCGCATCGGCCGCCTCACCGCGATCCTGCAGGACTCCTCGATGCGCCCGGATCTGGCCCTCGACGAGGTGATGGCGCGGATGGAGTTCGACCGGGCGGCGGACGACACCACGCTGTTCGCCCTGCACATCGAGTGACCGGGCGCACGCGCGGTCCCGAGAGGCCGATTCGTGTGAGCTAGGACTCAGTCAGGGCGGTGGTCGGGGCCGGTGCGCGGGGAGGGGCCGGGTGCCGGCCGCCGCGCACTCAGACGTTCTTTACCTTATGCTCATCTGCCGGTAAGCCCTGCGGGCAAAGGGCTGAGGGGCACTCGGGGAAAGATCGGGAACACCCGGCGGCCGGACGCTGTTGGTGAATCCTTGGAAGGGCATGAAGCGGGCATAAACGAGGTTTGTGTCTGGTTTGCTTTTCTTGAGAAGGTTGCTACCTTCTATCCGAATCCCGCAGCGCACCCCATGCGTTGCCGCCGGCCGCGCCACGCGCGGCCGAGGATCGCGGAGCGGTACCCGCACGCGATGCGCGCCACCTGACGCGCGCACCCTCACCGAGATCAGTCGCTGAGATCCATCCGAATAGTCTGCGCCGCGTCACGCGGTGCGAGGCCGAGTCCGTCCCGGTCCACGCGACCGGACGGAGCCGGGGACCCAATGTTCCAGGGGTGAATCGGCGCGTCGAGAGCCGCGCCGTAGGGCTGCTTCCATGCCCGAATCCGTCAGCTAACCCGGTAGGCGTCATGGAAGACAAGGAGATTCCCTGCATGACCGGTCGTTTCGATCGACTTTCGCTCAACCGCTTCTCGTCCGAGGACAAGGCCGTCGGCGTCGCCGCCGGCGCGGTCCTGGCCGGAGCCGTCGGGCTCGCCGTCCTCAACCCCCTCGCCGGTGGCAGTGCCGCGGCCGAGACGCCCGCTCAGGCGGCGGCGGCCGTCGCCGAGCAGAGCACCGCGTCGAAGAGCGCCGCGTCCAAGAGCGCCGCGTCCAAGGGCTCCGCGGCCATGACCACCGCCGAGGCCAAGAAGGCCGGCTACAAGGTCGCGCCGCGCGCCGTCGAGGCCTCCGAGGTCATCAAGCTGGCCCAGAAGCAGGTCGGCATCAGCGAGGGCAAGGGCGGCCAGACCAAGTTCCACAACTGGTACGTCTCGACCCCGCACGCCAAGGCCACCGCGCAGCGCGACGGCGGGTTCTCCGTCAAGGCCTACAACGGCGCCCAGTGGTGCGACATGTTCGTGTCCTGGCTCGGCGCCCAGACCGGCGTGAAGAACATGGGCTGGGACGCCTACACCGTCCAGCACGCCAGCTGGTTCAAGAAGACCGACCGCTGGGGCAAGAAGCCCAAGCCGGGCGCCGTCGTGTTCTTCGACTGGAAGAACGGCTCCAGTGGCTCCATCGGTGACATCGACCACGTCGGCCTCGTCGTGAAGGACAACGGCAACGGCACCGTCACCACCATCGAAGGCAACAAGGACGACGCGGTGAAGAAGGAGGTCCGCGACAAGTCGCAGATCGTGGGCTACGGCTACCCGGACTACGCGAAGAGCTGACCTCCGGCTCGTCGAGCCCGGCACACCGAAGATTCTCCAGACCTGAAGGCGTCCGGCCCCGGCCGGGCGCCTTCAGGCGTTCCTGGTGATCTGCGCCATGTCTCCGCTCAAGACGGGTAATGCGAAGCATTGGCAGCCTTTGATCCTGCTTGGACCTCAGTGCGGAGTTCCGGGATAGGAATCACTGGCGACGCGTCCGACCGGCTCCTGCGGCCGGCTCAGTCCCCGGCGGAACCGGGGGAAGGGGGATGCCCATGCCGGTGCGCCCGGATGTGAGCGTGGTGGTGATCGCCTACAACGACGCCCGGCGGCTGCCCCGGGCGGTCGCCTCGTCCCTGGCGCAGTCGCTGGGCGGCGTCGAGACCGTGATCGTCGACGACGCCAGCACCGACGGCACCGGGGAGGTCGCCGACGGGCTCGCCGCCGCGCACCCGGGGCGGGTCCGGGCCGTCCACCTGACGTCCAACTCCGGCGGGTGCGGACGGCCCCGCAACACCGGGATCGACGCGTCGTCCGGCCGCTTCCTGATGTTCCTCGACAGCGACGACCTGCTGGACCGGCACGCCTGCCTCAACCTGGTCGCCGCGGCCGAGGACACCGGCGCCGACCTGGTCTCCGGCCTCTGCGACCGGGTCTTCCTGGACGTCCCCGCGGGCGCGAAGGGGCGCATCCGCCCCTGGTATCCGTGGCTTTACCGGAACAGCGCCGTGTACGGGTCGCTGGCCGAGAACCCCGACCTCCTCTACGACACCCTGTCGACCAACAAGGCCTACCGGCGCGGTTTCCTGGAAGAGCACGGGCTCCGGTTCGTCGAACGGCTGCATTACGAGGACCTGCTGTTCACCGCCGAGGCGTACCTGGCGGCGGGCCGCACCGCGCTGATCCCGCACCGCGTCTACCACTGGCTCGTCCGGCAGCGGACGGCGGCGCCGTCGATCTCCAACCGGCGCGCCGAGCTGGCCAACTTCGCCGACCGGCTGGAGATCCACCGGCGCATCGACATGCTGTTCACGCTGCGCGGCGCGCACGATCTGCGGCAGGCCAAGGACGTGAAGTTCATCAACCACGACCTGGTCCTCTACCTGCGCGAGCTGCGCGACCGCGACGCCGGGTACCGGGAGCGCTTCCTGGACCTCGCGGCCGGCTACCTCGCCGAGCTGGACCCGGGCGTCTTCGAGCTGGCCAACCCGATGCCCGCGATCGCCGCGTACCTGATCCGGGAGGGCGACCACGACGGGGCGCTCGCGGCCGCCGAGTACCGGCCCGCCGAGCGGCCCGAGCTGCGCGCGCGGCTGGTGGAGCGCGACGGGCGGGTCTTCTGGGGCGCGGGACGGCCGCGCGGGACGCTCGGCCGCACGATCCTGGACGTCACACGCTTCGGCTTCCACGTCCGGCCGCTGAAGGAGCTGCGCCCGGCCAACACGGTGACGCGGCTGGAGATGCGCGGCGAGCGCCTCCTGATGGCCGGGCACGTGCTGAACCCCCTGGACCGCGTCCCCCCGGACGCCGAGCTGGCCGGGACGCTGGAGTTCTGCGACCGCCGCCGCCGCGCCCGCCGGGCGCGGGCCCGCGCGACCGTGCGCCACGAGGGGGAGCGGCTGGCGTGGCGGTCGGAGTTCGCCCCGGCCGCGCGGATCAGGCCCGTCGGGTTCATCGATCCCGTCTGGGACGTGCGGCTCCGCGTCCGGGTGGACGGCGAGGAGATGGTCACCCGCCCCGGCGAGGGCCGCGGATCCCCGTCGCTGACGGGCGTCGCGCTGCCCGTCCGGCCCCGGCTGACCAGGGTCGCCGCGGACCGGCTCCGCTCCTACGTCACCGAGGGCGGGCACCTGGCCTTCGCACTGGAGACGGCGAACCCCTGGGCGCGGCTCGCCGGGGCCGCCGCGCTGCGCGCCGCCCGCTCGCCGGCGGGACGGCTCGCCTGGCGCCGGGCGCGCGACGCGGAGAAGGCCGTCCGGCGGAGGCTGACCTCGCGCACAACCAAGATCGCCGTGTTCAACCGGGTGCTGAGCCGGCTGCCGGTCCGGCCCGGCCTGGCCGTCTTCGAGAGCCATCTGGGCCGGCACTACTCGGACAACCCCAAGTACATCTACCGGGAGCTGCGCAGGACGGGCCGGCCGGTGCGGGCGGTGTGGGCGTACGCGTCGTCCCCCAAGGGGTTCCCGGACGACGCCGCGCTGGTCCGGCGGGGCTCGTGGGCGTACTTCCTGGCGCTGGCCCGCGCCGAGTTCTGGATCGACAACCAGGGCTACCCGGAGGGCCTCCGCAAGCGCCCGGAGACCACCTACATCCAGACCTGGCACGGTTCGGCGTTCAAGCTCATGGGCCTGGACCAGCCGCGGCTCAAGATCGCGCCCGCCGCCGAGCGGGCCCGGCTGCGCCGGATGGTGGAGCGCTACGACTGCTTCCTGGTGCGCTCCGGGCACGACGCCGAGACGCTCTGCGCGGGCCTCGGCGTCCGCTCTGAACTGCTTCCGGCCGGCTACCCGCGCAACGACCCGCTGGTCAACGGGGTGGGCGGCGACGCCGAGCTGGCCGCCGAGGTGGCGTCGCTCCGCGCGTCGCTCGGCCTCGGCGACGGGCGCCGCGCCGTCCTGTACGCGCCCACGTTCGCGACCGGGCCGAAGGGGCGGCCCGTCAAGCTGCTGGAGCCGCCCGTCGACCCGGAGCTCTTCGCGCGGGAACTGGGCGAGGAGTACGTGCTGCTCGTCCGGCCGCACTACCTGTGCCGGGCCAACGTCCCGCCCGGGGCCCGCGCGGTCATGCGGGACGTCGGCGCCGTGCCCGACGTCACCCCGCTGCTGCTGCTCGCGGACGCGCTGATCACCGACCACTCCTCGATCATGTTCGACTTCGCGCTGCTGGACCGGCCGATCATCCTGCACCTCCCGGACGGCCGCGACCTCACCACCGGCTACTTCGACCTGGACCGGCTCGGTCCCGGGCCGATCACCCGCACGCAGGAGGAGCTCGTCGCCGCGCTCGCCGGCCTGGACGCGGTGGAGGCCGTCCACGCGGCCCGGCGCCGCGCGTTCGCCGCGCGCTTCGGCGAGCACGACCGGGGCACCGCCGCCCGCACGGTGGTGGACCGCTACTTCCCGGCCGCGCGGCCGGACCGCAGGGGGAACAGGGGGGAACGCGATGGCCGCACGGCGTGACGTCTTCATCGTGTGCAACAACGCCGACGAGATGGGCGGGCTCCAGCGCTGGGCGCACCACATGGCGCGGCTGCTGGCCGGACGCGGCGACCGCGTCACGCTCGTCGGGATCACCCGCGGCCCGGAGCCGTACCACCACGGCCGCGACGGCTCCTACGCCGTCGAGGTCCTGCACCGCGAATGGCGGGCCCCGGTGATGGCGTGGCGGCCGAACAGGCCCCTGGACCGCCTGAACGCGGTGGCGCGCGCACGGGAGCTGCGGCGGGCGGCGGCCCAGCGGCGCGGCGCCGCCCGGCTGTCGGAGCTGTTCGCCGCCGCGGAGCCCGGCTCGGTGGTCATCGTGGCGCAGGTGTGGGCGATGGAGTGGGTGCGGCTCGCCGACACCTCCGGCCTGCGGGTCGTGGCGATGAGCCACGAGTCCTACAAGGCCACCCGCAGATCGACCCGGTACCGGCGGGTCAAGGAGCACTACAGGGACGCCGACCGGATGCTGGTCCTGACCGCCGAGGACGCCGACGCCTGGGCCCGGGACGGCATGACCAACGCCGACTACATCCCGAACCCATTGCACGTCACGCCGACCGTCCATCCCACGCTGGACCTCCCCGTGGTGGCCTGCGTCGGCCGCCTCTCCTACGAGAAGGGCATGGACCTGATGCTGGAGGCGTGGGGGCGGATCTCCGCGCGCCGCCCGGAGTGGCGGCTCCACATCTACGGCAGCGGCCCCGACGAGGCGGACCTGCGCGCCCGGGCGGCCGCGATGGCCGGCTCCGTGGAGTTCCGGGGCGTGGTCGCCGACGTCGAGGAGGCGCTGGTCGAGGCGTCGGTCTTCGCCCTGCCCTCGCGGTCGGAGGGCTTTCCGATGTCGGTGCTGGAGGCCATGGCGTACGGGCTGCCGACGGTGGCCTTCGACTGCGCGCCGGGGGTCCGGACGCTGATCGAGGACGGCCGGGGCGGGATCCTGGTCGAACCCGGCGACACGGCCGCGTTCGCGTCGGCCCTGGAGCGGCTCATCGACGACCCCGACCTGCGCCGCGCGCTGGGCGCCGAGGCGCGCGCCTCGGTACTCCGGTTCCACCCGGACGCCGTCCTCGCCCGCTGGGACCGGCTGTTCGACCTGCTCCACCGGGAACTGCCGCGGGCCGTGCCGGAGCGCCCCGCCGCGCCGGTCCCGGAACCGGCGGCCGAACCCGCACTGGGGAGTGATTCTTTCTAACAACTGTTTGGTAGAGTCCGGAGCGTGAACCAGAACGAGTCGCCGGCGGACCGCGCCTTCCGCGCCGAGGTCCGCGACTGGCTCCAGGCGAACCTGTCGGGGGAGTTCGCGCACGTCCGCGGGCTCGGCGGCCCCGGCCGCGAGCACGAGGCGTTCGAGGAGCGGCTGGCCTGGGAGCGGCACATGGCCGCGGCCGGCTGGACGTGCGTCGGCTGGCCGGCCGAGTACGGCGGGCGCGGCGCCAGCCTCGAGCAGCAGGTCATCTTCCACGAGGAGTACGCGCTCGCCGACGGCCCCGCCCGGGTCAACCACATCGGCGAGAACCTGCTCGGCCCCACGATCATCGCCTTCGGCACCGACGAGCAGCGCGCCCGCTTCCTCCCGCCGATCGTGGCGGTCGAGGAGCTGTGGTGCCAGGGCTACTCCGAGCCGGACGCGGGCTCCGACCTCGCCAACGTCCAGACCCGCGCCGAACTCGCCGGCGACCACTGGACGGTCAACGGCCAGAAGGTGTGGACGTCCCTCGCCCTCGAAGCCGACTGGTGCTTCGTCGTCTGCCGCACCGAGCCCGGCTCGTCCCGGCACAAGGGCCTGTCGTACCTGCTCGTCCCGATGAGGCAGGACGGCGTGGACATCCGGCCGATCATCCAGCTGACCGGCACCTCCGAGTTCAACGAGGTGTTCTTCGACGGCGCCCGCACCGACGCCGGCAACATCGTCGGCGCGCCCGGCGAGGGCTGGAAGATCGCGATGGCGACGCTCGGGTTCGAGCGCGGCGTCGCGACCCTCGGCCAGCAGGTGGGGTTCGCCCGCGAGTTCCAGGGCGTCGCCGACCTCGCCCGCCGCACCGGCGCCATCGACGACCCGCTGCTGCGCGACCGGCTGACCCGCTCCTACATGGGCCTGGAGATCATGCGGCTGAACGCCGTGCGGACCATGGCGGGCGTCGCCGCCGGAGCGCCCGGGCCCGAGTCGTCCATCTCCAAGCTCGTCTGGGGCACCTGGCACCGGGAACTGGGCGAGCTGGCCATGGACGTCCTCGGCGCGGCCGGCCTCGTCGCCGACGGCGAGCCCTCCGACCGCACTTCGGGCGAAGCCCAGGGGGTTCGGGGGTTCGCCCCCGGGGGGAGCTACGACCTGAACGACTGGCAGCGGCTGTTCCTGTTCTCCCGCTCCGACACGATCTACGCCGGGTCGAACGAGATCCAGCGCAACATCATCGCCGAGCGCGTGCTCGGGCTGCCCCGTGAACCGACCGCCAGCAGAGAGGCACGTGGATGACGCCGCCCCCCTACGTCCCCGGACACGGACTGCTCAAGGACCGCGCCGTCGTGATCACCGCGGCGGCCGGGGCCGGGATCGGCGGCGCCACCGCCCGCCGCTGCCTGGAGGAGGGCGCCCGCGTCCTGATCTCCGACACCCACGAGCGGCGGCTCACCGCGTCCGCGCAGGAGCTGGAGAAGGAGTTCGGCGCCGACCGCGTCGCCTCCCTGCCCTGCGACGTCACGTCCGAGGAGCAGGTGCGGGCCCTGTACGACCTGGCCGTGGAGCGCTTCGGGCGCATCGACGTCGCCGTCAACAACGCCGGCCTCGGCGGGACGGCCGACCTCGTCGACATGGCCGACGAGCAGTGGGACCGCGTGATCGACATCACCCTCAACGGCACTATGCGCTGCACCCGCGCCGCCCTGCGCGTCATGCGCGGCCAGGGCGCGGGCGTCATCGTCAACAACGCCTCGGTGATCGGCTGGCGGGCGCAGAAGGGCCAGTCGCACTACGCCGCCGCGAAGGCCGGCGTCATGGCGCTCACCCGCTGCTCCGCGCTGGAGGCCGCCGACTACGGCGTCCGGATCAACGCCGTCTCGCCGTCCCTGGCGATGCACCCGCACCTGGTCAAGGTGACCTCGGAGGAGCTGCTGGACGAGCTGACGCGCCGGGAGGCGTTCGGGCGCTACGCCGAGCCGTGGGAGGTGGCCAACGTTATCGTCTTCCTGGCCAGCGACTACTCCTCGTACATGACGGGCGAGGTCGTCTCCGTCTCCTCCCAGCACGCATAGGAAGCACATGAGTCCACGACGGCGCGACGCCGAGGGCACCGCCGCCGCCCGCGCGGAACGTCGGGCGGAACTGCTCGCCACGGCCGCCGAGGTGTTCGCCTCCCAGGGCTACTCCGCCACCACGGTCCGGAAGGTCGCCGACGCCGCCGGCATCCTCGGCGGCAGCCTCTACTACCACTTCGACTCCAAGGAGTCGATGGCCGACGAGATCCTCCGGACGTTCCTGGACGAGATGTGGGCCGGGTACGAGCGGATCCTCGCGGCGGACCTCAGCGCCCGGGACACCCTGGAGGCCATCGTCGCCCAGTCGTTCCGGTCGATAGACCGGCACCGGCCCGCCGTCGTCCTCTACCAGAACGAGTCCAAGCACCTCGCGACCAGCGAACGCTTCCACTACCTGCTCGACTCCCAGCGCCGGTTCGAGGAGATGTGGCTGTCCCTGCTGGACCGGGGCGTCAAGGAGGGCGCGTTCCGCGCCGACCTCGACCGGACCCTCGTGTACCGGTTCATCCGCGACACCGTCTGGGTCGCGGCGAACTGGTACCAGCACGGCGGGCGGCTGTCCGCCGACGACATCGCCAAGCAGTACCTCGCCATGTTCCTCGAAGGCATCCAGGCGAGCTAGACCCCCTGTACGAAGGAGAAGACCCCATGGCCGAGGCATACATCGTCGACGCCGTCCGCGCCCCCGTGGGGCGGCGCAACGGCGGGCTCGCCGGCGTGCACCCCGCCGACCTCGGCGCGCACGTCCTCACCGCGCTCATGGACCGGACGAGGATCGACCCGTCCGCCGTCGAGGACGTCGTGTTCGGCTGCGTCGACACCCTCGGGCCGCAGGCCGGCGACATCGCCCGCACCTGCTGGCTCGCCGCGGGGCTGCCCGAGGAGGTCCCCGGCGTCACCGTCGACCGGCAGTGCGGCTCCTCCCAGCAGGCCGTGCACTTCGCCGCGCAGGCCGTCCTGTCCGGGACGTCCGACCTGGTCGTCGCGGGCGGCGTGCAGAACATGTCGCAGATCCCGATCGCCTCGGCGATGACCGCCGCCGCGCCGCTCGGCTTCACCGAGGGCCCCTTCGCCGGCTCCAAGGGCTGGACGCGCCGCTACGGCGACACCGAGGTCTCCCAGTTCAACGGCGCCGAGATGATCGCCCGCGACTGGGACCTGTCCCGCGAGGACATGGAGAGGTTCGCCTACGAGTCGCACCAGCGCGCCATCCGCGCCATCGACGAGGGCCGCTTCGAGCGCGAGATCGCCCCCTACGAGGAGGTCGCCACCGACGAGGGGCCGCGCCGCGACACCACCCTGGAGAAGATGGCGGGCCTGAAGACCCTCGTGGACGGCGGACGCCTCACCGCGGCCGTCTCGTCCCAGATCTCCGACGGCTCCGCCGCGCTGCTCATCGCGTCCGAGCAGGCCGTCAAGGACCACGGGCTCACCCCGCGCGCCCGCATCCACCACATCTCCGCGCGCGGCGAGGACCCGATCCGGATGCTGTCCGCGCCGATCCCCGCCACCGCCTACGCGCTGAAGAAGACCGGGATGACGATCGGCGACATCGACGCCGTCGAGATCAACGAGGCGTTCGCGTCCGTCGTCCTCGCCTGGCTGAAGGAGACCGGAGCCGACCCGGCGAAGGTCAACCCGAACGGCGGCGCCATCGCCCTCGGCCACCCCCTCGGCGCCACCGGCGCCCGCCTCATGACCACCCTCCTCCACGAACTGGAGCGCACCGGCGGCCGCTACGGCCTCCAGACCATGTGCGAGGGCGGCGGCCAGGCCAACGTCACGATCATCGAACTGTGCTAGCCCAGGGGGGCGACCCCCTGGAACCCCCGTTACGGCCGAGAGGCCGTTTTCCGAGCCGCTGGCGCGTCTCAGGAAACGGCCTCTCGGCCGGCGGGTCGCGCGACCTCCGGGCGCTAGAGCGCCCTCCGGCCGCGCAACCCGTGTTCCGGTGGCTGAGGTTCAGACCTAGATAAGGAAACGGAGCTCGCCGTGGACGTGTTCGACAAGGCGCAGCTGGGGCCGCTGACGCTGCGCAATCGGGTGATCAAGGCCGCGACGTTCGAGGGGATGACCCCGGACGCGGTGGTGAGCGACGAGCTGATCGAGTACCACCGGCGGCCGGCCGCCGGGGGAGTGGGCATGACGACCGTCGCGTACTGCGCGGTCTCGCCCGAGGGGCGGACGGAGCGCGGGCAGATCTGGATGCGGCCCGAGGCCGTCCCCGGGCTGCGCCGCCTCACCGACGCCGTGCACGACGAGGGCGCCGCGGCGTCCGCGCAGATCGGGCACGCGGGGCCCGTCGCCGACGCCAGCTCCAACAGGCTGCCCGCCATCTCCGCGGGGCGGTTCTTCAACCCGCTCGGCATGGCCTTCACGAAGGTCGCCACGGCCGAGGACATCGAGCGCATCACCCGCGCGCACGCCGAGGCCGCGCGCCTGGCGATCGAGTCCGGCTTCGACGCCGTGGAGATGCACTTCGGGCACAACTACCTGGCCAGCTCGTTCCTCAGCCCCCGCCTCAACCGGCGCAAGGACGCCTACGGCGGCCCGATCGAGAACCGCGCCAAGGTCGCGCTCGGCATCGCCCGCGCCGTCCGCGACGAGGTCGGCGACCGCATCGCGGTCACCGGCAAGCTCAACATGCGCGACGGCGTCCGCGGCGGCCTGGACATCGACGACAGCCTGTACGTCGCGCGGAGACTCCAGGAAGAGGGCACGGTCGACGCGCTGGAGCTGACCGCCGGCAGCTCCCTGCTCAACCCGATGTACCTGTTCCGCGGCCCGATGCCGATCCCCGAGTTCGCGGCGAGCTACAAGCTCCCCATGCGCATCGGCCTGCGGATGTTCGGCAAGCAGTTCCTGCGCGTCTACCCCTACCAGGACGCCTATCTGCTGGAGCACGCCCGCAGGTTCCGGGCGGAACTCGACCTACCGCTGATCCTGCTGGGCGGCATCACCGACCGCGCGACCATGGACAAGGCGATGGAGGAGGGCTTCCAGTTCGTCGCCATGGCCCGCGCGCTGCTGCGCGAACCCGACCTGGTGAACCGCATCGCCGCGGACCCGTCCACGCCTTCCCTGTGCACGCACTGCAATCACTGTGTTCCGACGATCTACAAGGGCACCCACTGTCCTCTGATCCCGAGCTGATGCGGGCCGGCTAGGCGGCGGCCTCGGCGATCGCCGCTCCGCCGCGGCGTTCCTCGCTCGTCCGGCGGACATATGCCTTGATCTCGTTCGCGGTCTCCTCCTCGTCCCAGCCGAGGATCGGGGCGGCCAGGCCGGCGACGTGGGTCGCCGCCGCGACGCCGCCGTCCCACTCCTCGATCGCGATGCGGAGGCGTCGCGCGAGGACGTCCTCCAGGTGCAGCGCGCCCTCGTGCGTCACCGCGTAGACGGCCTCGGCGCACAGGTAGTCGCCGGCGCCGGGGATGGGCGCGCCGAGGGCCGGGTCGCCCGCGATCATCCGCAGGATCTCCCGGGTGCACGAGCCGTAGCGGCGCAGCAGGTGCTCGACGCGCGCGACGTGCAGGCCGGACGCGGCGGCGAGGCGGCGGCGCTCGTTCCACAGCACCTCGAAGCCGGTCGCGCCGAGGATGGGGAGCCGCGCGGTGACCGATTCGGGGACGGCGTCGTCCAGGCTCTCGGCGACGGCGTCGACGGCGTCCCGCGCCATCACCCGGTAGGTGGTGAACTTGCCGCCGGTGACCACGACCAGGCCCGGCACCGGCTCGGCGACCGCGTGCTCGCGCGACAGGCGGGCGGTGTCGTCCATCTCGCCGGACAGCAGCGGCCGGAGACCCGCGTAGACGCCCTCGATGTCGTCATGCGCGAGCGGGGTCCGCAGCACGGCGTTCGCCTGGTCGAGGAGGTAACCGACGTCGGTGTGGTCGGCGACGGGCTCGTCCGGGCCGTCGCCGTGCGGGGTGTCGGTGGTGCCGACGAGCCAGTGCCGCCCCCACGGGATGATGAACAGCACGCTCTTGGCCGTCCGCGTGATCAGGCCGGTGTCCATCGGGATGCGGTCGCGCGGCACGACCAGGTGGACGCCCTTGGACGCCTGCACGCCGAACGCCGCGCGGCATCCGGTCATCGCCTGCGCGCCGTCCGTCCACACGCCGGTCGCGCACACGACGCGCCGCGCCCGCACGTCGATCTCCCGGCCGCCCTCCAGGTCGAGGACGGTGGCGCCTGTGACCCGCTCGCCCTCGCGCAGGAACCCGGTGACCTCGGCGCGGGTGGCGACCGTCGCACCGTACTGGGCGGCGGTCCGGGCGACCATCATCGTGTAGCGGGCGTCGTCCACCTGCGCGTCGTAGTACTGGACGGCGCCGATCAGCGCGTCCGGGCGCAGCGCGGGGGCCCGGCGCAGCGCGGCGCGCCGGGTCAGCTGCCGGTGCCGGGGGAGCGCGCGGCTCCCGCCCATCGTGTCGTACAGGGTGACGCCCGCGCTGACGTACGCCCGCTCCCACACCCGGTTGCGCAGCGGATACAGGAACTGGACGGGGCGGACCAGATGCGGCGCCAGCCGGTGCAGCAGCAGGCCGCGTTCCCGCAGCGCTTCGCGCACCAGCCCAAAGTCGCGCTGCTCCAGATACCGCAGCCCGCCGTGGATCAGCTTGCTGGAGCGGCTGGAGGTCCCGGCCGCCCAGTCCCGCGCCTCCACGAGGGCGACGGACAGCCCCCGCGAGATCGCGTCCAGGGCCGCGCCGGCGCCGACGATGCCGCCGCCGACGACCAGGACGTCGAACTCGGTCTCGGCGAGGCCGCGCAGGGCGTCCTCCCGGTACCGCGGACCGAGCGCTACGGATGTCACTTCTCACTCCCAAAAAGGCGCGAACGGAGTTCGTCCATTGGATGGTGGTGGGTGGGGGCTGGAGGACGGTGTGAACGGAGTTCGTCCGTTGATTGGTGGTGGGCGGGGGCCGGTCAGTCGAGGTCGACCCAGTCGAGGGTCCGGTCGACGGCCTTCTTCCAGCCGGCGTAGCCGGCCTGGCGCTGGTCGTCGGTCCAGGTGGGCTGCCAGCGCCTGTCCTCGTTCCAGTTCTGGCGGAGCTCGTCGGTGGTGTTCCAGAAGCCGACGGCGAGGCCGGCGGCGTAGGCGGCGCCGAGCGCGGTGGTCTCGGCGACGACCGGGCGCGACACCGGGACGCCGAGGATGTCGGCCTGCATCTGCATGCACAGCTCGTTGGCCGTGATGCCGCCGTCGACGCGGAGGGTGTCGAGCGCGACGCCGGAGTCCGCGCGCATCGCCTCGACCACGTCGCGGGACTGGTAGCAGATGGCTTCGAGCGTCGCGCGGGCGACGTGGGCGTTGGTGTTGAACCGGGAGAGGCCGACGATCGCGCCGCGCGCGTCCGACCGCCAGTACGGGGCGAACAGGCCGGAGAACGCCGGGACGAAGTACACCCCGCCGTTGTCGTCGACCTGCCGGGCCAGCGACTCGCTCTCGGCGGCGCCGGAGATGATGCCGAGCTGGTCGCGCAGCCACTGCACCGCCGATCCCGTCACGGCGATCGACCCTTCGAGCGCGTAGACCGGCTTCTCGGAGCCGAACTGGTAGCAGACGGTCGTCAGCAGGCCGCTCTTCGACCGGACGAGCTCCTCGCCCGTGTTGAGCAGGAGGAAGTTGCCGGTGCCGTAGGTGTTCTTGGCCTCGCCGGGCGCGAAGCACACCTGCCCGACCATCGCCGCCTGCTGGTCGCCGAGCGCCGCGGTCAGCGGCACCTCGCCGCCGAAGGGGCCGTCCGCGCGCGTCACCCCGTAGGCGTCGGACGCCGAGGACGGCCTGATCTCCGGCAGCATCGGGCGGGGGATGCCGAAGAACGACAGCAGTTCGTCGTCCCAGGAGAGGGTCTCCAGGTCCATGAGCATGGTGCGGCTGGCGTTGGTCGGGTCGGTGACGTGGGCGCCGCCGTCCCTCCCGCCGGTGAGGTTCCACAGCACCCACGAGTCGGCCGTGCCGAAGATCGCGTCGCCGTTCTCCGCGGCCTCCCGCACCCCGTCGACGTTCTCCAGGATCCACTGGACCTTGCCGGCGGAGAAGTAGGTCGCCGGCGGCAGCCCGGCCTTGCGGCGGATGACGTCGCCCCGGCCGTCCCGCTCCAGGGCGGCGGCGATGCGGTCGGTGCGGGTGTCCTGCCAGACGATCGCGTTGGAGTAGGGGCGGCCGGTGCGCCGGTTCCACACCACGGCCGTCTCGCGCTGGTTGGTGATGCCGACGGCCGCGAGGTCGCCGTGGTGCAGGTTCGCCTTGGTGAGCGTGCTCTGGATGACGGCGCGGGTCCGCTCCCAGATCTCGGTCGGGTCGTGCTCGACCCAGCCGGCCCGGGGCAGGATCTGCTCGTGCTCCAGCTGGTGGCGGGCGACCTCGGTGCCGCCGTGGTCGAAGATCATGAAGCGGGTGCTGGTCGTGCCCTGGTCGAGGGCTCCGACGAAGTCGGCCATGCGCGCGGTCTCCTGGGACGAGGGGATGGGACGGGTCACGCCGTCTCGTACTGGGGTTCGGGCTTCGCGATCTCCTGGGCCGGCTCCTCCTCGGCGGGCAGGAACCGTCCGATCAGGGCCTTGTAGAGCCCGACGCCGAGCACGCCGCCGATGAGCGGGCCGATGATCGGGACCCAGAAGTAGAACTCGCCGTGCTGGTCCCGCCAGGCGCCGCCGTAGCCGGTGAGGAACGAGGCGAGCCGGGGGCCGAAGTCGCGGGCCGGGTTGATCGCGTAGCCGGCGTCGGTGCCGAACGCCATCCCGATCGCCACCACCAGCAGGCCGATCATGAACGGGGCGAGGTTGGCGAGCGGCGGCGCGTTGCGGACGTCGGTCAGCGCCTTGATCACGAAGAGCAGGATGGCGGTGCCGATGACCTGGTCGCGGAACGCTCCCCAGGTGCCGACCGGGAGGGTTCCGTTGCCGGGCAGGGTCGAGAACACGCCCTGCGTCTTGATGGTGTGGCCGGGGTCGACCTTGGCGAGCACCTCGCTGTAGTTCCAGCGGACGACCAGCGCCGCGACGAACGCCCCCGCGGTCTGCGCGGCGATGTAGGGGGCCGTCTTGCGCCAGGCGAACTCCCTGAACGCGGCGAGGGCGACGGTGACGGCCGGGTTGAGGTGGGCGCCGCTGATCCGCGCGGCGACGTAGACGCCGAGCGTGACGCCGAGACCCCAGGCCCAGGCGATGCTGTCGTGGCCGCCGAGGCCGGGGCCGCCGGCGACGACCTGCGCGACGACGCCGACGCCGAACAGGATGAGGATCATGGTGCCGGCGAACTCGGCCGCGAGCTCGCCGGCGAGGGCGGGGATTCCGGGTCGTCGTACTGCTCGTTCCGCTGCTCGTTCCGCCATGGGCGCTCCTCGGCAGAGGGGGTGGACGCGAGCCCCGTGAGGCTGGCCTGGACGCTAGGCCGGGACGGAACGGCGAACAACCGGACACTGCCGACAATGTCGAACACTTTCCCCGATGCCCGGCGCCGGTTACCCTCCAGTCTGTGCACCAGATCACTGAATCCGGGCAGTTCGGGGCGCAAAGGACGACGATTACGACGACTGCCGACATTGTCGGCACCCTGCCGGGCCGACTACCCTCGGATTCATGCCCGGACCTGTGCAGTCGATCGAGCGGGCCGCCGCGATCCTGCGCCTGCTCGCCGCCAGCTCGGGCCGGCTCGGAGTCGGCGAGATCGCCAGTTCGCTCGGCCTCGCCCGGGGCACCGCGCACGGCATCCTGCGCACCCTGGAGCGCGTCGGATTCGTCGAGCAGGACGGCGGCACCGGCAAGTACCAGCTCGGCGCCGCCCTGCTGCATCTCGGCACCAGCTACCTGGACGTCAACGAGCTGCGCTCCCGCGCCATCAACTGGGCCGACGCGCTCGCCTCGCGCAGCGGCGAGGCCGTCCGGATCGGAACCCTGCTGGAGGGCAGGGTCCTGGTCGTGCACCACGTGTTCCGGCCGGACGACACGCTCCAGGCGATGGACGTCGGCTCCCTGCTGCCGCTGCACGCGACCGCGCTCGGCAAGGCGCTGCTCGCCCACGACGCCAACGCGGCGGCGTCGATCCGCGACACCGTCCTGGAGTCGTACTGCCGCCGCACCATCACCGATCCGCGCGAGCTCGCACGGGCCGCCACCCGGGTGCGGGAGAACGGCTGGGCCGCCGAGGTCGAGGAGCTGTCCATCGGCGACGCCGGCATCGCCGCGCCGATCCGCGGGTACGGGGGGCTCGTCGTCGGGGCCATCGGCATCTCCGGCGCGGTCGAGCGGATCTGCGACGCCCGCCGCGTCCCGGAGCCGAGGCTCGTCGCCTACGTGCGGGACGCGGCCCGCGCCGTCTCCCGCGACCTCGGCGGCTCGCGCTGGTGACGCCCGCCCCGGCGGCGCTCACGCCGGTGGCGTCCGCACGGGGGGAGGCGGTCGCGCGTGACCGAGCGCTACGTGATGTCGATCGACCAGGGCACCACGTCCACCCGGTGCATCCTGTTCGACCACGGCGGCCGGCTGGTCTCGGTGGCGCAGCGTGAACACCGCCAGCACTTCCCGAGGCCCGGCTGGGTCGAGCACGACCCGGTGGAGATCTGGCGCAACCTCGAGCGGATCGCCCCGGAGGCGCTCGCCCAGGCGGGCGTGACCGCGGACCAGGTCGCCGCGGTCGGCATCGCCAACCAGCGGGAGACGACCGTCCTGTGGGACCGGGTGACCGGCGTCCCGATCGGCCGCGCCATCGTCTGGCAGGACATGCGCACCGGCGCCCTCGTGGACGAGCTCGGCCGCGCGCCCGGCGCCGCGATGGTCACCGAGCGCAGCGGCCTGCCCCTCGCCACCTATTTCTCCGCCCCGCGCATCCGCTGGCTGCTCGACCACACGCCCGGCCTGCGGGAGCGCGCCGAGCGCGGCGAGGTGCTGTTCGGCACGATGGAGAGCTGGCTGATCTGGAACCTGTCCGGTGGCGTCGACGGCGGCGTCCACGTCACGGACGTGACCAACGCCGGCCGCACCCTGCTGATGGACCTGCACACCCTCGCCTGGGACGACGGCCTGCTCGACTTCTTCGGCGTTCCGAAGGCGATGCTGCCGGAGATCAGGTCGTCCACCGAGACCTACGGGACGGCCCGCCGCGTCTTCCCGGGCGTGCTGATCGGCGCGGCCCTCGGCGACCAGCAGGCCGCCCTGTTCGGGCAGACGTGCTTCGCCCCGGGCGAGACCAAGTGCACCTACGGGACGGGCGCGTTCCTGCTGATGAACACCGGCACCGCGCCGGTGAAGTCGGACAACGGGCTGCTCACCACCGTCGGCTACAAGATCGGTGACGAGCCCGCCGTGTACGCGCTGGAGGGCTCCATCGCGATCACCGGCGCGCTCGTCCAGTGGTTCCGGGACGGCCTCGGGCTGATCACCACCGCGCCGGAGATCGAGACCCTCGCCCGGTCGGTCGGCGACAACGGCGGCTGCTACATCGTCCCCGCCTTCTCCGGGCTGTTCGCGCCGCACTGGCGCAGCGAGGCGCGCGGCATCATCGTCGGCCTCACGTCCTACATCACGAAGGGGCACCTGGCGCGGGCCGTGCTGGAGGCGACCGCCTGGCAGACCCGCGAGGTCGTCGACGCGATGAACGCCGACTCCGGGCTCGGCCTCAAGGAGCTGAAGGCCGACGGCGGCATGACGTCCGACAACCTCGTCATGCAGATGGTCGCGGACGTGCTGAACGTGCCGGTGGAGCGGCCGATGGTGGTCGAGACGGTGTCGCTCGGCGCCGCCTACGCCGCCGGGCTCGCCGTCGGCTACTGGGCGGGGCTGGAGGGGCTGCGGCGCAACTGGCACCGCGCCGCCCGCTGGGTCCCGGCCATGGAGCCGGCGCGGCGCGCGGCCGAGTACGACAACTGGAGGCGCGCCGTCGAGCGCACCTTCGACTGGATCCGCAGCGGTGAGGACCCCGCCTCGGCCCCGTGAACCCGGACCCCGCCGGGCCCGGCACCCCCCCAAGCGGGGCGATCTCTCATATATTTGATGTGCCCATGCCCCGCAGGCCCACGGGAGACGATGACTGTGGCCGGTACCGGCGACCACGCCCTCGGCAGGCGCCGCCAGCTGAGCGACGAGGTGGCCGACCACGTCCGCGACCTCATCATGGCGGGCCGGGTCAGGCACGGCGAGTTCCTGCGCCTGGAGCGGATCGCCGAGGACCTCGGGATCAGCGTGACCCCCGTCCGGGAGGCGCTGCTGTCGCTGCGCGGCGAGGGCTTCGTGACCCTGGAGCCCCGGCGCGGGTTCATGCCGGCGCCGCTGACCCGGCAGGACGTCCAGGACCTGTTCGAGGCGCAGGCGTACTTCGCCGGCGAGCTGGCCGCCCGCGCCGCCGGGAGGATCACCGAGCCGGAGCTGGCGGCGCTCGACCGGACCCAGGCGCAGCTGGAGGAGGCGTTCGAGGCCGGGGACTCGGCCGGCATCGAGCGCGCCAACCACCGGTTCCACCGGGCGATCAACCTGTGCGCCGGGTCGCCGAAGACCGCCTTCCTGCTGCAGACCGTCGTCAGGTACGCGCCGCGCCGCTTCTACGCGAGCATCGACGGCTGGACGCGGGCGTCCGCCGACGACCACCGCCTCGTCCTCGCCGCGCTGCGGGCCGGGAACGCCGACGCCGCGCGGCAGGCGATGCGCGCCCACATCCGGCACGCGGGGACCCTGCTCGTCGTCCACCTGGAGGCCCAGGGGTTCTGGGCGGCCGAGCCGGAGTGACGGCCCTTTCCGCGGCGCCGTATCGTATAAAAAATTTCCCGGGAGGGCTGATGGACGACCGGGTGGTCACGGTCACCGACCACGATGGAGCGCGCGTGCTCACGCTGAACCGGCCGGAGGCGCGCAACGCGATCGACATCCCGATGCGCGAGCTGCTCCTGGCGGAGCTGCGGCGCGCCGCCGGCGACCCGGCGGTCCGCGCGATCGTGCTGACCGGCGCGGGCGGGACGTTCTCGGCGGGCGGCGACGTCCGGTCGATGGAGGGCGCCGGCCCGGACGCCGTCCGCGCCCGCCTCGCGCCCGTGCACGAGGCCGTCCGGCTCATCGCCACCTGCGGGACCCCGGTGATCGCGGCCGTCGAGGGCGCCGCCGCCGGGCTCGGCGTGTCCCTCGCCGCCGTCTGCGACCACGTGGTCGCCGCCGAGGACGCCCGGTTCGTCGCCGCGTTCGGCAGGGTCGGCCTCGTCGCGGACGGCGGCCTGCTCTGGACGCTCCCGCAGCGCGTCGGCATGGGCCGCGCGAAGGAGATGCTCGTGTTCGGGCGGACGGTCCCCGCGCCCCGCGCCCACGAGATCGGCCTCGCCGACTCCCTCGCCCCGTCCGGCGGGGCACTCGACGCCGCGCTCGCACTCGCCGCCGAGGCGGCCGCGCTCGCCCCGCTGTCGGTCGCCGCCGCCAAGCAACTGCTGGCCTGCACCGACATCGCTCCGGACGAGCTGCTGGAGGCCGAGTTGGAGGAGCAGGCGGCCCTGTTCGGCACCGCCGACTTCGCCGAGGGGCGCGCCGCGTTCGCCGAGCGCCGGCCGCCCCGCTTCGAAGGCCGCTAGGGAGGAGCGACGTGAGCAGGCTGCAGCAGACCCACGGGCTGACGGACGAGCAGCGGGAGATCATCGCGACGGTCCGGGCGTTCGTCGACCGGGAGATCCTCCCGGTCGCCACCGCCCTGGAGCACGCGGACGAGTACCCGCAGGCCATCGTGGACCGCATGAAGGACCTCGGCCTCTTCGGCCTGATGATCGACGAGGAGCACGGCGGGCTCGGCGAGTCGCTGCTGACCTACGCGCTGGCCGTGGAGGAGTTGTCGCGCGGCTGGATGAGCGTGTCCGGCATCGTCAACACCCACTTCATCGTCGCCTGGATGATCACCCACCACGGGACGCCCGAGCAGAAGGCCCACTACCTGCCGAAGATGGCGGCGGGTGAGATCCGCGGCGCGTTCTCGATGTCGGAGCCCGGCTGCGGCTCGGACGTCTCCGCGATCACGACCCGCGCCGTCCCGGACGGCGACGACCACCTGATCAGCGGTCAGAAGATGTGGCTGACGAACGGCGGCTCGGCCAACCTCGTCGCGACGCTCGTCAAGACCGACCCGGACGCCGGCCACCGCGGCATGACCACGTTCCTCATCGACAAGACCCCAGGGTTCGGCGAGGTCGCGCCCGGCCTGACCGTCCCGGGCAAGATCGAGAAGATGGGCTACAAGGGCGTCGACACCACCGAGCTGATCTTCGACGGGTACCGCGTCCCGTCCTCCCAGATCCTCGGCGGGACGCCGGGCCGCGGCTTCTACCAGATGATGGACGGCGTCGAAGTCGGCCGCGTCAACGTGGCGGCGCGCGGTTGCGGCGTCGCCAAGCGCGCCTACGAGCTGGCCCTCGGCTACGCGCGGCAGCGCGAGACGTTCGGCAGACCGATCGCCGAGCACCAGGCCGTCCTGTTCCGCCTCGCCGAGATGGCGACCAAGGTGGAGGCCGCGCACCAGATGATGGTGATGGCGGCGCGCCGCAAGGACTCCGGCGAGCGCAACGACCTTGAGGCCGGCATGGCGAAGTACCTCGCCGGCGAGTACTGCAAGGAGGTCGTCGAGGACGCGTTCCGCATCCACGGCGGCTACGCCTACTCCACGGAGTACGAGATCGAACGCCTCTACCGCGAGGCCCCGATGCTGCTCATCGGCGAGGGCACCGCCGACATCCAGAAAATGATCATCGGCCGCCGCCTCCTGGAGGGCTGACCGATGACCGCGGCGGAGCGCCGGCGGAGTGAGGATCATCGGTCGGCCCCGCGGGGGCCTGGGGGGCGGCCCCCAGAGGGCATTACTCCCCGGACGCGGCCTCTTGAAGGGGTCACGGCCGTCGCGCTGGAGTGGCTGAACCGCTCGAAGGAGTCGGTGGCGCTCGACCTCAAGCGGGACGAGGGGCGCGCGATCCTCACCGACCTGGTCGCGGGCGCCGACGTGTTCCTGCAGAACCTGGCGCCCGGCGCGGCGGCGCGGCTCGGGTTCGGCGCGGACGTGCTCCGGGCCCGCGACCCCCGCCTCATCGTGGTCGACATGTTCGGATACGGGACGAGCGGCCCGTACCGGGACAAGCGCGCCTACGACATGCTCGTCCAGGCCGAGGCAGGGCTGATCTCCGTCACCGGCACCCCGGAGACGCCCGTGAAGGCCGGATCTCCGCTGGCGGACATCGCCGCCGGCATGTACGCGTTCTCGGGCGTGCTCGCCGCGCTCGTCCGGCGCGGCACCACCGGCGGGGGCGCGTCGATCGAGATCACGATGTTCGACGCGGTCGCCGAATGGATGAGCCAGGCGATGTACACGACGCTCTACACCGGCTCCGTACCGCCTCGCACGCGGCTGAGCCATCCGGTGATCGCCCCTTACGACGCCTATCCCACGGCGGACGGCGCCGACGTCGTGATCGGGGTCCAGAACGACCGCGGCTGGGCGGCGCTGGCCACCGGCGTGCTGGCGCGGCCCGACCTCGTGACCGACCCCGAGTACGCGACCAACCGGGCGCGGGTCCGCAACCGGGAGGAGGTGGACGCGATCGTCGCCGGTGTCACGTCCGGCATGGGCCGCGACGAGCTGCTGAGGCGGCTCGACGAGGCCGGCGTCGCCAACGCGTCCCTGAACGACGGGCACGGCCTGATCGCGCATCCGCAGCTCGCCGAGCGGGACCGCTGGCGCGAGGTGGCCTCCCCGGTCGGCGGCATCCGGGCGCTGCTCCCGCCGATCACCTTCGCCGACGCCGAGCCGCGCATGGACCCGATCCCGGCGCTCGGCGAGCACACCGACGCCGTCCTGCGCGAACTCGGCCGCGACGGCGCCGCGATCGCCGCACTCCGGGCCGCGGGCACGATCGGCTGACCCCGTGCCGGGCCGCCCGCGGCGGATATCGTGGCGGTCATGGCACGCCCGACTCCCGCCCCCGGCCGCCGCGACCAACTCCGCGACTTCCTGCGGACCCGCCGTGCCCGTCTCACCCCCGCCGACGTCGGCATGCCGGACGGCGGACGGCGCCGCACGCCGGGCCTGCGCCGCGAGGAGGTCGCCGTCCTCGCCGGAGTGGGCGTCTCCTGGTACACGTGGCTGGAGCAGGGCCGCGACATCACGGTGTCCGGCGACGTGCTGGACGCGATCGGCCGCGCCCTGCGCCTGGACGCCGCCGAGCGCGAGCACCTGTACCTGCTCGCCGGGCTGAACCCGCCGCGCGCGGACGCGGCCCCGGCCGTCCCGATCACGCCGGAGCTGCAGCGGGTGCTGGACGCCTGGTCGCCCCGGCCCGCCTACGTCCGCGACCGGCACTGGAACTTCATCGCGATCAACGATGCGGCACGCGAGGTGTTCGGCTACGGCGACACCGACCACAACTGCCTGGTCACGTTCTTCACCAACGTCCGGTACCGGTCGATGAACACGCACTGGTCCGCGACGGCGCCCGATGTCGTCGCGCGGTTCCGCGCCGAGGTCGCCCGCTGCCCCGACGACCCGGAGTTCGGCCGGCTCATCGCGGACCTGCTCGCCGTCAGCCCCGAGTTCGCCGAGCTGTGGCCCCGCCACGACGTCAGCGGGAACACCCAGGCCGTGAAGGGGATCCGGCATCCGGACGCGGGCGAGCTGATCTTCGAGGGGACGCTGCTGCCGCTGGCCGACCGTCCGGGCTGCAACCTGGTCCTGCACAACCCGCGGCCCGGCACCGGGACGCAGGAGCGGCTCGAACGGCTGATGGCCCGCCGCGGGATGGCCGCCGCGAGCTGAACCCGCCCCAGGGTGGTGGTGCCACACCCATGATGAGCGGACTCTGCCGGGTCCGCGGCCCGTCCCGCATGATCGTCCCCGAAGCGAGAACCACTGAGGAGGACTCATGAGGACGCGTGATCTCGCGGGCACGCAGGTCGGCGCGGTCGGGCTCGGGTGCATGGGGATGAGCTGGGCCTACAGCGCCTCGGAGCGCGACGACGACGCGTCGGTCGCGCTGATCCGGGAGGCCCTCGACCTCGGCGTCACGTTCCTGGACACCGCGCAGCCCTACGGCGACGGCCACAACGAGGCGCTCGTGGGCCGCGCGCTGGAGGGCCGCCGTGACGAGGCGGTCGTGGCGACGAAGACGGGTCTCATCGTCGGGGACAGGTCGTCCTGGAACCTCGTCCGGAACGGGACGCCCGAGCATGTCAAAGCGTCCGCCGAGGACAGCCTGCGCCGCCTCGGCACCGACGTGATCGACCTGTACTACCTGCACCGGGTCGACGCGGACGTGCCGCTGGCCGAGACGTGGGGCGCGATGGCCGAACTGGTCGCCGAGGGGAAGGTCCGCACGCTGGGACTGTCGGAGGTCAGCGTGCGGCAGGCCGCCGAGGCGCACGCGATCCACCCGGTCGCCGCGATCCAGTCGGAGTTGTCGCTGTGGACGCGCGACGCGATGGGCGCGCCCGGCGGTGTGGCCGGCATGGCACCGGGCCACACGGCGGGCACGGGGGAGGAGGCGGGCGACGTGGTGGGGTGGTGCGCCGCCAACGGCGCCGTGTTCGTCCCGTTCTCGCCGCTCGGCCGCGGCTTCCTCACCGGGACGGTCACGTCCGCCGACTTCGAGGACACCGACTTCCGCGGCGGCAACCCGCGCTTCCAGGAGGACGCGCTGAAGGCCAACCTGCGCATCGTCGACGTCGTCAGGGCGGTCGCCGGACGGCACGGCGCCACCCCGGCGCAGGTCGCGATCGCCTGGACGCTCGCGCAGGGCGAGCACGTCATCCCGATCCCCGGCACCAAGAAGCAGCGCTACCTGCGCGACAACGCCGGCGCCGCCGACCTGGACCTCACCGCGACCGACCTGGCGGAACTGGACGACGTCCCCGCCGCCGTCGGAGAGCGCTACTGACGCGGGCCGTCACGATCCCCGAGTTCGGCGGCGCGCACGTTCGGTGCCCGGCCGAACTGGACGGCGGCGCCCTCCGCGTGTGCTCACTTCGGCGCCTCGGCCGGGGCCTGCGCGGCCAGGGAGAGGAGATCGTCGACGCTCCAGTGGTCGGCGGCGTGCTCGCCGTACTTCGCGGCCACGAGGCGGCCGCCGGGGGCGATCAGGAAGTCGGCGGGCAGGCCGAGGCGCCCGCCGTCCGGGCGGGACTTCGGCGCCCGTGCGCGGCCGCGGGCGACCTGCCAGGTGCCGATGGCGACCGACCTGGCGACCGTCCACCAGACGCGCGGGTCGAGCAGCGCGCGGCGGGCGGACTCGACGCCGAACTCGGCGTACAGGCGCTTGTCCGGGTCGCCGACCGCCGCGAACGGCAGGGCGGCGACGTGCTCGCGCAGTTCCTCGGCGGACGAGTGGAACACGACGACCTCGCGGATCCCCGCGGCCTCGATCTCGGCGTGCCGGACGGTGAACGAGCGCAGGTGCAGGTTGCAGATCGGGCAGCCCGCGAACCGCCGGAACTGCAGGTGGACGAGCCGGCCGGGGTCGGGGACGGGCAGCGGCGGGCCGCCGACCGGGGTGAGTTCGCGCGCCGGGACGTCGGAGCCGGGTGCCAGGTGCATGAGCGCCTCCTTAGGTGTACGGCATACGCCTACGATCGTAAGCGTATGCCGTACGCTGTCAAGCGCCATGCCTCGACCACGCTCGCTCAGCACCGACAAGCTCGCGGGAGCCGCGCTCGCCGTCATCGACCGCGACGGGCTCGCCGGGCTGTCCATGCGCGCCGTCGCCAAGGAGCTCGGCATGAGCACCATGGCCCTCTACCGCTACGTGCGCGACCGCGAGGAACTGGAAGGGCTCGTCGTCGACCTGGTCTACGGCGAGGTCGACCCGGCTCCGCCCGGCGAGGGGCCCTGGGACGCGCGGATCGAGACCATGGCGCTGCGGCTGCGGGACGCGTTCGGCGCCCACGCCGCGATCCTGCCGCTGACGCTCACCCACCGGCACGCCTCGGCGGGTTCGCTGTGCTGGGGCGAGACGGTCGCCGGGCTCCTCGCCGAGGCGGGCATCACGGGGCCGCGCGCGGCCATCGCGCTGCGCGCGCTGATCGCCTACATCATCGGCGCGATCCAGTTGGAGCACCTCGGCCCGCTGGCGGGGGAGGGGACGGACGCCATCGCCACGCTGCCCGCCGGCGAGTTCCCCCACATGGCGGAGACCGCGCGGCACGCCCGCCATATCGGCCCCGACGAGGAGTTCCGCGGGGGACTGGCGGCCGTGCTGCGCGGTCTCGGCGCCGAAGGCGCCTAACGCGCCAGCAGGGCCTGCTGCGCGGCGATCGCCTCGACGGCCTGCTGCACGATGCCGTCGATCAGCTCGCCGCAGGTGGGCAGGTCGTCGATGACGCCGACGACCTGGCCGGACGCCATCACGCCGAGGTCCGGGCGGCCGTCCACCATGGCGGCCTTCAGCAGCATCGGCGTGTTCGCGGCCATCAGCACCTGCGACCACGACAGGTCCTTGCCGTGCTTCATCGCCTTCCCGTCGGCGATCATCGCGCGCCACGACATCCCGGACAGCTTCTTGAACCGGGCGCCGTTGCGCACCGCCCGCACCAGGCCGCCGATGCGCCCGGACTTCTCCAGCGTGTCGACCAGCTCGCTGCGCAGCACCCGGTGCGGCATGCCGTCCACCTGCCGGGTCACCACGGTCTCGCCGGTCTCCAGGTAGACCTGCTTGACCGCGTCCGGCACCGAGCTGTCGGACGTCAGCAGGAACCGGGTGCCCATCGCGACGCCCGCCGCGCCGTAGGACAGTGCGGCGGCGAGGCCGCGCCCGTCGAAGAAGCCGCCCGCCGCGATGACCGGGATGTCGACCGCGTCCACGACCTGCGGCAGCAGCAGCGTCGTCGCGACGGCGCCGGTGTGGCCGCCGCCCTCGCCGCCCTGGACGAGCACCGCGTCCGCGCCCCAGCCCGCGACCTTCTCCGCGTGCCGCCGCGCGCCGACCGACGGCATCACCACGAGCCCGGCGTCCTTCAGCTTGGCGATCAGCTCCTTCTTCGGGGCGAGCGCGAACGAGGCGACCTTCACGCCCTCCTTGATCAGGAGGTCGATGCGGTCGCCCGCGTCGCCGGCGTCGGCCCGCAGGTTGACCCCGAACGGGGCGTCCGTGCGGTCCTTGACCTCGCGGATCGCGCCGGCGAGCTGGTCGAGCGTCATCGTGGCCGACGCCAGGATCCCGAGGCCGCCCGCGTTCGCCGTGGCCGTGACGAGCTTCGGCCCGGCGACCCAGCCCATGCCGGTCTGGACGACGGGGTGCCGCACGCCGGTCAGCCGGGTCAGCGGGGTGTCGAGCAGCTGCTCCATCAGGCCTCCTCTCCGTGGGGGGCGACCCCCCACACCCCCCGGTCCGCTTCGCTCATGCCGGGACCTCTCGCTCGCGCCATCCCTTCGGATCGAGGACCTCGCGCATGATCCGCAGCTCCTCGCCGTCCGGCAGCCGCGTCTCGGGCACCTGGTCCGGGACGGCCAGCTCGAAGCCGGTGGCGGCGGTCACGTCCGCGACGCTCACGCCGGGGTGGACCGACCGCAGCCGCATCCGCCGGTCCGGGGTGTCGAAGTCGAGCACCGCGAGGTTGGTCACGACCGCGCGGATCTCGTGCGCGCCACGGTCCCAGCCGACGCCGCTCACCATGTCGACCTTCTCGGTGAACACGCGCGTCGAGTGCTTCGGCACCCAGTAGCTCGTCGGGTTCAGCAGCGTGTTGCCGGGCCCGCCGCGCACCCCGAGGAGCTGCCGCGTCGGGCGCTCCCAGTCGCCGATGCAGGAGATGTTGGTGTTGCCGTGCGCGTCGATCTGGCTCGGCCCCATCACCACGTGCCGCCGCCCGTTCAGGACGAGCCACAGGTGGTCGCGGAACGGCAGCCAGCCCTCGACCGTCTCCGCCGACCCGCCGAGCGGGACGGGTTCGGCGCTCAGCGACGGCCCGCCGTCCGTGGTCAGCAGGTCGGGCGCGAACGTGGCCCGCGCCAGCCGCGACCCCAGCATCGGCACGAAACCGGCCACCGCCGCCGCGACGATCTCCCCGTCGCCCCGGAACAGGTCGGCGCACGCCGCCGCGCACACCTCCGCGCGCGTGATGTCGCTCATCGGTTCTCCTCCCGCCAGACCCGGACGGCGTCCTGGTAGGCGGCCTCGTCGCCGGACAGGAACCGCTCGGTGAACGCGGCCCACTTCTCGGGGTCGGCCGCCGACTGCGCGTAGAGCTTCTGGAACTTCTCGTCCCGCCCGAAGTCGGGCACGCAGTCGGTGAAGTGCGCCCCGTTCGGCGTCTCGACCACGCCCGCCACGTGCGCCCTGCTGATCAGCAGCGACTGCACCGGCCCCTCCTTGGCGAAGTCGGCCGTGTCGACGAGCCGCTCGCACGACACGTAGGTGCGGCCGGCCGCCTTGGCGAACAGGTCGTCCATGTACGGGTCGGGGCCGAGGTACTGGGCGTTGCCGCGCGCGTCGGCGCGGTTCATGTGGACGAGCGCCGCGTCCATCTTCAGGGCCGGGACGGCGACGAGCTCGGTCGCGTCCTCGTACGGCGAGCGGATCGTCTTCAGTTCCGGGTTGACCTTCAGGACGTCCGAGCCGAGCCCGACCGGGGTGGGCAGGAACGGCAGTCCGTGCGCCGCCGCGTACAGCCCGAACAGGAACATGCCCTCGTCGTACTCGGTCAGCTCGATGGCCCCGCTCTGCCGCGCCTGCCGGAAGTGCGGCTCCAGCGGGATCGAGTCCATCGTCACGAACGCCGTGACGAGGCGGCGGACCTTGCCGGCCGCGCACAGCAGCCCCACGTCCGGCCCGCCATAGGTCACCAGCGTCAGGTCGGTGACGGGGGAGCGCAGGATCGCCCGGACGAGCGCCATCGGCTTGCGCCGCGACCCCCAGCCGCCGATCCCGACCGTCATGCCGCTCTCCAGCGACGCGGCGACCTCGTCGGCCGACATCACCTTGCTGCTCATTTCGCCCCCTTCGCGACGAACGCGGCACGGTGCTCGTCGCCGGCGCCGACGAGGTTGAGCTCGAACGTGAAGCCCTGCTCGTAGCGGTAGCTGCGCTTGACGTCGACCGGGTCGATGCCGTTCAGCGACTCCTTGGCCCGCCGGATCACGTACTTGTCCTTCGCGGCGATGTTCGCGGCGACCTCCAGGGCCTTGGCGCGCAGCTCGTCCGCCGGGACGACCTCCAGCACCGAGCCGTGGTGGCGCAGCTCCTCCGCGGTGACGTTGCGGCACGTGTAGACCATCGCGCGCATCAGGTGCTGCGGGACGAGCCGGGCCAGGTGCGTCGCGGCGCCGAGCGCGCCCCGGTCGACCTCCGGCAGCCCGAAGTAGGCGTCCTGCGAGGCGACCACGATGTCGGCGTTGCCGGCCAGGCCGATCCCGCCGCCGAGGCAGAAGCCGTGGACGGCCGCGACGACCGGGACCTCGCAGTCGTAGACGGCCGCGAACGCCGCGTAGCAGCCGCGGTTCGCGCCGACCAGCGCGGTGTGCCCCTCGGTGCTCTGCATCTCCTTGATGTCGACGCCCGCGTTGAAGCCCCGGCCCGCGGCCCGGAGCACGACGGCGCCGACCTCCGGGTCGCGGCCGGCCGCGGTGACCGCGTCGGCCAGTTCGTACCAGCCCGCGACGGTCAGGGCGTTGACCGGCGGCGCGTCCACGACGATCTCGGCGACCCCGTCCAGGGTCGTGGTGGAGACTCCCATGCGCTACCTTTCCACCAAACATTTGTTAGAACAGAAGGTAGCAGAGGAGGCGGAATGTCACTGACGCTCGACCTGGGCGGCCGGACCGCCGTGGTCACGGGCGGCGTGCGCGGGGTCGGCGCCGGGATCAGCCGCGCCCTCCTGGAGGCGGGCGCCGACGTCGTCGCGGTCGCCCGGCGCGAGCCCGAGACGCTGCCCGAGGCGGGCGGCCGCACGGCCCGCTTCGTCTCGCTGGACGTGCGCGACCCGGATGCCGTGCAGGCGTTCGCCGACGGACTCGACCGCGTCGACGTGCTGGTCAACAACGCGGGCGGCGCCCCCTTCCTGCCGGTCGCCGACGGGAGCCTGCGCACCCACGTGAAGATCATCGAGCTGAACCTGACGTCCGCGCTGATCATGGCGCGGGCGCTGCAGCGCAAGCTCATGGAGCGGGGCGGCGGCTCGGTGATCAACATCGGCAGCGTGAGCGGGGTGCGCCCGTCGCCCGGTACCGCCGCCTACGGCGCCGCCAAGGCCGGCCTGCACAGCCTCACCACGTCGCTGGCCGTCGAGTGGGCGCCGCACATCCGCGTCAACACGCTCGTCCTCGGGATGGTCCGCACCGAGCTGTCCCACCTGCACTACGGCGACGAGGACGGCATCGCGGCGGTGTCGCAGACCGTGCCGATGGGCCGCCTCGCCGACCCCTACGACATCGGCGCCGCCTGCGCGTTCCTGGCGTCCGACCTGGCGTCCTACGTCACCGGCGCGTCGATGCAGGTCCACGGCGGGGGAGAGCGGCCCGCCTTCCTGGACGCCGCCACCGTGAACAAGGAGGAAACGCGATGATCTGCAAGGACCGGGTGGTCGCCGTCACCGGCGCCGGCCGCGGCCTCGGCCGCGCGCACGCGCTGGAGTTCGCCCGGCAGGGCGCCCTCGTCGTCGTGAACGACCTCGGCGTCGCGCGGGACGGCACCGGCGACGCGTCCGGGGGACCGGCGCACGACGTCGTCCGGGAGATCGAGGCGCTCGGCGGGAAGGCCGTCGCGCACACCGACGACATCGCCACCGACGAGGGCGCCGCCGCGCTGGTCGCGACGGCGATCGACGCGTTCGGGCGGCTGGACGCCCTCGTCAACAACGCCGGCTTCCTCCGTGACCGCATGCTGATCAACCTGGGCGAGGACGAGTGGGACGCCGTCATGCGCGTCCACCTCAAGGGCCACTTCCTGCCGCTCAAGCACGCCGGCCGGTACTGGCGGGCCGAGAGCAAGGCGGGCCGCCCCGTCGACGCGCGTGTGATCAACACCTCGTCCGGCGCCGGGCTGCTCGGCAGCGTCGGCCAGGGCAACTACTCCGCCGCCAAGGCCGGCATCGTCGGGCTGACCCTGGTCGCGTCCGCCGAGATGGGCCGCTACGGCGTCGCCGTCAACGCGATCGCACCCGCCGCCCGCACCCGGATGACCGAGGAGGTCTTCGCGCAGACGATGGCCGCCCCCGCCGAGGGCGAGTTCGACGCCATGGCCCCCGAGAACGTCTCTCCGCTGGTCGTCTGGCTCGGCTCGGCCGAGTCCCGCGGCGTCACCGGGCGGGTCTTCGAGGCCGAGGGCGGCAAGATCTGCGTGATGGACGCGTTCCGCCACGGCCCCGCGGCCGACAAGGGCGCCAGGTGGGACCCGGCCGAGGTCGGCGCCGTCGTCAAGGACCTCCTGGCGAAGGCGCCCGCTCCGGAGCCGGTCTACGGCGCGGGCTGAGCGGCGCCGCCGGCGTTTCCGGGGCCGCCGCGCAGGCGCGGCCCCGGAATTCCGTCCCGAGGAGCGGTGTTGTACCCCCCGCAGCGCCCGAAAATGGATCGCCCCTCGCCGGGTGTTCGGGCTACGGTGCGAAGGTTTGCGGGGTGAGCGGGGCCGCGGGCCCGGAACCCTATCCTTGGTGACGGATATGAGGACGAGTGTGAAATCGCCGCTCGCCGGCCTGCGCGCGCGCCTGCCGGAGCTGATGCTCCGTGATCAGCACCGGCTGCGCCGCCGGATCGAGGGCGCCCAGAAGATGCGCGACGCCGCGCGCCGCGCGAAGGTCGCCAAGGAGATCGCCGCCGACATCGGGGCCGCCGAGCGGCGGGTCGAGCGGCGGCGCCTCGCCGTGCCCGCGATCACGTATCCGGCCGAGCTGCCGGTGGCGCAGAAGAAGGACGACATCCTCGCCGCGGTCCGCGACCACCAGGTCGTGATCGTCGCGGGCGAGACGGGATCGGGCAAGACCACCCAGATCCCCAAGATCTGCCTGGAGCTGGGCCGGGGCGTGCTCGGCTCGATCGGGCACACCCAGCCGCGCCGGCTGGCCGCCCGGACGGTCGCCGACCGCATCGCCGAGGAGCTCGGCACCGAGCTCGGCGACACCGTCGGCTACAAGGTCAGGTTCACCGACAGGTCCAGCGACGACACGCTCGTCAAGCTGATGACCGACGGCATCCTGCTCGCCGAGATCCAGACCGACCGGCTGCTCCGCCAGTACGACACGCTGATCATCGACGAGGCGCACGAGCGCAGCCTGAACATCGACTTCCTGCTCGGGTACGTCAAGGAGATCCTGCCCCGGCGCCCCGACCTCAAGGTGATCATCACCTCGGCGACGATCGACCCGGAGCGGTTCTCCGCGCACTTCGGGAACGCCCCGATCGTGGAGGTGTCGGGGCGCACCTACCCGGTCGAGGTCCGGTACCGGCCCGTCGCCGATCCGGAGGACCCCTCCGCCGACCCCGACCGCGACCAGATCCAGGCGATCATCGACGCGGTGGACGAGCTGGGCCGCGAGGGCCCCGGCGATGTGCTGGTCTTCCTCAGCGGCGAGCGGGAGATCCGCGACACCGCCGACGCGCTGACCAAGCACTTCACCCGGCAGCGCGGCACCACCGAGGTGCTGCCGCTGTACGCGCGGCTGTCGGCGGCCGAGCAGCACCGGGTGTTCCAGGCGCACCGCGGCCGGCGCGTCGTCCTCGCGACCAACGTCGCCGAGACGTCGCTGACCGTCCCCGGCATCAAGTACGTCGTCGACCCCGGCACCGCACGCATCTCCCGCTACAGCCACCGGCTGAAGGTGCAGCGGCTCCCGATCGAGCCGGTGTCGCAGGCGTCGGCGAACCAGCGCAAGGGCCGCTGCGGGCGCGTGTCCGAGGGCGTCTGCATCCGGCTGTACTCCGAGGAGGACTTCGAGTCCCGCCCCGAGTTCACCGACCCGGAGATCCTGCGCACCAACCTCGCGTCCGTCATCCTGCAGATGACCGCGCTCGGCCTCGGCGACATCGCCGCGTTCCCGTTCGTCGAGCCGCCGGACCGCCGCAACGTCAAGGCCGGCGTCGACCTGCTGCACGAGCTGGGCGCCATCGACCCGGCCGAGAAGGACCCGCGCAAGCGCCTCACCCCGCTCGGCCGCCGCCTCGCCCAGCTGCCCGTCGACCCGCGCCTCGCCCGCATGGTGCTGGAGGCCGACAAGAACGGCTGCGTCCGGGAGGTGCTGGTCATCGCGTCCGCGCTGTCCATCCAGGACCCGCGCGAGCGCCCCGCCGAGCACCAGCAGGCCGCCGACGACAAGCACCGCCGGTTCGCCGACCCCGCGTCGGACTTCCTGGCCTACCTGAACCTGTGGAACTACCTGCGCGAGCAGCAGCGGGAGCTGTCGGGAAGCGCGTTCCGGCGGATGTGCAAGAACGAGTTCCTGCACTTCCTGCGCGTCCGCGAGTGGCAGGACCTGCACGGCCAGCTCAAGCAGGTCGCCAAGGCGCTCGGCGTCACGCTCAACACCGCCGACGCGCCGCCCGACCTGATCCACACCTCGCTGCTCGCCGGCCTCCTCTCCCACATCGGGCTGATCGACGCCGAGAAGAAGGAGAAGCAGCGCCGCGGCCAGGAGTACCTCGGCGCGCGGGGCGCGAAGTTCGCCGTGTTCCCGGGGTCGTCGCTGTTCAAGAAGCCGCCGCGCTGGGTCATGTCGGCGGAGCTGGTGGAGACGTCCCGGCTGTGGGGGCGGATCAACGCCAAGATCGAGCCCGAGTGGATCGAGCCGCTCGCCGGGCACCTGGTGAAGCGCAGCTACAGCGAACCGCACTGGTCGAAGAAGCAGGCGGCCGTGATGGCGCACGAGAAGGTCACCCTCTACGGGGTGCCGATCGTCGCCGACCGCCGCGTCAACTACGGCCGCATCGACCCGGAGCTGTCGCGCGAGCTGTTCATCCGGCACGCGCTCGTCGAGGGCGACTGGGAGACCCACCACCGGTTCTTCCATGACAACCGCGCCCTGCTGGACGAGGTCGAGGAACTGGAGCACCGCGCCCGGCGCCGCGACATCCTCGTCGACGACGAGACCCTGTTCGACTTCTACGACGAGCGGATCCCCGAGGACGTCGTCTCCGGGCGCCACTTCGACGCCTGGTGGAAGAAGGCCCGGCACGCCGACCCCGACCTGCTCGGGTTCGAGAAGTCGATGCTCATCAACGAGACGGCGGGCGGGGTCAGCGAGGCCGACTACCCGGACGTGTGGAAGCAGGGCCCGCTGCGCCTGCGCCTCACCTACCAGTTCGAGCCCGGCACCGACGCCGACGGCGTGACCGTGCACATCCCCGTCCAGGTCCTCAACCAGGTGCGGCCGGACGGCTTCGAGTGGCAGGTCCCCGGCCTGCGCACCGAGCTCGTCACCGAGCTGATCCGGTCGCTGCCGAAGCAGCTGCGCGTCAACTTCGTCCCGGCGCCCGACTACGCCCGCAAGGTCCTCGACCGCGTCGCGCCGCGCACCGAGCCGCTGCTGGACGCCCTCGAACGCGAGCTGACCGCGATGACGAGCGTGCCCGTCGCGCGGGAGGCGTGGGACCCGTCCCGGCTGCCCGCCCACCTGCGCATCACGTTCCGCGTCGTGGACGAGAGGCGCCGCACCCTCGGCGAGGGCACCGACCTCGGCGAGCTGAAGCGCCGCCTCGCCGGCACGGTGCGCGGGACGCTGTCGAAGGCCGCGTCCACCGTTGAGCGCTCCGGCCTCACCGAGTGGACGATCGGCGAGCTGCCCCGCACCTACGAGCAGAAGCAGAACGGCTACGACGTCAAGGCGTACCCGGCGCTCACCGACGAGGGCGGCACGGTCGCCGTCCGCATGTACGAGACGGAGGCCGAGCAGCGCCGTGCCATGTGGCTCGGCACGCGCCGGCTGATCCTGCTGAACGCGCCGTCCCCGGTGAAGCTCATCCAGGGCCGCCTGACCAACAAGGGCAAGCTCGCGCTCAGCCACAACCCGCACGGCTCCGTCGCGGCGCTGTTCGACGACTGCGTCACCGCCGCGGCCGACCGGCTCATCGCCGAGGCGGGCGGCCCCGCCTGGGACGAGGACGGCTTCCGCGCCCTGTACGACCGCGTCCGCGCCGACCTCCACGACGCGACGGCGCAGACCGTCGCCCTGGTCGAGCGGATCCTCGCCGAGGCGCACGAGGCCGACCGGCGGCTGCGCGGCACCGCGAGCCTCACGCTCGTCCCGGCGCTGACCGACATCCGCGGGCACCTCGGCACGCTGATCCACCCCGGCTTCGTCACCGCGACGGGCTGGGCGCGGCTCCACGACCTGCCACGCTACCTGCGCGCCCTGCAGGTCAGGCTCGACAAGCTCCCCGAGAACCCCGGACGCGACCGGACGCTCGCGCACCAGGTCGACGTCCTGGCGCAGGAGTACGAGCAGGCGCTGCGCCGCCTGCACCCGTCCCGCCGCGACGACGAGCCGGCCCGGCAGATCCGCTGGATGCTGGAGGAGCTGCGGGTCAGCCTCTTCGCCCAGCAGCTCGGAACCCGCTTCCCGGTCTCCGACAAGCGCATCCGCAAGGCCATGGCCCAGCTCTGACCGGATCGCTCCGATTGGCGGGGCATGATCAGCTGCCTGTATGACTGGATCATGACGTTGCGGGAGTACTATCCGCCGATCGAGCCGTACGACTCCGGCCTGCTCGACGTCGGCGACGGCCAGCGTGTCCACTGGGAGGTCTGCGGGAACCCCGCCGGCAAGCCCGCGGTGTTCCTGCACGGCGGCCCCGGCGGCGGGCTGCTCCCCGACAACCGGCGGTTCTTCGACCCGTCCAGGTACCGGATCGTGCTGTTCGACCAGCGGGGCTGCGGACAGAGCCTGCCGCACGCCGGGGACCCGTCGGTGCCACTGGAGCACAACGTCACCCCGCGCCTGGTGGACGACATCGAGAGGCTGCGCGAGCACCTGGGCGTCGACCGGTGGCTCGTGTTCGGCGGAAGCTGGGGCAGCACGCTCGCGCTCGCCTACGCGCAGGCGCACCCGGACCGCGTCACCGAGATCGTGCTGCGCGGCGTCTACCTCGTGCGCCCGTCCGATGAGGCGTGGGGGTTCACGCCGGGCGGCGCCTCGCACCTGTTCCCGGCCGAGTGGGCGGCGTTCCGGGACGCGATCCCGGCCGCCGAGCGGGACGACCTGATGACCGCCTACGGGCGCCGCATCGAGGACCCGGACCCGGCCGTCCACATCCCGGCCGCCCGCGCCTGGATGGCCTGGGAGCTGTCCGCGAACACGCTCCTTCCCGTCCCGCCGCCGGACCTGGACGACGCGACCGTCCTGGCGTTCGCGCGCATCACGCACCACTACATCTCCAACGGCGGTTTCCTCCCCGGGGAGGGCCTGCTCGCGGGCGTGGACCGCATCCGGCACATCCCGGCCGTGATCGTCAACGGCCGCTACGACATGAAGACGCCGCCGGACCAGGCGTGGGATCTGCACCGGGCGTGGCCCGAGGCGGAGTTCCACATCGTCGAGGACGCCGGGCACGGCGGCTCCGAGCCCGGCACGCGGGACAGGCTCATCGAGGCCACCGACCGGTTCGCCGCTCACTGAACGACGAAGTGGGCACCCCCACATCTGCCTCCCAAGTCACTGCAGCAACCCCCATCAGTGCGTATGGTTCATTCCATGCCTAACAGCGAAGAGCGCGACATCAGCGGCCCCGTGGGGGCGGCCGCGGCTCCGCAGGGCGGCGCGGTCTCCGGAGGCTCGGGGGAGTCCACCGAGACGGCGGTCGCCCGCATGGGAGACCCCGTCACGGTCTGGCCGTGCGCGAACTGCGGACGTCCCGTCCCGCAGCCCGTGGGAGCGGTCCGCGCCGTCCGCTACTGCCAGGACAACGACGGCGCCTGCGCCCGGGAGGCCCGCGACCGCCGCGACCGCGGCCGGGACGCGCCCGGCCTCACCGGCCAGGTCGCCTCCGCCTGGGAGATGGTCGAGCGGCTGGAGAAGGCCGCCGACCTGCTCGCCGACTCGCTGACGTCCGAGCTGAGCGTCGCCGGCGTCGAGCGCCGCGTCGCCGAGGTGCGCGCCGAGGCCGCCCGCGAGCTCGCCATCGCGCAGACCGAGCGGGACGCCTCGCAGCGCCGCGCCGAGGAGGCGTGGCAGGAGGCCGCCACCTCCCGCAAGCGCGCCGCGGAGGCCGAGCGGGTCGCCGGCAGGGCCCGCGAGGAGGCCAAGCTCGCCACCGCCAAGCGCGACGCCGCGCAGCAGGCGTGGGAGGAGGCCCACCAGGTCGCGCAGCAGTCGATGACGGCCAAGCTCGCCGCCGAGAGCGAGCGCGACCGCGTCGCCGCCCGCGAGACCGAGCTGCTCGCCGCGCTGGAGGCGGCGCGCGCCGAGCTCGTCGGCCTGCACGCCAAGCTCGCCGAGGCCGAGGGGGCCGCCGAGGCGCAGCGCGTGGAGGCCGCCGTCGCCAAGCAGGGCGCCGAGGACCTGCGCAACGCCATGCGCGACACCGAGGCGCAGCGGCAGCGCGCCATGCAGGCCGCCAGCAAGGCCGAGGCCGAGCGGACCGCCGCGCTGCGCGCCCAGTCCGAGGCCGAGGCGGAGGTCGTCCGCGCGGCGGCCCGCGCCGACGAGGCCGCCAAGGAGCGCGACACCGCGCGGGCGCAGGCCGAGGCCGCGACCGCGGAGCGCGACGAGCTGGCCGGCAAGGTCAACGACCAGGCCGTGCAGCTGCGGCAGCTGTCGCAGTCGGTCGCCGAGCAGCAGGCCGCGCTGACCGCCCTCGCCGAGGAGCGCGACGCCGCCCGCGCCGAGGCCGACCGGGCCCGCCGCCAGGTCGACCAGTTCACCCACAGCACCCTGTCGTCGAACGTCCCGCCCGGCGGCCGGATGCCGGGCGGCGGTACCCCGATGCCCCCGGCGGGCGTCCCGAGCGTCCTCCCGAGCGGCACCGGCCCGCAGCCCGCCGGCCTGCCGCCGGGCCTGCCCCCGATCGGCGGACCGGCCGGGCACGGCTCCGTCCCGAACGGCGTCCCGAACGGGGCCCCGATGCCGCTCGGGGCACCGCTGCCGAACGCGGCCCCCGCCCCGCACGGGACGCCCCCGCACGGCACGCCGGGCCCGAACGGGACGCCGGGCTCGAACACCGGCGGCCACCGGACGCCGGGCGGCGAGGCGCGCGACCACGGCCGCCCGCGGAACGGCGTGGACCGCGAGGACCCGCTCTTCGCCGGCCCGTGACCGCGCTCACCCGGGCGGCCCCCGCCCGGGTTAGCCGTACCGGACCGCCAGGAAGAACGCCAGCGCCGCCACCGCGCTGATCATCAGCACGTGGCCGCGTTCGCGCGCGGCGGTCTGCCGCAGGGTGCTGGTGCGGCGGCGGCTCAGCCGCAGGTCCGTCACCGAGCGGCGCGCCCGCTCCCAGTGCACGCCCGTATAGATCGCCAGGGCCGCCAGGCCCAGGATGAGTAAGCCGTCTCCGCTCATGAGCTGCGCCTCCGAATCCGCGGCAGCTCAGATTGAACAGCGGATCCGGCGCGGGCGACAGTGCCCGGCGACACATTTCCGCGATTCATGCGGAACCGGCAGGGGCCGGCCGGCTGCGGATCACCGGCCGGCGCGCCGGGCTCAGCGCCCGAACACCTCCGGATCGATCTCGATCCAGATCTGCTCGGCGCGGCCGAGCAGCCTCCCGTCCGCCCCGTACAGCGCCGTCGCCGCGTGCATCTTGCGGCCCTCGCGGCTGCGCGCGAGCCCCATCACGACGCACCGCTCGCCGGCCTCGGGGACGTCCATCACCTGCGCGGTCATGGTGCCGAGCACCGCCGGGCGGCCCGCCACGTCGAACGACCAGCCGCCGGGGCAGTCGAGCGCCGCCCACACGAGCTCCCGCTCGGGGACCCGCTCGGGCACCCACGGCGCCGCGACGGTGCCGTCGCCGACCGGCCCCGGCTCCAGCCGCAGCCCGTCGCCGGGCTCGCGGTCCGGCCCGCAGACGAAGCAGCCGGGGAACGGGTGGTTCTCCTGCGCCCGGTACTTCTCCGCCGCCTCCAGCGCCCGCTCGAACGGGACGGGCGCGATCGGCGGCACGACGATGGCGCCCGCGAGCGCTTCGGCGACCAGCCGCTCGCCGTCCCACAGCCGGACGCTGTGCCCGCGCTCGTCCTCCACCGTGACCGTCAGCTCGGTGTCCAGCGGCGGCGGCTGCCGCAGCGTCACCGTCACCGTGTCGATCGGCACCCGGCCCGCCAGGCGGCCGGCCGTGTATCCGCCGTTCCCGGACCCCGCCGGCCCGTGGAACCGCCCCTCAATGATCATTTGCGCCCCCGTACCCACACGCGCCTCAACAAAACGGCATAGATCCTAATGAACCCCAACGACACCCCGTCCCCCTGGGGTGGGACGACGCTACACCGCCCGCGACGGCTGAGGGCGGCCGGGGCGGGTGGTGAAGAAGACCGAGAGGGACCCCTGGAGCCGCGCGCGGACGGTGTCCTCGTCGACGGGACCGTCCTGCGGGACGGGGGTGCGGTCGAGCGCGCGGGCGATGAGGAGGTCGATGTTGCGGTCGGCGACGAGGACGGAGCAGGTGTCGCACGCGTACCACGGATAGAGCATGTTGAGCACGGCGACGGCGGTGTCGTCGTCCGACAGGTCCGTGGTGTCGAGCTCGACCTCGAACATGTCGGTGTCGTCGGGGTCGAGCGTGGGGTAGTAGAGCCAGCTCGGCCCGGATGCGCCGCAGAAGTCGCAGCCCGGCTCCTGCGGGAGGGGCTCGCCGACCGCCAGCTCCAGCTCGTGGTCCCACGGCTCGACCCGCCGGTTGTGGCGGTAGCCGACGCCGTCGAGCGAGCCCTCGCGGTTGTGCGTCACGTCGTGCACCTCGCCGCCGCAGCGGGCGCACATGAGGCCGATGTCCTCCATGTCCCCCTCCTGATCGCTGAGGCACCGGCTTCACAGTATCCGTCCGGACGCCTCCGTCGTACCAGCCGGCGCCGCTCGGGTACGTTGAAGATCGTCGTTCCCGCGCCGGCCGGTGATCCCGGCCCGCCGCGCCCCGCGCGCCGCGCACTCCCCGGCGTGCCCCCATGCCGAGTCCTTGAACGGGAGGTTGCGTGTCCGAGGTCGTGCTGAACGCCGACAAGATCGATCTGGTCCGCGAGCGGCGGCTGCTCCTCGACCGCGTCACGATGACCGTGCTGCGCGGCGAGCACTGGGCGCTGATCGGCCCGAACGGCGCGGGGAAGAGCACGCTGCTCGGCATCCTCGGCGCCTACACGCACCCGACGCGCGGGACCGCGGAGATCCTCGGGCGCAGGCTCGGCCGGGTCGACGTCCACGCGCTGCGGCCGCTGATCGGGCAGGTCAACCCGCGGCATCCGCTGGAGTCGGCGCGGACGGTCCGGGAGATCCTCCTGACCGGTGTGACCGGCACCATCGAGCTCGTCCCGCGCTGGACGCCGTCCGCGCAGGACCTGCGTCGCGCCGACGAGCTGATCGGGCTGATGGGGCTCACGGCGCGGGCCGACGCGCGGTGGCCGACCCTGTCGCAGGGGGAGCGGGGGCGGACGCTGATCGCGCGGGCGCTGATGCCCGACCCGGCGCTGCTGCTGCTCGACGAGCCCGCCACCGGCCTCGACGTCGCCGCGCGGGAGCGGCTGCTGGCGAGCATCGACCAGCTGCGCGCCGACCGTCCCGAGCTGACCACCGTGCTCGTCACGCACCATCTGGAGGAGCTGCCCACCAGCACCACCCACGCGCTGCTGCTGCGCGAGGGGCAGGTGCTGGCCTCCGGGCCCGCAGACGAGGTGCTCACGACCGGGCTCGTCAGCGCGTGCTTCGACCACCCGATCGCCATCACCCGGCGCAACGGCCGGTGGGCGGCGACCGCCGGATCCGCCTAGCCGCCGCTCAGGCGCCCGCGACGCGGTGGCCGGACAGGTGCGCGAGGACCGACTGGTTCGCCTCCCACCCGTCCGGGAACTTCACCGGGACGCCGAGGTGCACCGGCTCGGCGGAGGGGTGCGCGTCCAGCAGCTCGGGGATGCCCGCCCGCGCCACCACCACGCAGGCGTGCCGGTGCCGCGACGCCAGGACGCACAGCCGCCCCGACTCCAGGTGGAACGCGGTGGCGTCGCGGCGCCCCGACAGCGGGTGCAGGACGACCGTCACGTCGTACTCGCGGCCCTGCAGCCGGTTCGCGGTGTCGACCGTGATGCCGTCGCCGTGCGGGCCGAGCGCGGCGCGGATCGCGGTGACCTGGTCGCGGTGCGCGGCGCCAATCGCGACGCGCGCGGCGTCCACCGGGGCCGACCCCTGCTCGGAGTGGGCGACGGGGCCGCGCTGCAGCAGCCGCACGGCGAGCGCCGCCGTCGCGCGGACCGCCTCGGCGTCGGTGCGCAGCGTGTGCCGCGCCGGCAGCTCGTACAGGGCCCAGCCGGTCGCCGCGGCCTCTTCGAGCGCGCGGTCGTAGGTGGTGCCCATGCCGCGCGCGCCGAACTCCAGCCGGCGGTCGCCCGGCTCCGTCCCGGCGCGGAACCCGGTGAACGGGTAGAACGCGCGCGACACGACGGGCGCCGCCGACGCGGGCAGGCGCCACGACACCGGCAGCCGGTGGACGGGCAGGTCCGGGTTGTGCGCGAGCAGGACCGACACGGCGCTGCGCATCGGGTCCCAGCTCAGGCCCGCCCAGCGTTCGACCTCGACCGTGGAGAACGGGTCGAGCTGCCCCGGATCGCCGACGAACAGCGCCCGCTCGAACCGGCCCGCGATGCGCAGCAGCATGTCCGAGCGCATCTGGTACGCCTCGTCCACGATCGCCCACGGCCACGAGCCCTCCGGCAGGGTCGCCCACTTCGCCGCGGTCGCGATCACCACGGTCCGCTCGGCGAGGTCGCCGGCCTTCTGCGCGACCTTCACCTGCGGATGCGCCAGGACCCGCTCGGACGGCACGTACTGCGACGCAGACAGCCGGCCCATGGTGATGCCGGGGTGCTTGCCGGCGATGCGCTCGATGAGGTCGTCGACCTGCTCGTTGGTCTGCGCCACGATCATCAGCCGCTCGCCGGCCTCGGCCAGGTGCGCGGCGGCGCGGACGACCAGCGTCGACTTGCCCGCCCCGGGCGGCGAGTCGACCACCACGCCGCGGTGCCCGCCCGCCAGGTCGGCGAGGACGCCGTCGACGACCCGCGCCGCCGCCTCGGACGGGACGAGATCGTCCGCCGCCACCGGCATCAGGCGGCGGCCCGCGTGCCCGGTCACGACCATTCCTCTTCGGCGTCCTCGTCGGTCGGCACGTACTCGCCCGGCGGGCCGCCGTGCGTCCACGGCGTCTCCTCGCGGTCGGGGAACTTCGCCGCGCCGAACGAGCCCTCGGTCAGCGAGGTGAAGCAGACCCGGTCCCCGGCCTCGGGGACGGCGCCCGGCTCCGGGGTGAGCTTGCGGCCCATCCCGCCGGTCAGCTCCAGCAGCACGGACCCGTCGCCGATCTCCACGATCCTCCCCTTGAGCGCGGGACGCGCCGCGTTGCACACGGTCGTCCCGATGTCGAGCCGCACCGGGTCCTCGGTGCCGACCCGCAGCAGCGGGCGCAGCTTCGGCCGCTTGCCCGTCTCGTCCAGCCGGGCGGGGTCGCACTCGGTGACCGTCCCGCCGAACGCCTGGCCGCTCAGCCGGTACTCGGCCATGACCAGCGGGTCGTCGAACGCGCGCTGCGCGTCGTAGGCGTCCTGGGCCCGCTCGAGGTCGTGCAGCCGCCGGGCCGCCCGGACGGGCGGGTCGCGGCGCGCCTGAGGATACGCCTCGCCGAACGTCTGGTGGTAATAGGTGAAGGCGTCGCGGTCGCGCTCCCAGCGGCGCGGCACGCTCGCCCCCTCGGGGAGCGCGCGCAGCAGTTCGACGCCCCGCCACATCAGGTCCCAGGTGGGGGTGAGCTGGCCGGCGACGGCACTGCGCAGCCGCTCCTCGGCGCGCGAGCCGCGGCCCGCCCGGTCGCAGGCGGCGATCGCCGGGGCGAGGACCTCGTTGTCGAACGTCGGATCGGTGGTGGGCCCGGCCGGCGGGCACAGCACCGGGTCCTCGGCGCGGGCGGCCGCGGCGGGGCCGTCCATGCCGTCCGGCGGGTCGATCCAGCCCATCAGGGCCGCGAGGTTGCCGTCCTCCAGCGAGCTCTGCCCGGTCGCCCAGTGCAGCCGCAGCGCCTCCGTCATCGCCAGCAGCAGCGACGAGCCGGGATGGTCGTACCGGTCGGCGAACCACGTCAGCCACCGGCCGAGCACCGGCACCGCCGGGTCGACCGCGTACGGGCCCTCGGTGCTGCGGAACCGCGTCGACCGGCCCATCAGCCGCAGGAACGCGACGCCGCCCCGGTTCGGGACGAGCAGCTGCGGCGCGTCCCCGTACCGGATCCGCTCCTCGCCCTCCTTGCCGGGCGGCAGCTCCTCCACCGCGCCCCGGCTCGTCTCGATGTGGTTCAGGACGAGCTTGGCGAGGTCGGCGGCGAACGCGAACCGCAGGTCGCGGTTGCGCGGCTGCGGCACCACCAGCAGCGCCGGATCGTCCGGCGCGCTGCCGACGAGCACGGCCAGCGGCGCCGCGGCCTCCCCGGCCAGCTTCAGCGGGACGAGCACCAGCGGCGCGTCCGGGACGTGGCAGTGCCGCACGGTCGCGAGCGGCTGCGCGACCCCCGCGGCCACCGCCTGCAGCTGCGCGAGCGAGGACAGTGCGCTCATGAAGCGATCACGCCGCCCCGTGCAGCGCGGAGCCGTGCAGCGCGGAGCCGTGCAGCGCGGAGCCGTGCAGCGCGCCGCCCTGCAGTGCCTCGGCGCGCAGCCGGGCGGCGGCGCGCAGCTGCCCGGCGGTCTCGGCCAGGTCGTCGGACGGGTCCAGGGAGCCGTCCGCCAGCGCCAGTGCGGTGCCGATCGTGTCGACGCCGCCGAGGTCGTCGCGGACGGACCGGCCGAGCGCCCCCGTCGCGCCGCACGCGCGCGCCTCGTCCCGGCAGAACAGCGCCATCTCGCAGCCCGACATGCACTCGGGCGCGTACCGGGCGTCCACCGCCCGGACCGACTCCGCGAGCGCCTCGCCGATCTCGAAGCTCAGGCCGGCGGGCAGCTCCGCCAGCAGCGCGTCCACGCGGGTGAGGCGCGCGAGCTGCCGCTCGAGGACGGCGAGCTGCGGCCGCACGTCCAGCGGCGTCGCCGTCGGCCGGTTGGAGAAGTTCTCCGGGCAGACGAGGAACACCTCGTGCGACACGCGCGCCGGGTCGTGCCCCAGCTCGGCCACCAGGCGGCGCAGCGCCAGGACGTACACCGCCGACTGGCGGGCCGCCGCCGCGACCTGCTCCGGCTCGGCCTGCCCGTCCACGACCGCGAACGACTTGATCTCGATGACGTGCAGCCGGCCCGCGAGCTGGAACGCGATGACGTCGGGTTCCAGGTAGGCCGGGCACCCGGCGATCTCCAGCCGCAGCAGCGGATGGTCGAACAGCGTGCCCTCGCCCGACTCCAGCGCGCGGGCGAGCAGCCGCCGGGTCCGCGAGTGCCGCAGCTCCCGGCCCTCGTTGCCCGCGACCACCTCCAGGTCGTCGTAGGCGACCTCCGGCACGTCGAGGCCGAGCCGGTCGCGCAGCAGCGTCAGCAGTTCGGCGCACCCGTCCGCCTTCACCTGCGCCTCGAAGACGTTCCCGCGCGTGATCGCGAACTGCGACTGCCCGAACGGCGCGGGGAACCCGAGGGCGCGGGCCACCGCGTCCTTGTCGACGCCCGCCGCGTCCATCACCCCGCGGCGGGCGCAGCCCGGATTGGACGTCAGCGCGGCGATCGTGCGGGCGTCGTGGTTGCGCGGGGGAGTGGCGCCGCGCAGCCGGTCCAGATCCGGTGCGGTGTCGGTCATGGGTCCGTTTCTCCGTTGCTGGCAGGGCGGCGCCCGGACGCGCGCACGGCGCGCAGCCGGCTGCCGAACAGCCGTTCCGCGTCGTCGAGCCGCTCCAGGGCGCGGACCGCGGCGGCCTCGCGGCGCCGGCGGTCGGGTTCGCGGTGGACGTCCAGCTCGGCCCGGGCGGCGTCGGCGAGCCTGACCGGATCGGCCGTACCGACCGTACCGGTGACCGCACCGGGAATGTTGGACGCGAAACGCCACAGCAGCCGCTGGACGTCCGGGGACGGCGTCCCGCGCCCGGCGTGCTCGGCGAGCCGCACCGCGGCGGTGAGGAAGTCGGTGCGGGGGCTCAGCGGGCCGACGATCCGCTGCTCCAGCGGCCACGTGCTCACGGTGAGCAGGCCGCGCGCGGGGGCGAGCAGGTCGGCGGTCAGCGCGGCGCACAGGTAGTACGGCCGCGCGTAGGGGGCGGTGCGGAACGAGCGCTCCTCGTCGCGGCGCAGGCTCGTCAGCCGGGTCCCGGGGATCTCGCCGGGGAAGAACGCCGCGTACACCGAGCCGATGAGCTTGGGCGCGGCCGGCGCGCCGAGGAGCGTGAGCGCCTGGTGGACCTGGTCGCGGACGGGCAGCAGCCCGCGCTCGCTCTCGGCCGGGGCGGCGGGCCGGGGGTCGCCGAGCACCGCGTCGTCCCATGCCTGCTCCGTCCCGCGCAGTTCGGCGCGCAGGTCGCGGGCCGCCCGCCGGTCCCCGGCCGCCATCGCCCGGCGGACGGCGGCGCGCAGCTCGGTGATGCGCGCCTCCAGCTCGTCGGGGGTGGGGACGCCGGGGGGCCGGGACATGCCGCAGACAGTACAGGTACTTCCGGACACTTCCAGTGTTTTCCAGTTTTGCGAGGGTGAGACGGTCAGCGCGGCTTCCGCCACGAGACCGAGTACCGCCACAGCAGATGCCGCCGGAACACGGCGCCGGGTAGCAGCCGCAGCGCCTCGTCCCGCACCTCGCCCCAGGTCATCGCCGGGTCGGCGAGGGGAGCGCCGGGTTCGCCCGCCCGCCGCCGGTTGACGAGCCGGTGGACGTGGTGCGCCGGGACGCCGAGCGCCGAGAACGTCCAGTCCCGCGGGCCCCGGTTGTTCGCCAAACCGATGACGACCAGGCTCCCGCCGGGACGGACGGCGTCGCGCATCGCCGCCATGCCCTTGGTGAAGTCCATGTGGTGGATCGCGGCGACACTGCAGACGAAGTCGTAGTGGTCGGCTGGCAGGTCGTGGTCGAGAAGCCCGGCCGCGACGAAGTCGACGTTGCCGATCCCGCCGCTGAGCCCCTTCGCCTTGGCGATCATCTCCGCCGACCGGTCCAGCCCGGTGACGTGCGCGGCGCGGGACGCGAGGCGCCGGACGAGCAGGCCGTCGCCGCAGTCCACGTCCAGCGCCTCGCCGCACCCGCGCGGCACGTTGCGCAGCACGACGCCGTGGTAGTGCGTGTTGTGGTTCCAGTAGTCGTCGGTCATCGTCACCGCCGAGGTCAGGAGCGCGGGTCGCGGCGGAGGGGGTGCCGCTCCGGGACCTCCGCGATAACGATCTTGACGCCGTCCGGGTCCTCGATCCACATCTCGACCAGGCCCCACGGCTCCTCGCGGGGCTCGCGGGTGACGCGCGCCCCGGCCGCCGCGAGCCGGTCGTGCTCCGCCCGGACGTCCCGCACCTGGAGCCAGATCATCGGGGACGACCCCGTCGCGCCCGCGCCGTGCCCCGACACCTCCAGGAACCCCGGGCCGAGGAAGAACACCACGCCGGGGGAGTCGGCGGGGCCGAACTCGCGGTAGACGGCGAGGCCCAGCACGTCGCGGTAGAAGCGCTGGGTGCGGGCGGGGTCGGCCGGGCGCAGCAGGATGCGGCTGCTCAGAACGTCCATGCCCCCATCCTCGCCCGCCACCGCCCGGCGCCGGGCACCGCCGCGCCCGCGCGCCGGCCCCCGCCGCCCCGCGCGCGGGTCAGGTGGGGAAGCTCGCGCGGTAGGTCGCGGCCATGTCCTCGTCGCCGTGCCCCTGCTCGATGGCGCGGCGGAACCGCTCGCCGACCGCGTCGTTGACGTCCACCCGGATCTTGGCGGACTCCGCCGCCTCGTGGATGAGCCGGGTGTTCGTCTCGGCGTTGCGGACGGCGAAGCTCGGCTCGAAGTCGCCTGCGATCATCGCCTTCATCTTCGTCTGCAGGTAGACGCTGTCGAGCGGCCCGCCGGTGAGGACCTCGCCGAGCAGCGCCGGGTCGAGCCCGAGGCCCTTCGCCAGCGCGACCGACTCGGCGACGACCGAGGTCAGCGAGATCGCGTAGCTGACCGCGGCGAGCTTCAGCCGGGTGCCCGCGCCGCCCGCGGCGCTCTCGTCCAGCCAGAGGGTCCTGGCGCCGACCGTGTCGAACACCGGGGCGAGGACGGTCCGCGCGTCCTGCGGGCCCGCGGCGAGCACCAGCAGCTTCCCCTGCTCGGCCGGCTGCTTCGTGCCCTGCACGGGCGCGTCGACGAACGTGAGCCCCCGCTCGGCGGCGAAGGCGGCGAGCCGTCCGAGGGCCCCGAGGCCGACCGTGCCCATCTGCGCCCAGATCTGCCCCGAGCGCAGCGAGGGCGCCGCGTCGGTCATGACGGCGAGGGCGGTCTCGCCGTCCTTCAGCATGGTGATGACCACCTCGGCGCCGTTCACGGCCTCGGCGGGAGAGCCGGCCACCGCGGCGCCGTCGGCGGCGAGGGGCTCCGCGCGGGCGGCCGTGCGGTTCCACACGGCGACCCGGTGGCCGGCCCGGAGCAGGTTCCGGGCCATCGCGGCCCCCATGATGCCGGTGCCGAGCATCGCGACCTGAGTCATCTCGCGCTCCTTTTGGACTGTCCAGTTCATAACTGTGCGGGACAAGCTTCGCACACGGCTGCGCGCCGCGCCTCATGGATGCCCCTACCCACCGCCGGGCGGGGTTCTGCCGCGGACCGTCGAGCCTCGCGGCGGGCGGTTGTCCGGGGCGGTCAGCCGTAGGCGTGTCCGTCGTCCGCCGCGTCGGCGTAGGCGTCGGCGTACGGGGCGGCGAACGCGTCGAGGGTGCGGTCGAGCTGGGCCGACCACCACGCCACGAGCGACGCCGGTCCGCGCCCGCCCGCGCCGTCCTCGCCCAGGTAGCGGTGCCGCAGCGGCGCCACGTCGCACAGCCGCTCCCACCACTCGCGGTGGACGGCCGCCTGGATCTGCCCGGCGTCCAGCGGATACGCCGAGCGGTGCCCCCGCACGAACGCCTGCACGCGGTCGAGGTCGAGGCCGCGCTCGTCGTCGCACGCGAACAGCCGCGCCGCCGAGCGGACCACCTCGCCGGCGACCGGCCCCGTGGTGAGGCCGTCCCAGCCGAGGACGGCGGTGACGTTGCCGGACCCGCCGTAGCGCAGGTGCCCGGCGTGGAACGAGCCGTGCAGGTGCCCGACCGTGCTGACCTCGATGTCGGGCGGCTGGTGCCCGGCGAACTCGGCGAGCAGGTCGCGGCGCTCGCGCAGCCGCCGGGCGGTCAGCGCGTCGAAGTCGGTGCCGTCGCCGCCGCCGGGGACGTCCGCCAGCATCGCCTCGACGGCGGCGGCCGCGTCGGCGGCGCGCGGCGTCGGCACCAGCATGCTCTGCTGGACGGGCGCCGTCAGCTCGTCCAGCGCCGCGTGCAGCCGCCCGAGCAGCGTGCCGAGGGCCTCGCACCCGCCGAACGTCAGCTCCAGCCCGCCGCGCCCGCGGCCCCCGACCCACGGGTACAGGACGTAGCCGCGGCCGGCGGCGGTGACCAGCGTCCGGCCGGTGCGCGCCGGCAGCGGCGCGAGGACCGGCAGCCCGGCCGCGTCCAGCGCGGCGGTCACCGTGTGCTGGAACAGCACGCGGCGCCGGTCGGGCGCGGCGTACTCGCGCAGGAAGAACGTCCCCGCGGCCGTGTCGACGCGCCAGCACCGCCGGCCGGGCCCGGCCGGCAGCGGGCTCACCGCGTCCGGCGCGCCGGCGTCCCAGCGGCGCAGCAGCCGCGCCGGCGGGTCGGTGTCGGCACCCTGGCGGGTCTCCGTGCTGTGCGACGTGGGCACCTCGGCACCTCGGCTGCGTCGGGCGGACGGCGGTCGAATGGATGTTCTACGACGACGCTACACGCCCGGCCCGCACGGCGAAAGGGAACCCGCGCGGACGGCGGCTCAGACGCGCTCCAGCACCACCACGGGGATGTCGCGGTTCGTCTTCGTCTGGTACTCGTCGTAGGCCGGCCAGGTCGCCGTCATCTTCCGCCAGAACGCCGGCTTCTCCTCCGGGGTCGCGGTGCGCGCCCGCGCGGTGAACCTGTCGCCCTTCACCTGCACCTTCACCTCGGGGTCGGCCTGGAGGTTCAGGTACCAGAGCGGCGGCTCGTCCGCGCCGCCCTTGGACGCGACGACGAGGTAGGCGTCGCCCTCGGGCTGGTAGATGAGCGGCGTCGTGCGCTCCTTGCCGCTCTTGCGCCCGGTGGTGGTGAGCAGGAGCGTGATCGTGCCCTGCCAGTCGTGCCCCTCCGCCCCGTCGGTCTCCTGGTAGCGCTGGACGTGTTCCTTGCCGTACAGCATCGGTCCTCCTCTTCGGGTCTCGGCCGCGGCGCGGCCACCGGTGACAACCCGCGGACCCTCGATGACCTTCCCAGGGGCGCGGCCCTCAAAGCCGTGCCGGGCCGGCGCGGCGGGGTCACTACGCTGAGCCGGTGGACGACAGGGTGGACGACACGGCTGAGGGCACGGCGGACGGCATGACGGAGGACGCGGCGGAGGACGCGGCGGAGGGCGCGGCGGAAGTGGCGCGGCGGTGCGCCGAGACGATGTACGCGCGGGACAAGGTGGCGCAGGACCTCGCCATGGAGATCGCCGAGGTCGCGCCCGGCCGGGCGCGCCTGCGCATGACGGTCGCCGACACGATGGTGAACGGCTTCGGCATCGCGCACGGCGGCTACCTCTTCCTGCTCGCCGACTCGGCGTTCGCCTACGCGTGCAACACCCATGACGCCGTGACGGTCGCCGCGTCCGCCGACGTGGTGTTCGTCGCGAGCGCGCGCGGCGGGGACGTCCTGGAGGCGACCGCGGTCGAACGCGTCCGCTACGGCCGCAGCGGGATCTACGACGTGACGGTGCGCCGCGTCCCGGACGGCGAGGTCATCGCGGAGTTCCGCGGCGGAAGCCGCAGCCGCGACCTGCGGGTCATCGGCGGCGGCGCGCCCTGACCGCCGCCGGGGGAGGCCGGAGCGTCAGAGTTCCTTCAGGATGCGGGTGAGGAAGCGGGCGGTGTCGTCGGGACGAGCCGCCGTGATGCACAGGTTGTTCATCGCCCGCATGTAGGTGTCGACGTCCGTCGGCTTGTCGAGGTAGAGGGCGCTGGTGAGCTGCTCCAGGTAGACGACGTCCGACAGGCCCGGCTCGGCGAAGCGCAGGATCGTGAACGGGCCGCCCGCCGCCGCGTGCCCGCCCGCGCCGAACGGCACGATCTGCAGCGTCACGTGGGCGAGCTCGGACGCCTCGATCAGGTGCCGGATCTGGGCCCGCATCACCTCGCGGCCGCCGAGCGGGCGGCGCACGACCGCCTCGTCCAGCACGGCCCACAGCGTCGGGGCCTCGGGGGAGGTGAACCGCTCCTGCCGCGTCGTGCGGATCTGGACGCGCCGCTCGACCTCCTCGTCCGAGGCGTCGGAGTAGCCGAGCCGGACGACGGCGCGCGCGTAGTCCTCGGTCTGCAGCAGCCCGGGGACGAACTGGAGCTCGTAGGCGCGCAGCATGGAGGCGGCCTCTTCGAGGCCGAGGTAGACCTCGAACCAGCTCGGCAGGATGTCGCCGTACCGGTGCCACCAGCCGGGGTTGTTGGCCTCCTTGGCGAGCCGCAGCAGCGGTTCGCGCTCGCCGGCGGCGGAGACGCCGTAGAGGGTGAGCAGGTCGGCGACGTCGCGCTCCTTGAACCCGACCCGGCCGAGCTCCATCCGGCTGATCTTGGAGTGCGAGCCGCGGATCTCATAGCCCGCCTGCTCGGTGGAGATCCCGCGGGACTCGCGCAGCCGGCGCAGTTGCGCGCCGAGCAGAATGCGCAGGACGGTGGGGCCGCCGCGCCGGGGATAATCGATCAGCCGCCCGGCCGGATCGTCTTCGGCCGGAGGTCTCGGGGCAGCAGAATCCTCGGACAAGGGTCACCCGCCAGTCGATGGGTCTGCGCGGAGGCTGAACGGCACCGCACTATGTTAGAGGATCCCGACGCGTTTTTGGGAGCTATGAAAAACGCGTCCGGGATCGGAGCCCGGTCGCGCCGGGCGGGCGGGGACGTCCGGTGACCAGTGCTGTCGGTGGCGGTGCGGCTGCGGAACGTGGTGCCACCGCCGCGGCGGGTTCGCCCGGGACGGCATTTCGCCGCTGCCCGCGCCGCCGCCGGGGGCGCCATTTGGCCGCCGTTCTCCGGTATTGCGCGCGGCCAATCCTGACAGGCCATTTCGTGATCTGTCGTATGACGCGTGAATGTCGCACGTCGTGCGTTCTGGTGAGTTTTCCGCGGGCCGATGCGGGGCGGGCGGAGGGGCGAGTGACGAAGCTCTCGTCCCGGCCGGGCAAGATCTCCGGCGGCCGGGACGTTCCTTGGTCAGAGGGCGGCAACGAGCGCCGCTCTGCAGAGAGGCGACCACCACCGCGCATCCTGGGGGAATCCATGAACGCCACCCGCGAGCGACCAGAGATCCGTTTTCTGACCTCGGGCGATGTCTCGGCGCACGAGCGCGCCGCGGCGGACCGGGCCATCCGCGAGGCGCTGTCGGGCGCCCGCGGCGTCACGTCCGTCCGGGTCACGCTGAGCGTCGTCAACGACCCGTCGCTGCCGCGCCCCGCGCTGGCCCAGGCCGTCGTGGAGCTGGACGGCCGGCAGGTCCGCGCGCAGGCCGCCGCGCCCCGCATCGACGAGGCCACCGACATGCTGCGCGAGCGCCTGGCGCTGCGCGTGAGCTCCCTCCAGGTCGGTCTCACCTGACAGGCCGGACGCTTCCTCCCGCCGGGCGCGCCCATGCGGGAGCGCCGGACCGGCGGGTTCGTGGGAACGGCGGAGCCCCGTGGCGGGGCACCGCCGTTCGTGTGTTGAGGCCCCTCGTTGTCAGGCGTCGCGCCGGGTCATGACAAATGCGGCAAAACCGAGCGGAATAATGACATAGGCCGCGAGTACAGCGGCCGCCGCGCCCGGCGACAGCAGATCGCCGTACACGGAGTTCTCCGCACTGAGCCCCGCCATCTGCGTGGGCAGGCCCCCGGGCATCACCGACCCGGCCCGCTCCCTCCACGGCTCCGGCAGCTGGAAGACGAGGAGCGGCAGGACGTGCCACACGAACACCACCGACACGATCGCACCCGCCGTTGAACGCAGCAGCACGCCGAGCGACAGGCCGAGCAGCGCGAACACCGGCACGATCGTCCCCGCGAGGACGAACCCCGGAAGGTCGTGCGCGATGGACGCCTGCTGGTCGGGGAACGGCCGGTCGCCGACGATGAGCCGCGTCCCGAGGAACGACCCGACCGCCACCGCCTCACCGGCGGCCAGCGCGACCGCCCCGACCACCGCGGCCTTCGCCAGGAGCAGCGTCCGCCGCCGCGGCACCGCGACGAGGCTGGTGCGGATCATGCCCGTCCGGTACTCGGACGTCACCGACACCACCCCGAGGATCCCCAGGCACAGCGACGCGCCCCAGCCGCCCAGCTCCTGCAGCGGGCGCAGCAGGAGCTCGTCCCTGCGATCCGCCGGCAGCCCGTCCCAGACATGCGCCATCTGGAACGCCAGCAGCAGGACCAACCCGGTGAACGCCGCCGTCACCGCCAGCACCACGTAGGTCGAGCGGACCGAACGCAGCTTCCACCACTCCGCCGCGAGCGCGCCGCCCATCACGCGTCCCTCCGCGCGAACGCGTACGCGCCGGCTCCGAGCGCGATGACGGTGTACGCCGCCAGAAGCGCCACCGCCACCGCCGGCGACAGCGCACCGTGGTCGCCGGACGAACCGGGCGGCCCCGCGATCTGGTTCGCCAGGCTGCCGGGCAGCGCCGACCAGATGCGCTCGTCCCACGGGGACGGCAGCAGCCGTGCGAGAGCGGGCAGCACGAACAGCACCGCCATACCGGACGTGATCGCCGCCGCCGTCGAGCGCAGCACCGCGCCCAGCCCGAACGTGATCAGGGTGATCGCCGCCGTCGTCAGCCCGAGCCACAGCAGATGGACCGCGACATCGGCCACGGGAGCCTGGAACGTGGCCACCGGCCGGTCACCGACGATGACCGCGCCCGCAGCGGACCCGGCGGCCAGCGCCACGAGCGCCGCCGCGCCCATGACGGCCGCCGCGACGCCGCCCTTGGCCATGAACAGCGCGCCCCGGTGCGGCATCGCCGCCAACGTCGCCCGGATCATCCCGGACGAGTACTCCGACGTCAGCGTCAGCGCCCCGAGCACGACCGCGCACACCGGCAGCGAGACCGCGAGCGGCTGCTCCGCCGGCGCCACCTGCGCGACTCCCCTGCGCGCCGCCGGCAGGTCGTCCCAGTAGCGGGCCACGTACCAGGACCAGAGTGCGCACAACACCGTGAAGCCGCCGACCGTCCCGAGGACGGCCCCGGTCGACCGCACACTCCGCAACTTGCACCACTCCGCCGCCACGGCGTCCCCGACCCCGGCCATCCCGCTCCCCGATCTCTCACTGCTCCCGCCAAGCGCCGCGTAACCACCGCTGGTGTCCCGTTGGCCGATGCCCGACAGGCAATCGGCGTTGGGCTTATCGGTCACCTCGTCACCGCCCCGAACTCGGCGCTGCCCGCGGTCAGCTCCATGTACGCCTCCTCCAGGGAGGCGCTGTGCGGGGTCACCTCGTGCAGCGGGATGCCGTGGGCGGCCGCCGCGTCGCCGATGGCGGCGACGTCGAGGCCGGTCACCGTCAGGGCGCCGCCCGGCATGGAGTCGACGCGGGCGCCGCCGGCGGCGAGCACCCCGGTCAGCTCGGCCGCCCGCGGCGAGCGGACGATGACGCCGCGCCGGAAGCGGTCCGCGAGTTCCCGCACCGACGTGTCCGCGATCAGCCGCCCGCGGCCGATGATGACCAGCCGGTCGGCCGTCAGCTCCATCTCGCTCATCAGATGGCTGGAGATCAGCACCGTCCGCCCTTCGGCGGCCAGCGACCGCATCAGCTCGCGGATCCAGCGGACGCCGTCCGGGTCGAGGCCGTTCACCGGCTCGTCGAACATGAGGACCCCCGGGTCGCCGAGCAGCGCCGCCGCGATCCCGAGCCGCTGCCGCATGCCGAGCGAGAAGCCGCCGACCCGCCTGCGCGCCGCGCCGGCGAGGCCCACGCGCTCCAGGACCTCCGCGACCCGCCGCGTCCCGATGCCGTTGCTGCGCGCCAGCCACCCGAGATGGTCGAACGCCCGGCGCCCGCCGTGCACGGCGCCCGCATCCAGCAGCGCCCCGACCTCCCGCATGGGGCGGCGCAGCGATCCGTACCGGGTCCCGTTGACCAGCGCCTCGCCGGACGTCGCCCGGTCGAGCCCCAGCAGGACGCGCATCGTGGTCGTCTTCCCCGCGCCGTTCGGACCCAGGAAGCCGGTCACCGTCCCCGGCCGCACCGCGAAGGACAGGCGGTCGACGGCCGTCGTGCCGCCGTAGCGCTTGGTCAGCTCGCACACTTCGATCATGCGGTCAACGCTCGTGCCGAACGTGTTCCCCGCGCATCGGAACGTGGGCGGGAACCGGACGTCCGCCCCTGCTCCGAGGGGCCCGCCCGCCTCCGACCCCGGTATGACGGCCGCCGGGAGGAGGCGGTGCTCCGCGCCGTCCCGGTACCTTCGTGACGTGGACGAATCCGAGCTGCGCGCCCCGTTCTTAATGCGGCTCGGCCGGCGCGCGCTGATCGGACTGGACGCGGGCCTCGCGGTCGTCTACACGCTCCTGCTCCTCGTGCTCCCCGCCGATACCGACGTCTCCGCGCTCGCCGCCGTCCCGCTCGCCGCCGCGGCCGGCCTGCCCCTGGCGGTGCGGCGGCTGTGGCCGGTCCCCGTCTTCGCCGCCGTCCTGTCCGCCTCGACCGCCTCGCTCGCCCTCGGCCTGCCCTTCGACTCCTACGCCGGCGCCGCGTTCGCCCTCTACCCGGTCGCGCTCGCCCGGCGCCGCCGCCGCTGGATCCCGACCCCGCTGATCGGTGCCGTCAGCGCCGCCGTCATCCTCGGCGGCGCCATCGCCGGACCCGGCGGCCGGCACGCGGAGGCCGCCGGGGACCTGCTGCTCGGCCTCGCCGTCCTCGGCGCGTCCTGGACGCTCGGCCGCGTCGTCCGCGAACGCCGCGCGCAGGTGGCGCGCTCCGCCCGGCGGCTCGCCGACCAGGCCGTCTCGGACGAGCGGCTGCGCATCGCCCGCGAACTCCACGACGTCGTCGCGCACAGCATGAGCCTGATCGCCGTCAAGGCCGGCGTCGCCGTCCACGTCGCCGCCGCCCGGCCGGAGGAGGCCCTCGACGCCCTCCGCGTCATCGAGACGACGAGCCGCGGTTCCCTCGCCGAGATGCGGCACCTCCTCGGCGTCCTGCGCACCGACGCCGACCTCGGCCCGGCTCCCGGCCTCGCCGACCTCACCGCCCTCGCGGAACGCGCCGCCATGGCGGGCGTCCACGTCGACCTGGACGTGGACGCGCCGAGCCTCCCGGAAGGCGTCGCGCTCTCCGCCTACCGCATCGTCCAGGAGGCGGTCACCAACGTCGTCAAGCACGCCGCACCGGCCCGCTGCCGCGTCCGCGTCGAGGCCGACGGTGAGCGCATGCGCATCGAGGTCACCGACGACGGCCCCGGCGTCCGCGTCCTGCCGGGCGGCGACGGGCACGGGCTCATCGGCATGCGCGAACGCGTCATGATGTACGGCGGCGACTTCACCGCCGGCCCGCGCCCGTCCGGCGGCTTCGCCGTATCGGCCGACTTCCCGTACGAAACCTAGGAAACCCGTTGGAACTGCGCGTCCTCGTCGCCGACGACCAGGCCCTGCTGCGCGGCAGCTTCCGCGTCCTCATCGATACCGCGCCCGGCCTCCGCACCGTCGGCGAGGCCGGCAGCGGCGCCGAGGCCGTCGAACTGGCCGCGAGCGAACGCCCCGACGTCGTCCTCATGGACGTCCGGATGCCCGAGATGGACGGCATCGAGGCGACCCGGCGGATCTGCTCCGACCTTCCGGACGTCCGCGTCCTCATCCTCACCACGTTCGACCTGGACTCCTACGTGTACTCGGCGCTCAAGGCCGGGGCGAGCGGCTTCCTGCTGAAGGACACCCCGCCCGCCGACCTGCTGTCGGCGATCCGAGCCGTCGCCGCCGGTGAGTCGCTCCTCGCCCCCACGGTGACCCGCCGCCTGATCGCCGAGTTCGTCCGACGCCCGGCCCCCGTCCAGCCGCCGCCGGCCGCCCTGGACGCCCTGACCGACCGGGAGCGCGAGGTCCTCACCCTCATCGCCCGCGGCCTCTCCAACAGCGAACTGGCCGAACACCTGCACCTGAGCCCGGCCACGGTGAAGACGCACATAGGCCACCTGCTCTCCAAACTCCAAGCCCGCGACAGAGCACAACTGGTGATAGCCGCCTACGAAACCCGCCTGATCCACCCCGCCTGAAGCAGACCCTCGGCCCCCGCACC
>NZ_SMJW01000169.1 GCF_004348335.1 Actinomadura bangladeshensis | reverse complement strand
CCGGGGTGCTCGCTGCTCTGGACGTCGCCGCTCTGGCGATCCTGATCGCCCGGCCGGGGCTGTCGGAGGGGCATCGGGGCGGGCTGCTGCCGGTGGTGGCGTCCTCGTTCGCGGTGGTCGCCGTGGTCACGCTGGTGGCGGTGATCCTCGCGTGGCGGGGGTCGCGGGGCGCGGCCTGGACGGTGCTGGCGGCGCGTGTCGTGCGGGTGGCGATGTGGGGCGCCTGGGGGGCGCTGGTGCAGGTGCAGGCGTCCGCGCTGGCCGGGCACGCCGTCCTGACCGCCGTGGTGGTCGTGCTGCTGGCGCGGGGGCTGTCGCGGTCATGAGGCGTTCCGCTCGGACCACTCCTTGAGGTCGCGGCGCTCGATCGCGGCGGCCATCAGCTCCGGGAACGCGTCCGGGGTGCAGGCGAACGCCGGGACGCCCATCGCGGCCAGTGCCGCCGCGTTGTCGTGGTCGTAGGCGGGCGCGCCCTCGTCCGACAGGGCGAGCAGCACCACCACCTGGACGCCCGCGGCGGTCAGCGCCGCGACCCGACGCAGCATCTCGTCGCGGATGCCGCCCTCGTACAGGTCGCTGATCAGCACCATGATCGTGTCGTTCGGGCGCGTGACGAGGCCCTGGCAGTACGCGATGGCCCGGTTGATGTCGGTGCCGCCGCCGAGCCGGGTGCCGAACAGCACCTCCACCGGGTCGTGCAGCTGGTCGGTGAGGTCGACCACGTTGGTGTCGAACACGACCAGGGACGTCCGCAGCGACCGCATCGAGGCGAGCACCGCCCCGAACACGCTGGCGTACACCACCGACGCCGCCATCGAGCCGCTCTGGTCGATGGCGAGGACCACGTCCCGCTTGACGGCCTGCCGCCGCCGTCCGTACCCGATCAGCCTCTCGGGGACGAGGGTGCCCTGCTCGGGCAGGTAGTGCCGCAGGTTGGCGCGGATCGTCCGCTCCCAGTCGACGTCGGCGAGCCGCCTCGGGCGCAGCACCCGCGCCGACCGGTCGAGCGCGCCGCCGACCGCCGACCGCGTCTTCTGCGCCAGCCGGCGCTCCAGGTCGCGGACGACCGTGCGCACCACCGCGCGGGCCGACTCCCGCGCCCGGTCGGGCATCACGCGGTTCAGCGACAGGAGCGTCCCGACCAGATGCACGTCGGGTTCGACGGCGTCCAGCATCTCCGGCTCCAGCAGCAGCCGGGTGAGGTCGAGCCGCTCGATCGCGTCCTTCTGCATCACCTGCACGACGCTGGACGGGAAGTACTCGCGGATGTCGCCGAGCCACCGCGCCACCGAGGGCGCCGAGTCGCCGAGCCCGGCGCTGCGCCGCCCCGGCCGCGACCGCCCCTCGTCGGACCCGCCGCCGTACAGCTTCTCCAGCGCCCCGTCCATCCGGACGTCGTCCCCGGTGAGCGACACCCCGGTCCCGTCGGCCCGCTCACCGCCGAGCACCAGCCGCCACCGCCGCAGCCGATCGTCCACGCTGTCACCGCTCACGCCGTGACTCCTTCCGTGCGCGTCCGGAGCCGCGCTCGCTCGTTCGTCCCGTCTTGGCCGGTCGTGCTCCCGGCGGTGGTTCGTGCAGGTGGTGTGGGACGTGTGGTCATCGGGGCGGCCAGCCGAGGATCTCGAGTGTCGTGGCGGCGGCGGGGGCCGCTCGGGTTTCGTCCATGTCTTCTTCGGGGTGGTCTGGTGCGGCTTCGGGAGAACCGGGGCGGCGGCGGAGCTGCTCGCCGATGGCGCGGCGCTCGGCGGACGGGTAGGCGCCGAAGGTGCGGCGCAGCAGGGGCAGGACGTCGGTGAAGGAGTCGGCGGGCAGGCCCGCGATCCAGGCGTCGACGAGGCGGAGGAGGGCCGCGTCGTGCAGGAGGAGCAGCGCCCCGCCGGACAGGAAGCCCTCGACCCAGGCGGCGGCGCGGTCGGGGGCGGCGCCGGCGGACACGGCCCGCGCCATCCGGTCGGGGACGTCGTCGAGCCGGCCCGCGTCGAGCAGGAGGCGGGTCAGGCGGCCCTCGATGAGGCCGTGCAGGGCGTCCGGGCGGGCGAGCAGGCCCTCCAGCGTGCGGCGCCAGCGTTCGAGGTGGCCGTCGTCGGCGAGCAGGGACAGCGCCCCGTGCACGGCGTCGACGTGGGCGAGGAACTCGCGGGCGGCGTCGTCGTCCAGGCCCGTGACGGCGGGCGGGAGGCCGACGCAGACGCGGACGACCAGGCCGTCGACGACCGCGCGGAGCGGGCCGGTGGAGGTGCCGCGGACGTCGCCGTAGCGCAGCGCGCGGACGAGGGCCGGCATCGCCGCCATCAGGTGCGCGACGTCGGTGTCGACGGCGGCGCGGTCGGCGAGGGCGCGCATGACGGTGGGGAGCGCCTCGCCGAGGTCGGCGAGCAGGCAGCGCTCGGCCACCGACGTCAGGTCGGCGAGCGCGGTGGCCTGCTCGGCCAGCGCCTCGGCGCGGGCGGCGGCCGCGCCGCGGACGGTGGTGCCCCACGCGCCGGCCTCGATCAGCTCGACGTCGAACTCGGGCCGCCACACCAGCGTCCACGTCTCGCGGAAGGTGCCCTTGGAGCGGCCGGTGCCGGCGGGCACGCCCCAGTCGACGTCCAGCAGGCGGAGGCGGTGCAGCAGGCGGCTGCGCTCCAGGTCGGTGGGCTTGCGCAGGTCGAGGTCGTGCTCCTTGCCGAGCGCGGACGGCTTGAGCCGCAGCCGCCGCTGCTCGGCCTGCAGGTCGCGCTGCAGCGGCACCATCGGGGTGCGGTCGGGGACGGCGCCGAGCCGCTCCCCGACGACCATGCGCCGCTGGATCAGCTCGACCGGCAGGTCGGCGCCCTCGCACAGGACGGCCCGGGTCGCCTCGGTCACCTCCGCCAGCCCGGCGAGGGGGCGGCCGCGCAGCGCGGCGAGGGCCTCGGCGAGCCGGACGGCCTCGATCACGTGCGCGGACGAGACGTGCAGGTCCTCCTCGCGCAGGACGCGGGCGGCGGCGGTCAGCCACCGCTCGATCGGGCGGTCCCGGGCCGTGAACAGGTGGTGGTACCAGCCGGGGGAGCGGACGCCCGCGCCGTAGCCGGAGTGCCCGGCGAGCCGGCCGTGCGTCCACGGGACCCATGTCATGGCGACCTTGGTCTTCGGCAGGCCGCGCAGCGTCCGGTCGTCGTGGGTCGCCGGGACCCTGGCCTGCAGGGCGGGCACGTGCCACGCGCCGCACACGACCGCGACCCGGTCGTGGCCCTCCTTGAGGGTGCGGCGCAGCGTCCGCCGCATGTGGGCCTCGCGCTGCTCCTCCCGCAGCCGGTGGCCGGCGGGCGCGCCCTCGGCCGGCCGCGCGCGCAGCTCGGTCATCGCCTCCGCGATCGCCGGGAACGGGGACGGCCCGCCGCCGCGGTGCTCGACCACGTCGTCCCACCAGCGTTCGGCGTCGTCGTAGCCGGCGGCCTTCGCCAGCCACCCGAGCGGGTCGAGCCGGATCCCCTCCGCGGCCGGTCCCTCTCCGCCCGGGGCCTCCCCGCCCGGCGCTTCCCCGTCGGGCGCTTCCTCGTCGGAGGGCTCGTCGTCCGCGGCCGGGACGAGCTGGTTCGCCGCCGGCAGGTCGCAGAACCGGACCGGCACCCCGGCGTCCAGCCCGTACCGGATCGCCTGCCATTCCGGGCTGAACTCGGCGAACGGCCAGAACGCGGCCTTGCGTCCGCCCTCCCCGGAGGCGGCGTCCGGGGTGGGGGAGTAAGCGAGCAGCGCGACCGGCGGCACCATCCCCGCGTCGCCCGCGAGCTCCACGATCGGGTCGGCCTCGGGCGGGCCCTCGATCAGCACCGCGTCCGGCTTGAACTCCTCCAGGGCGCCGCGCAGCGCCCGCGCCGAGCCGGGCCCGTGGTGGCGGATCCCGTAGACCTCGACGCGGCTCAAGACACCTCCCGGCAGGCGCGGTAGAAGTCCCGCCATTCCGGGCGGTCGCGGACGACGGCCTCCAGGTACTCCTGCCACACGACCCGGTCGGACACCGGGTCCTGCACGACGGCGCCGACGATGCCGCCCGCGACGTCGGCGGCGCGCAGCACCCCGTCGCCGAAGTGCGCGGCGAGCGCCAGCCCGCTGGTGACCACGGAGATCGCCTCGGCGGTGCTGAGCGTCCCGCTCGGCGACTTCAGCTTGGTGCGCCCGTCGGCGGTGGCGCCGGAGCGCAGCTCGCGGAACACGGTGACGACGCGGCGGATCTCCTCCAGCCCCGCCGGGGACTCCGGCAGCTCCAGCCCGGCGCCGATCTGGTCGACGCGGCGGGCGACGATGCCGACCTCGTCCTCGACGGTCTCCGGCAGCGGCAGCACGACCGTGTTGAACCGGCGGCGCAGCGCGCTGGACAGCTCGTTCACGCCCCGGTCGCGGTCGTTCGCCGTCGCGATCACCGTGAAGCCCTTGCGCGCCTGCACCTCGGTGTTCAGCTCCGGGACGGGCAGCGTCTTCTCCGACAGGACGGTGATGAGGGTGTCCTGGACGTCGGAGGGCATCCGGGTCAGCTCCTCGATGCGGGCGACCTGGCCGCGCCGCATCGCCCGCATCAGCGGGCTCTCCACCAGCGCCCGCTCCGACGGCCCCTCGGCGAGCAGCCGCGCGTAGTTCCACCCGTAGCGGATGGCCTCCTCCGCCGTGCCGGCCGTCCCCTGGACGAGGAGCGTCGAGTCGCCGCTGACGGCGGCGGCGAGGTGCTCCGACACCCACGTCTTCGCCGTCCCGGGGACGCCGAGCAGCAGCAGCGCCCGGTCGGTGGCGAGGGTCGCGACCGCGACCTCCATCAGCCGCCGCGGCCCCACGTACTTCGGGGTGATCGCCGTCCCGTCCGGGAGGCCGCCGCCGAGCAGGTACGTGGTGACGGCCCACGGCGACAGCCGCCAGCCGGGCGGCCGGGGCCGGCCGTCGTGCTCGGCCAGCCGCGCCAGCTCGCCCGTGTACTCCTGCTCGGCGTGCGGACGCAGTACCGCGTTCTCGGTCAAGGGGTCAGCTCCTTCAGCATCTCGTCGCGGAAGTGCAGGGTGGCGATCAGGTCGGTGACGGCGCGCGGGGCGGCGTCGCCGCGCGCGGCCAGCGGGTCGAGGCGGGCCGCGGCCGCCGGGTCGAGCCGCTGGTCGGCGAGCCGGCACAGCTGCGTGACCAGGTGGTCGTCGCGCTGCGCGGGCCGTTCGGCGGACGCGGTGAGCGTCGCCACGACCGTCGCCGCGAGCGGCCCCGTCCACGGCCCGGGGACCCGTTCGAGGACGCGCAGCAGGTCGGCGCGCCCCTGCACCCAGCGGATCAGGTCGGCCGCCGCGGCGTCGCGCTCGCCCGCGGGCAGGACGGACAGCAGGCCGGCGAGCGCGTCCGGCTCGTCCACCATGACCCCGCCCTTGAGCAGGGCCCGCGCCCATGCGCCGTCGTGCTGGGCGTGCGCGGCCTTCGCCCACCCGATGTGGACGTCGCGCCCGTCGGACTCGGAGACCGCCTCGCCCTGGCGGGACGGCTCTCCGGCGGCCGCGCCGATGGGCAGGCACACGATCTCCATGGGCGGCAGCGCGAACAGCTCCGTCCACGTGGACAGCGGAGTGCGGGCGAGGATCTCGCGCAGCCACGCAGCCCGCGTGCCCACCGGCCCGCCCGCGCCGCGCGGCGCGAACGACCCGCTCGGATGGAACGGGACGCCGTCGCGGGCCATGTCCTCGTCGTGGGCGTGCGGCGGCTCCACCTGGATCCAGGTCCGCCGCCGCCCCCGCACCGTCCGGACCACCGGTGCCAGGCAGCCGCGGGCCCGCGCCGCCATCCGCGCCCCGTAGGCCGAGCCGGGAAGCCGGGCGAGCAGGTCGGACGCGATCTGCCGGACGTCCTTGCCCCGGTCCTCGAGGGCCGCCTCGAGGAACTCCTCGTCGCCCAGCGACAGCCCGTGCTCGAACGTGGCGAGGAAGGCCGCGCGGTCGGGCGCGGGCTCCTTCGCCCACGTCTCGCGGAGCAGCTCCCGCGCGCGCTCGGGCTCGGTGTTGCGCAGCATGGTCAGGTAGGCCACCCGCCGGTTGCGCGTCCCCGTCTCCCACACCTCGGGGCCGCCGCCCGGATCGTCGCCGGCGCCGACCAGGTACGCCCAGTCGGTGTTCTGCAAGGCCAGCCATACCCCGCGCCGCCCGGACGCCCGAGCGATCGACGGCCGCAGCGCGCGGTCGCCTCGGCCTCGCTCCAGCAGGTCGGGCAGCGCCTGCGCGGGCACCCGGAAGCCCCGGTCGGCCGCCGCGTCCAGCCATTCGGGCAGCACCCTGATCTGCTCACCGGCCAGGATCCGCCGCAGCCGCGCCGCCGCCGCCCGCGGCACGACCGGGGCGTCCTCGACCGGGGCGAGCGCCACCGGCTCGGGCGCCGCCCTCGGCGGCACCCGCCCGGCCCGCCGCCGGACGGCCAGCAGCGCGGCCTGGTCGAGCAGCCGGCCCGCCCGGTCGCCGGCCTCCGCCGGGGCCTCGGGCAGGGCGGGCGGATCCCGCCGCTCGGTGCCGAGCAGCGCCGCCGTGACATGCTCGCTCCACGCGCTCACAGGACCACCGCCCCTTCGACGTCGTGCCAGGCCGCCAGCGGGTGCAGGCCGCGCGGGCTCCACTCCCCGGCCAGCGTGACCGCCCCGCCGCCCGACAGCGCGAGCAGCCGCCACGGATCCGCCGTCCGCAGCGGCAGCGCGTCGCCGGCCTCGTCGATCACCGACAGGTCGCCTCCCTCCGCCCGCGCCAGGCGGACGCCGGCCAGGACCACCGGCCAGCGGTCGAGCCAGGGATCGCGTGCCAGTGCCGCCGCGTGCTCGTCCAGGAACCCTCGCACGGACGTCCCCTCCGGAGCCCCCGGCGCGGCGGGCCCGTACCGCTGGGCGACCAGGGCCCGCAACGGCTGAGACCCCGGATAGAACGCGAGTTCCGCATCGACCTCCGTCCCCACGACCAGCGACGCGTCCAGCGATGTGCCGGGCGCCGCGAAGGACAGCACCAGCGCCGGGCGGCCCGTCCGCCGCCCCCGCAGCCATACCCGCCGCGTGGTCAGCAGATCCTGCGCGGTGTCGCGCGACCCGATCACCGACCACAGGTCGCGGACGCGCTCCCCGCCCGACAGGACCTCCTCCTGCGGGACGGTGAACCCGACCCGCGACCGGACGGTGCCGCGCAGCCCCTCGGGCAGCTCGTCCCGCCGCTGATGGGCGCGGACGAGCAGCCGCAGCAGCGCGTACTCCTCCAGCAGCCGGCCCGGCCATCCCGGCCGCCGCGGGATCGCGGCGAGCGCCCTGACCTGCCCCGCGAGCGCGCCCGCCTGCGCGTCGACGAGCCGCCGCGCCGCGTCGTCCCACAGCCGGTAGGGCGCCTTCTCCGCCTGCGCGAGGCCGTGCGCGACCTGGTCGCGGAGCCACTGGTCGAGCTCGGCGAGCCCGTCGTCGACCCGCCGCTCCCGCCGCTCCGCGGTCTTCGGATCGCGCGCCCTGCCCGCCGACGAGCCCGCCGACGACGCCGCCGACGAGGCCCGCCGCTCCGCCGCCCGATCGGCCCGCTCGCGCCGCTCCTCGATCCACTCGGCGACCCACCCCGGGCGGGGCCCGCCGTCGACCGCCGAGTCGGCCCAGAGCAGCAGCAGCCCGAGCGCGTGCTTGCAGGGGAACTTGCGGCTGGGGCAGGTGCACCGGAACGCGGGCTCCGTCAGGTCGACGGCCGTCCGGTACACGGACGTGCCGCTGCCCTGGCACTCGCCCCAGACGGCCTCGTCGTCGCACCCGGTGCCGCCCCACGTGCCGGACTTGGCGACCCCGCCGGCGGCCTTCGCGGACGAGGCGTCCGGCGCGAGGCCCAGCACCTGCTCCCGCCCCCATCGCTCGATCACACTGTCGAAACTATCCGCCCCCTCCGACATTCTCCTCGTGATGATCCTGCGCGTCCTCCCGATCCCGGCCGGACGGGCGGCGGAGTTGCGCGACCAGCACACCTGCGGCGACGGCCGCCGCCAGGAACAGCAGCACGGCCGCGTTCGAGACGCCGGCGGCGGCCTCGCCCATCCACTGCTGCGCCCGGAACTCGGTGTCGACGTCCAGGACGGACGGCAGCGCCGACGTCCCGTCGAACGCCAGGAACAGCGCCCCGAGCAGGACGAAGAACAACCCCGACACCAGCGAGTTCGTATGCAGGTCGAGGCGCCCCACCCGGAACGCCCGCCCGCGCAGCCGGCGCCGCCCGCCGAGGCGGAGGCGGTCCCAGGACAGGGCGAGCAGGAATATCGGGAACGCCATGCCGAACGCGTAGACCGCCAGCAGTGCGGCCCCGTACCAGGGGTGGCCGCCGACCGCGGAGATCGTCAGGACGCTGCCGAGCACCGGCCCGGCGCAGAACCCCGCCAGCCCGTACACCGTCCCGAGCAGGTAGACCGTCCAGGACGACCCGGGCCTGATCCGCGCCGCCGCGTCCTGGACGCGCCGCGACGCGAACCCCAGGCCGAGGATCTGCGCGACGCCGAGGACGACGACCGTCCACCCTCCGACCGCCACCACCAGGTCGCGGTGGCCGTAGAACACCCGTCCCACGATCGACCCGGCCGCGCCGAGCGGCACCAGCGTCGTGCACAGCCCCAGGTAGAAGACGAGCGTCCGGCCGAGGAGCTGCGCCTTGCTCGCGAACGCGTAGGCGAAGAACGCGGGCAGCAGGAGCGCGCTGCAGGGGCTGAGCAGCGCGAGGAGCCCGCCGAGGAAGGCGGCGGCGAGGCCGACGTCGGTCACCGCCCCTCCTTCTCCGCGATCGCGGCGGCCCGCTCGATGGCGGCCTCGAACGCGCCGTACGGCTGCGCGCCCAGCACCGGCTGCCCGTTGACGAGGAACGCGGGCGTGCTCGGGACGCCGAGTTCGTAGCCCTCGTCGGAGTCGCGCCGGACGGCCGTGCGCGCCGCCGCGCCGTCGATCTCCGCGCGGAACCGGGCGAGGTCGGGCACGCCCGCCTCCCGGGCCATCGCGACGAGCCGCTCGGTGGCGAACGCGCCGCTTTCGCGGCGCGCCTGGTCCGGCATTGTGACCGCGTCCTCGGACGGTGAGGGCGATGCGCTGGACGATGCGCTGGACGACGCGGCCGGCGTCCCGGCGGCCGGCCGGTCGTCTCCGCCGGAGGCCGGCGAGAAGGCGCCGAGGCCGAGGGAGCCGGCGAGGACGGTCCCCGCGACCGCGATGACGAGCCGGTTCCTGCGGGGTGAGGTGCTTTCGGACATGGTGATGCTCCCGACAACGAAAGACGAAGGGCCGGGCGGGCGGCGAGGCCGGGCCCGGAGGAGGACGTCGGTGTCCGGCGCTACGGCGGGAATGCCGATGCGCCGCGGCGGGAGCGGTCTAGATCCGCAGGATGGAGAGGAGGAGGTGTCCGGGAGCGGGCGGAGCGGGACCCGCGCGCACGTCCACGGCCCGCTGGACAGGGGCTCGGCGCGGCGCGTCCGGTTCCGCGATGGCGTGCGCCGCCCCGGTGTCGGCGGGCTGCGGCGCGGTCTGCGTCTCGGTGGACGGCGGCTTGTTCGCGCACCGCGTCCCGTCCTCGGCACCGACCACCGAACCGGGTTCCGGGGCGGCGGCTTCGGCGTGCGCGGCGGCAGCGGTCTCCTGCGACCCGCTCGGCGGCGCCGCGGACATCGCCGCCGAGCCGAGCGCCTTGGTGCACAGGGCCGCGGCGAGCACGAGCAGCAGCAGCGTGACGACCCAGGCGCGCGTCGAACACGCGGCGCGCACGCCACCACGAGCCATCGTCAGGGTCCTCTTCCGCTCCGGAACGGTTCGCGCTCACCCTACGAACGACGGCCCGCCGGGGCAAAAGCGAGGTCAGAGCCCGGGGAGGGCCGGGAGGTCGGGGACGTCGACGTCGGGGACGAGGAGCGCGCCGCCGGCGAGGAGGGCGAGCAGGGCGGTCGCGGCGAACAGCCCCACCCAGGCGAGGCCGGGGACGCCGGTGAGGTGGGCGAGCTGGTCGGCGTCCGAGCTCGGCGCCATGTGCCGGGCGCGCATCCGCTGCAGCTCGATCACCGGCCGGGTCGCGGCGAGCAGCAGGAACCAGGCGGCCAGGTAGGCGAACCCGGCCTGGACGGTGGCGCTGCCCAGCCAGGACACCGCGAAGATGACCGCGCCGGTGGCGATGACCGACAGCGCGCCGTAGGCGTTGCGGATCATCACGAGCATCGCGGCCAGCAGCGCGAGCGAGAACCACAGCATGAGCGTGATGCGCCCCCCGGCCAGGAGCAGCGCGAAGAACAGGCCGAGCAGCGGCGGCGTGATGTAGCCCGCCAGCGCGGTGAAGATCATGCCGGGGCCGTGCGGCTTGCCGCGCGACACCGTGACCCCCGAGGTGTCGGAGTGCAGCTTGATGCCGTCCAGCTTGCGGCCGGTGAGCAGCGCGATGAGCGCGTGCCCGCCCTCGTGCGCGATCGTGACGGTGTTGCGGGCGACGCGCCAGGTGGGGCCGTGCAGCACCGCGCCGAGCGCCACGAGGCCGACGAGGCCGACCAGCCACAGCGGCGGGTCCGGCTGCGAGCCCGTCAGCCGGTTCCACATGTCGGCGATGCTGATGTCTTCCACGTCCACCTCGGAGTCCGTCGTCGCGATGCCCAACAGTAGGACGTCGCGGACGACGCCCGCGTTCGGTTCGTCGCGGATCGAGGTGATGTTCCGGGATCTTGCCGCCTTTGCCGCGTATTGCCGTTAAGGTGCCGTTCGCACCGACGGAGCGTCGGCAGGACGGGGGTCCGGGGGCGGATGACGGAGAACGCGGGGATGGACGCGGACGCGCTGGCGGGGCGGTTCGCACAGCTGTTCGCGGCGCTGGCCGGGAGCGTGGAGCGGGTCGTGCGCGGCAAGCGGGACCGGGTCGAGCTGGCGCTGATCTGCCTGCTCGCCGAGGGGCACCTGCTGGTCGAGGACGTCCCCGGAGTGGGCAAGACCACGCTCGCGCGGGCGATGGCGGCCTCGGTCGAGGCGAAGTGGGCGCGCATCCAGTTCACCCCCGACCTGCTGCCGAGCGACATCACCGGCGTCTCGATCTTCAACCAGGGCGCGAACGCGTTCGAGTTCCACCCCGGCCCGATCTTCGCCAATATCGCGGTCGCCGACGAGATCAACCGCGGCTCGCCGAAGACGCAGTCGGCGCTGCTGGAGGTCATGGAGGAGCGCCGGGTGACCGTGGAGGGCGCCCCGCATCCGGTGCCGCGCCCGTTCATGGTCATCGCCACCCAGAACCCGGTGGACATGGACGGGACCTATCCGCTGCCGGAGGCGCAGCTCGACCGGTTCCTCATGCGGATCTCGATGGGCTACCCCGACCACCGGGCCGAGGTGGCGCTGCTCGCGGGCGCGCCCACCGGCGCGACGCTGGACCGGCTGCCGCCGGTGCTCGGCGGCGAGGACCTCGCCCGCGCGATCGACTTCGCGCAGCGGCTGCACGTCGCGGCGCCGCTGCACGACTACCTGGTGCGGGTCGTCGCGGCCACCCGCGAGCATCCCGACCTGCGGCTCGGCGCGAGCCCCCGGGCCGGGATCGCGCTGCTGCGGGCGGCGCGGGTGCGGGCGGCGGCGGCCGGGCGCGGCTACCTCGTCCCCGAGGACGTGAAGGCGCTCGCCGTCCCGGTGCTCGCGCACCGGCTGATCGTGGCACCGGAGGCCGAGCTGCGCGGCCGGACCGGCGCCGAGGTGGTCGGCGAGGTGCTGCAGAGCGTGCCCACGCCGCAGGCCGCCGGGGTCTAGCGTGCTGACGCCGCTCGGATGGGGGACGGCGGCCGTCTCGGTCCCGCTGTACGCGGCGGGCTGGTGGCTCGGCTACCCCGAGCCCGCGATGCTCGCGGTCGCCGGGCTCGCGGCGGTGGCGGGCGCGCTGCTGTGGACGCTGCCGAAGCCGGACCTGGAGGTCGGCCGCGAGATCGCGCCCGCGAAGGTGGCGCGCGGCGAACCGGCCGTGGGCGTCCTGCACGTGGCCGCCAAGGGGCGCGCGGTGCGCGGCCTCAGCGCGCGGGACGCGGCGGGACCGGCCGATGTGGCGGTCGACATCCCCCGCCTGCGCGCGGGCGGCAGGCGCACGGTGACGTACACGCTGCCGACCTCCCGCCGGGGCGAGATCCCGGTGGGGCCGCTGCGGCTGGTGCGGGCCGACCCGCTGCGGCTGGCCCGCCGGGTCCGCGAGTACGGCGAGCCGCGCGTGCTGCTGGTCCGGCCGCGGACGGTGCCGCTGCCGGTGCTGCCGTCCGGCCGCGCCCACCACCTGGAGGGGCCGACGAGCGACCGGTCCCCGGCCGGGACGGCGACGTTCCACGCGCTCCGCGAGTACGTCGTCGGCGACGAGATGCGCCACATCCACTGGAAGTCGTCGGCCCGGACCGGGACGCTGATGGTCCGCCGGCTCGTGGACGCGAGCCTGCCGACGACGACGGTCGTGCTGGAGGCGCGGGCGGAGTCCTGGCCCGAGCCCGACGACTTCGAGCTGGCCGTGGACGCGGCGGCGTCCGTGGCCGCCGGGGCGGCGTCGGCGGGCTTCCCCGTCCGGATCCTCACCGGCGGCGGCCCGCTGGCCGCCACCCGGGGCGGGCCGGACGACCTGGAGATCCTGCTCGACGCGCTCACCGCCGCCCGGACGCGGGAGGGGCCGCTGTCGGCCGTGGACGCGGTGCGCGGCGTGCGCGCGGGCGGCTCCCTCGTCGTGATCGCGGCCGGCGACGCCGACCTGGGGCGCATCGCGTCCGTCCGCGCCCGGTTCGACCGGGTCGTGGTGCTGCGGGTCAGGGCGGCCGAGCCCGCGTCGGCGCCGCCCGGTGTCCGCCTGATCGACGTGGCGGACCTGGACGGGCTGGCGGAGGCGTGGCGGCGGGCGGGGAGCGCCCGGTGACCCGCTACGTCTCCCTCGCCGTGACCGCCTGTCTGGCCGCCGTCGCGGGCCTGGCGTTCCAGCGCGTCTTCGGGCTCGGGCCCGTCTTCCCGGTCGCCGTCGTCGCCGCGGTCGTGCCGACGCTGCTGTGCGGGCTGCTGTCCGGCCCGCGCGGGAAGGGGCCGTGGCCGCTGTGGATCTCGCTCGTGCTGACCCTGCTCGCCTGGGCGGGGACCGTGTCGCTCACCGTCCTGCGGCCGGCGCTCGGTGACGGGACGCTGCCGCAGGCCCTCCGCGAGGGCGTGCTCAGCTCGTGGAAGGCGATCCTGACCACGCTGCTGCCCGCCCCCGCCGAACCCGAGTTGCTCGTCCTGGTCAGCGTCGTGGTGTGGCTCGCGGCGTTCGCGTCCGCCGAACTCGCGCTCCGCACCGCGCTGCGCGGGGCCCCGGCCGTCCCGGCGCTCGGCGCGTGGGCCGTCGCGCTGCTGCTCGGGGTGGACGGCCCCGGATCGAACACGCCGCTCGCCGCCGCGACCATCGTCCTCATCGCCGTGCTGGTCCTCGTCCGCGCGGACGGCCCCGGTGCCCGCCTCGCCTGGCGGCCGCTCGCCGCCGGGCTGCCGGCCGCCGCCGCCCTCGGGGCGCTGGCCTTCGCGGCCGGCCCGCTCGTCCCGGTCCGCGCCGCGCCCTACGACCCGCGCGACCAGGTGCAGGCCCCGCCGCCGCAGCGGCGCGACGGGGTCAGCCCCCTCGACCGCGTCGGCGGCTGGCTGCTCAACCCCGGCCAGGTCATGTTCACCGTCGACTCCGGGGACGCCGCGGTCGAGCGGCTCGCCGTCCTCGACGCGTTCGACGGGGTGACCTGGTCGTCCACCGCCCGGTTCGTCCCCACCGGGAGCCGCGTGCCGGAGGGGCCGAGGCCGGGCAGGAGCCATGCGATCGCCCAGCGCATCACCGTCCGGGACCTCTCCGGCGTGTGGGTGCCGGCGCCCGACCGCCCCCGCCGGGTGGACGGCCTTCCCGTCGTCGTCGACCCGGCCAGCGGCGCCCTCGCCGCCGCGGAGCCGCTCCGGCCGGGCCAGGCGTACCGGGTCGGCGCCGTCGTGCCCGAGTGGACGGCCGCCGACCTGACCGGGGCGGCCGTCGCCACCGACCCGGAGGCGGACGCCGCGCGGCGGCTGCCCTGGGGGCCGGGTGCGCGGCAGCCGCCCGTCCAGATCGCCGAGTTCCGCCGCTTCGCGCAGGCGGCGACCAAGGGCGCGCGGACGCCGCTGCAGAAGGCGGCGATGCTCGCCGGCTACCTCAAGATCTACGCCAGGTACGACGTGACCGCGCCGCCGGGCCACGGGTACCGGCAGCTCGACTACTTCCTCAGCCAGGCCAGGCGCGGCACGCCCGAGCACTTCGCCACCGCCTACGCCCTCCTCGCCCGGACGCTCGGCCTCCCGTCCCGCGTCGTCGTGGGGTTCGAGGGCGGACGCCGGGCGGGCGGCGCCGTCGAGGTCCGGTCCGGGGACGTCACGGTGTGGCCCGAGATCAAGTTCGACCGCCTCGGCTGGATCCGGTTCAACCCGCTCCCCGACAGCGCACGCGCCTCCAAGGGCAACGAGGGCGTCGCGGCGGGGGAGACCGGGCAGAAGCTGGAGCAGGCGCAGGAGAGCGCCGCGTCCCGGGAGAACGACCCCGGGCCGGACAAGGCGACGCAGCGGCAGGCGCAGAAGGCGGCCCCCGCCGAGGACCCGCCCACACCGTGGTGGGTGTTCGCCTCGGTCGCGGCGGGCGCGCTCGTCCTTGCCTACCTGCTCGCCGTCCTCCTCGCCCCCGCCCTGCGCAGGCGGCGGCGCCGGACGGGCACCCCCGCCGCCCGCATCACCGGCGCCTGGCACCAGGCGCTCGACCACCTCGCCGACGCCGGCCTGTCCACGGCCCGGACGCTGACCGCGCACGAGGTCGCGCGCTTCGGCGCGTCCAGTGTCGGTGCGGCCGCCGGCGGCCACCTGGACCCGCTCGCCGAACTGGTCGACCGCAGCCGCTTCGCCGCGTCCCGCTCCGACGAGGGCGCCGCCGACCGGGCCTGGCACCACACCGACGAGCTGGGACGGCTCGTCACCGCCAAGGCCGGACGCCTCCGCCGCCTGCGCCGGCGCCTGCACCCGAGGTCGCTGCGGGACCGCGCTGTCACGCGGGAGGCACGCTGACGGCGATCTCGCCGCCGAGCACGGCGCCCGTCTCCAGCTCCAGGTCGTCCCCGCTCCAGAACCGGCCGGGGTCGAACCAGTTCGGGCGCCGCCCCTTCGGCAGCAGCCCCATCGACTGGTAGGTCACCGCGACGACCTCCGCGCAGAACGCCGTCTCCAGATCCATGTCCCGCTCGGCCGGGCGCCGGACGGGCACCCTGCCGCGCAGCCAGCGCGTCGCCAGCTTCGAGGTCGACGGGAACGGCGTGCCGTCCAGCCGCGCCACCGCGCGCAGCGCCGCGTCCTCCATCGCGCGGGTCGCCGGCGGGTCGAGCTGCCGCAGCCACGCCCGCTGCCCGTACCGGTTGCCCCACGCGAGGACGGCGTCGCGCAGGTCGTGCAGCTGCGCGCCCCGGTGGTGCCCGCCCGTCCACATGTCCCGCAGCGAGCGGCCCAGCTCGGCGTGCCACATCAGCGGCGGCAGGTCGTCGATGACCACCGCCATGCCGACGTGGTTGACGGGGCTGTTCGTCGTCATCTGGATCGCGCGGTCGGCGACCGTCCGGCCGCGGAACAGCCACACGTCCCCGGTGCGGGTCAGCTCGGCGGCGTCATCGAGGGAGATGCTGGTGCCCGGCATGATCGATACCGTAGCCGGATGGGATGGTGGAAGAGCTCGACCCTGTGGAAGGCGCTCGGCGTCGCCGGGTTCGTCGGCGTCGCCGCGACCGGCGCCGTGATCGTGCGCTCCGAGCGGCGCCGCCGCTCCTACACGCCCGAGGAGATCCGCGGCCGGCTGCACGAGCGGCTCGGCGAGGCGGCCGGGGAGCGCCCGTGACGGCGCGGGCCGTCCGCGTCCCCGGCCCGGGCGACCTGGACCGCGCCTGGCGCGCCGTGTCCGCCGTCCTCGACCCCACCCCGCTCGTCCCGTCGGCGCTGGCGGCCGGCGCGCTGCTGAAGCTGGAGACGTGCCAGCCGACCGGCGCGTTCAAGGTGCGCGGCGCGCTCGCGGCCGTCGCGGCGCTGCCGGACGGCGTCCCGGCCGTGACGGCGAGCGCGGGCAACCACGGCCTCGGCATGGGCTACGCCGCCGCGCGGTCCGGCGCGGACGTGACCGTGGTCGTCTCGACGCGGGCGTCCGAGGTCAAGGTCGACAAGATCGGCGAGTACCCGGTGCGGCTCGTCCGGCACGGGCTGACCTACGACGAGGCCGAGGCGCACGCGGTGACCCTGCCCGGCCACTACGTCTCGCCCTACAACGACCCGGCCGTCATCGCCGGGCAGGGCACCATCGGCCGCGAACTCGACCGGCAGGCCGGCGGCCCGCTCACCGTCGTCGCGCCGGTCGGCGGCGGCGGGCTGCTCGCCGGGCTCTGCCTCTGGGCGCGCGAGCGCGGGGACGTCCGGATCGTCGGCGTCGAGTCGTCGGTGTCGCGCGGCGTGTCCGCCTCGGTGGCGGCCGGGCGGGTCGTCCGGGTCGAGGTCGGCGAGACGTTCGCCGACGGCCTGCCCGGCAACCTCGAACCCGGCTGCGTGACCCCCGAGGTCATCGGCGGCACGGCCGAGCTGACCTCGGTGACCGATGACCAGATCCGGACGGCGCTGCGCCGGCTCTTCGGCGAGCACGGCCTCGTCGCCGAGGGCGCCGGCGCCGCGGGCCTCGCCGCCGTCCTCGCCGGTCAGGTGGAGATCACCGGGCGCCTCGTGGTGGTCGTCTCGGGCCGCAACATCACCATCCCCACCTATATCGAAGCAATACGCGAAAACTGAGCTATCCGGGAAAACCCGGGCGGGCGCACGGAGCGAGCCACTACGGTGTCCCCTGCGAAGACGGGGCGGGTGAACGTGCGTGCGTATGGCGTTTCTGGGGTCTTTGTTCCGGCGTGACCGGTTGACAGGGCAGGTCGCGGTCGGGCTCGTCGGCGTGCTCGTCATCGGCGCCGCCGTCTATGGGGTGGGCGTCGCGAGCGCCAAGTACCGGCTCGCCGACGTCGGCGCCTGGCTGACCGCGCGGTCCAAGGGCCTCGTCGTCCACGTCAACGGCCCGGCCGGCAAGGTCGACGGCAAGACCGCCGTGGTCCCGCAGATGCGCGGCCACAACATCAAGATCGTCCAGGACGGCGCCACCGTGCTGATCGTCGACCTGGACACCGGCGTCGTGAGCCGCCTCGACCCCTCCCAGCTGGACGTCGGGACGAGCCGCCCGCTCGGCAAGGGGCTGCAGGTCCTCGCCGGCGGGGGCAAGGCGTACACGGTCGACTCGGTCAAGGGCGTCGTGCAGGAGATCGACCCGGTCGGCCTGGCCCCGGTCGGCGCCTCCGCGACGCTGCCGCCGATCCTCGGGCAGGCCGCCATCGACGCGCGCGGCGCGCTCTGGGTGCCGGTGGCGCGGAGCGGGGAGGTCGCGGCGTTCACCGGCGGCAGCCTCCGGCCGCCCGTCCGCGTCGGCAAGCCCGGCGACGCCCTCGCGCTCACCATGGCCGCCGGGGACCCGGTCGTCACCAACTCCACCGCCGCGACCGCCACCGTCGTCAAGGCGTCCGGCGCGACGCTCACCGTGAGCCTGCCGACGAGCGTCCGGCGGGCGGGGCGCGGCGGCGTGCTCGCCCCCGCCGCCACCGACGGCACGACCGTCCCGCTGCTGGTGCCCGGCGCCGGGTCGCTGGTCACCGTCGACACCGGCACCGGCCGGTACTCCAGCACGCGGCTGGCCATGCCGAAGCACCGCTACCGGCCGCCGCAGATGCTCGGCGGGAAGGTCTACATCCCGGACGAGACCGCCGGCGCGCTGATCGTGTACGACTCGGCGAACAACCGGTTCGACCGGCCGGTCCGGGTGTCCGGAGGGCCGGCCAGGCTGGACGTCTTCGTCCGCGACGGGCTGCTGTGGGCGAACGACCCGTCCGGCCCGCACGCCGTCGTGATCGACCGGCAGGGCGCCGGGAAGGGCGTCGACAAGTACAAGGACCAGGTGCCCGGCGGCCGCAACCGGCGGCCCATCCCGCTGCCCGGCGGGCCGGAGGCCCCGCC
>NZ_SMJW01000168.1 GCF_004348335.1 Actinomadura bangladeshensis | reverse complement strand
GCGTGGGGCACCGGGCGGCTAGGCTGGGCGGGGATGACCAACGTTAGGGGAGTGGCCGTGACCGGCCGGCAGCAGAAGCGGGTGCGGGGCGGCACCAGGGTGCGCAGCGCGGTACTGTGGGACGCCCTGCGGACCGTGCTCGCCCGCATCACCCCCGAGGCCGGCCCGCACGACGTCGTGGACGTCGGCGGCGGCACCGGCGGGTTCGCGGTCCCGCTCGCCGAGCTCGGGCACCGGGTCACCGTGGTCGACGCCAACCCGGACGCCCTCGCCGCACTGGAGCGCCGCGCCGCCGAGTCGGGGGTGCGGGTCCGCGCGGTGCAGGGCGACGCCGTCGACCTGCCCGACCTGCTGGGCCCGGACGCCGCCGACCTGGTGCTGTGCCACAGTGTCCTGGAGTTCGTCGACGAGCCGGGCGCGGCGATGGCCGCGCTGACCTCGGTGGTCCGGCCGGGCGGCTCGGTCAGCGTGCTGGTCGCCGGGCAGGTCGCCGCCGCGCTGCACCGCGCCGTGTCCGGGCACTTCGAGGACGCGCGGCGGGTGCTGACCGACCCGTCCGGGCGCTGGGGCGAGGGCGACCGGATGCCGCGCCGGTTCACCCGGGAGACGCTGTCGGCGCTGGCCCGCGGCGCGGGCCTGCGGGTCGCCGAGCTGCAGGGCGTGCGGATCTTCGCCGACCTGGTGCCGAGCGGCCTGCTGGACGGCGACTCCGACTCCGCCGAGGCGCTGATCGCGCTGGAGTCGGTCGCGGCCGTCCACCCCGTCCTGCGGGACCTGGCCGCCCAGCTGCACCTGGTGGCCGACAAGCCGGCCGAGTAGCGCCATGAGCCGAGTAGCGCCATGAGCCGAGTAGCACCGTGAGCCGCAAGCAGCAGCTGCACCGGCCGGGGCCCCAGCCGGGGCCGCCCGCCGACGACACGGGCTGCCACATCCTGCACGTCGACATGGACGCGTTCTTCGTCAGCGTCGAACTGCTGGAGCGGCCCGAGCTGCGGGGGCGCCCCGTGATCGTGGGCGGCGCCGGGCCGCGCGGCGTGGTGTCCGCGGCGTCCTACGAGGCCCGGACGTTCGGCGTGCACTCGGCGATGCCGATGACCCGGGCGCGGCGGCTGTGCCCGCGGGCGGTCGTGCTGCCGGTGAGCCACGGCAAGTACGCGCGGGTGTCCGCCGCGGTGTTCGAGATCTTCCGCTCCATCACGCCGCTGGTCGAGGGCCTGTCGCTGGACGAGGCGTTCCTGGACGTGGCGGGCGCCCGGCGCCGGCTCGGCCGGCCCGCCCGGATCGCCCGGCTGATCCGCGAGCAGGTGCGCGACCAGCAGGGGATCACCTGCTCGGTCGGCGTCGCGAGCACCAAGTTCATCGCCAAGCTGGCCTCGACCCGGTGCAAGCCCGACGGGCTGCTCGTGGTGCCCGCCGACGGCGCGGTCGACTTCCTGCACCCGCTGCCCGTCGCGTCCCTGTGGGGCGTCGGGGAGCGGACCGAGGAGCACCTCACCCGGCTCGGCCTGCGGACGGTCGGGCAGCTCGCCCGGGTGCCGCTCGCCACGCTCCAGCGCGAGCTGGGCACCGCGATGGGCGCGCACCTGCACGAGCTGGCGTGGGGCCGCGACCCGCGCGGGGTCGTCCCGCACACCCCCGACAAGAGCATCGGCGCCGAGGAGACGTTCGACACCGACGTCGACGACCCCGAGGTGATCCGCCGGTCGCTGCTGCGGCTGGCGGAGAAGACCGGCGAGCGCCTGCGCGCGAGCGGGAACGCGGGCCGGACGGTCAGCGTCAAACTCCGGATGGCGAACTTCAAGACGATCACCCGGTCGCGGACGCTGAGCGAGCCGACCGACCTCGCCCGTGTGATCTATGTCACAGCCTGCGAGCTGTACGAGGCGGCCGGGCTGGAACGGGTACGACTCCGTCTGGTCGGGGTACGGGTGGAGAACCTGGGCCCGGCCGGCGAGGCCCCCCGTCAGCTCGCCTTCGACGAGCCGGAACGCGGTTGGCGTGAGGCCGAGCGAGCCATGGACCAGGTCGCGCACCGGTTCGGCCGCGGCGCGGTCCGCCCCGCCGCGCTGGTGCGGCGTGCGACCGATGGTGACGGACGTGACGGCAGGGACGGAAGACAATGAAAGAAGGCGGTGGGGTGACCGGCACCGGGCCCTCGACGGGCCGTTCGCTTTCGTACGCTCGACAGTGCTCGTATTCTGGGCATATCACCGTTGACGTTCGCGTCCCGCATCGGAGACCCCGTCGCGGAGCTGTCGTTGGGAGGTGCCGTGCCGCTCTCTGAGCACGAGCAGCGCATGCTCGAACAGATCGAATCGGCTCTGTACGCCGAGGATCCGAAGTTCGCTCACGCGGTTCGCTCGACCAACCCCCAGGTCCACTACAAGCGCCGGATCATCAAGGCCGCCCTCGGCTTCGTCGTGGGCGTCTGCGCGCTGATGGCCGGTCTCGTGATCAACGAGGGCACCGTCACCATCGCCATCAGCGTGACCGGTTTCCTGCTCATGGTGGTGTGCTGCGTCTGGGCGTTGACGAGCTGGAAGCGGATGACCGGCATCGGAAACGAGCCCGCCCGAAGCGGCGGCAGCTCGTCCCGTCCGGCCAAGGCGGGCTTCATGGAACGCATGGAGGAGCGCTGGCGCCGCCGCACCGAGGGCGACTGACCGGCGTTCGTGATCGTCCCGGCCGCGCGTGGGCCGTCCACGCGGGCCGGGACGAACGCGTATCCGGGGACCTCCCGAGCGGGTGCCCTCCCCGGCCCCGGACGCCCTAGCGGCGGCGGAGGCGGGCGGGGAGGTCGTTCAGCCGGGTGGCGGTGTCCAGGGCGCGGTCGGTGGCGGTGCGGAGGGCGGTGCCCACCTGCGCCATCGTCGACGGCGGCAGCAGCCGGGCGCGCCAGCGGGCGCCGCGGCCCACGGACGCGGCGAACGCCTCCCGGACGGTCTTGACGTCGGCGCGCAGCCGCTCCACCGGCTCGGGGGAGCGGGACCGCGCGTACCGGGCCAGCTCCTCGGCGCGCGCGATGCGGGTGAGCGCCTGCGAGCTCGCCCCGTCCAGCTCGAGCTGCTCGCCGAGCCGGCGCGCGGTGGCGCGCGGGGAGTCGCTGGCCCGCCATTCGAGCCCGTGGTCGAGCGCGTCGGCGCGCATCTCCCGCCACGCGGTGTGCGCCGCCCGCGCCGGGTCGGCCCCCTCCGCCGGCCCCGGTGCGGGCCGGTCGTCCGCCGGGCGCCGGGCCCTGGGCACCGGCTTGCGCGACCGGCGCACCCGCCTGCGGGACAGTGTGCGGGACAGTGTGCGGGACAGCGGATCGGACGCCGGCGGCCCCGACGGCGCGGGCGCCGGCGCGAGGGCGGCCCAGCGGCGGCGGCGGGTGAACATCCGCAGCCCCATCGGCACGGCCAGCAGCAGGAGGATCAGCGCCCCGCCCGCCACCCAGGGCGTCGCGCCGGTGCCGCTCTCCTCGTCGTCCTGCGCCGCGGCCGCGGCCCCGGGGCCCTCGTCGTCGCGGTGCCGGGCGCCGGGGCTCGGCGCGGCGGCGCTCTCGTCGCCGCCGGCGGAGGAGTCCGGCGCCTGCGCGGACGAGGAGTCGCTCCCACCGCCGGTGCTGATCTCGGGGCGGCTGTAGGACGGCGTGACCGCGGTGCCCTGCCCGCCCGCGCCGGACGGCGTCGGCTCGAACCGCACCCAGCCGGTGCCCTGGAAGTACAGCTCCGGCCAGGCGTGCGCGTCCCGCGACCGGACGACCCACTCGCCGGGCCTGACCTCGCTGCCCGGCGTGTACCCCATCGCCACCCGGGACGGGATGCCGAGGATCCGGGCCATCAGCGCCATCGACGCGGCGTACTGCTCGCAGTAGCCGCGCTTGCTGTGCAGCAGGAAGTCGACGAGGTCGCTGCCCTTCTGCGGCGCCGGCGCGGACAGGTCGTAGCTGAACCCGCCGCCGACGGTGAACCAGCGCTGCAGCCGCACGGCCTGCGTGAGCGCGGTCGCCGACCCGGCGGTGACCTGCTCGGCGAGCCTGCGGACCTCCTGCGGGACGTTCTTGGGCACCGCCGTGTAGTGCGCGACGACGTCGGCCGGGTAGCCGCCCGCGGCGGCGAGCTGCGCGGCGGTCGGGTCGGCGTGCACGCTCCGCACGGTGTAGGAGCGGCCGCTCGCCGAGTCGCGCAGCGAGTAGACCATCAGCGACGCGGCGTGCACCCGCCAGTCGCCCTTGATCGACACGCTGGTCGGGGCGTACGGCACCGGCAGGAACGTCATGTTCCTCACCTCGGGCCGCACGCGGACCTCGGTGGTCACCGTGTGCACGCGCCCGATGGACAGGCCTTGCGGCGGCGGCAGCGTGCGCCCGGCGACGAGCCGGTCCTTGGGGTCGCTATTGAGCCGGCTGTAGGTCCACCGGTCGCCGTCGAACCGGTCGAGCGCGTAGAGCCGCAGGTAGTCGGGGCCCTCGGGGTCGTCGGTGCGGTAGGTGAGGACGACCGAGTCGTCCAGCCGGGTCAGCTCCCGCTTCAGGCTGACGAGCGGGTCGGGCGTGGTCACGGTCCGGGTGCTCTGGCCGCTGCCGCCGCCGAGGTCGAACACCCCGCGCGGCTGCAGCCCCGGCACCGCGGCGGGCAGCACCACCGCGACGGCGATCGCGCCGACCGCGATCCGGCGGCCGGTCACCGCGAGCGCCGCCGCGTCGGGCTGCGCCGCCTCCTCGCCGGGACGCGGCTCCGCCCCGGGACGCGGCTCCGCCCCGGCGAGCGGGACCTCCCGGGGCCGGTGGTGGGTGCCGACGGTGCGGCCCCAGCCGCCGACCTTCTCCCGCGAGTCGGCCATCAGCAGGCCGAGGAAGCCGAGCGCGCCGACGCCGAACGCCAGCCAGCCGACGCCGTCCTCCCGGACGGCCGCGGGCACGCTGTACATCGCCAGCAGCGGCAGCCCGGCGGGCGCGGTGCGGTGCAGCCGGACGGCGAGCAGGTCGACCATGACCGCGACCAGCCCGATCCCGGTGGCGGTCAGCATCGCGATGCCGGGCAGCAGCGGGACCGGCGCCGCGTACCGGTTCGCGGCCCGCCAGCCCTCCCCGGCGAGGTCGCCGAGGTGCCGCACCGACTCCGGGGACGGGACGACGCCCAGCCAGGCCCGGTCGGCGGCGTAGACGAGGTTGAGGTAGAGCAGCAGCGCGGCCAGCCCGAACACCGGGTTCAGCAGTACGGGCAGCCGCAGCTGCCGGGCCAGCAGCCCGCCGCCGGCGACCGCGAGCACCGCGCCGAGCCCGGCCCAGAACCAGCCGGCCCGCTCGAACAGCGGGTAGAGGCCGAGCGAGCCGGCGAGCGTCGCCAGCCCGGCCATGACCGTCATCCGGATCCTCATGAACCGTCCCTGACGAAGTCCTCGCCGGCCTTCCCGGCGGTCGTCCACGCATGCGCGAGATCCGCGGCGGACCGGACGGACAGCACCCGCCACCCGGCCGCGCGCAGCAGTTCCGCGGCCGTCCCGGTGCCGGGCCCGCCCGGCTGCGCGCCGTCGGCCGGCGCGCCCCGGCCGGAGCCGCCCTCGACCAGCACCGCGACGCGGGTGCCGGCGCCGTGCCGCGCCGCCGCGACCGACCCGGCCTCCTCGGCGGACAGGGCGCCGAACACCGCGACCACCAGCCCGTCGCCCTCCCGGCCGCCCAGCCCGCCGGACGCGCCGCGCAGCGCGGCCAGCCCGGCCGCCAGCGTGCCGCCCTTGGACCTGCGCGCCACGGCGAGCGCGTCGAGCAGCAGCCCCTCGAACGCGCCCTCGGACCGCGCCGCCGGGACCACCTCGCCGGCGTCGGTGACGTACCGCAGGCTCATCCCCGTCCGGACGAGGTGCACCCCGATCGACGCCGTCGCCGACACGGCCTGCTCGAACGAGCCGCTCGTCCCCTCGCCCCAGTGCGCGGCGCGCCGGGTGTCGAGGAACAGCGTCCCGCTGCTCTGGAAGTGCTGCTCCTCGCGCCGCACCATCAGCTCCCCGTGCCGGGCGGTGGACCGCCAGTGCACGCGGCGCAGGTCGTCGCCGTGCCGGTACTCGCGGGGCGCGGCGTCGTCCTCGCCCGCCGCCGACACGGCGCGGGCGACGCTGTCGCCGCCGCCCGTCCACGCCCCCGACAGCCGGCTGTGCGGCAGCGGCACGATCGCGGGCGTCACGGTCAGCGTGTCGGACAGGCTGAACGAGCGCACCAGCTCCACCATCCCGAACGGGTCGGCGAGCCGGACCGTCAGCGGTCCGACGCGGTAGCGCCCGCGCACGTCCGAGCGGATCCGGTAGCCGAGCCGGCGGGAGCCGTGCGGCTCGATCCGCTCCAGCACGAACCGGGCCCGGCCGCCGAGCGCGTAGGGGACCCGGTCCTCCACCATGAGCAGCCCGCTCGGCAGCCGCGACACGTTCTCCAGCCGCAGGTCGACGCGGGCCTCATGGCCGACCGGCAGCCGCGCGGGGTCGAGCCGCCGCGCGCACGCCAGCCGGTACCGGGTCCGCGACACCGCGAGCATGCACAGCAGCGGCAGCACCAGCACGAGCACCCCGGCCCGCAGCAGGTCCCGCTCGCCGAGGACGACCGCGCACACGATCGCGGTCGCGCCGGCGGCCACGAAGGACCGCCCGCGCGTGGTGAGGCCGGCCAGCGCGCGTCGCACCGGTCACCGGCCGGGGGAGGGCACCGGCAGCCGCTTCACCAGGTCGGCGACGACCTGCTCGGGGCGGCGCCGCTCGACCTGCGCCTCCGCGGTCGGCAGCAGCCGGTGCGCGAGGACGGGGACGGCGAGGTCCTGGACGTCGTCGGGGACGACGTAGTCGCGGTCGTCGAGCGCCGCGTACGCCCGCGCGGCCCGCACCAGGTGCAGGGTCGCCCGCGGGGACGCGCCGAGCCGCAGTTCGGGGTGCTTGCGGGTGGCGGCGATGAGGTCGACCGCGTACTGCCGCACCGGCTGCGCGACGTGCTGGCGCCGCACCACCTCGATGAGGTCGCGGACGTCGGCGGCGTGCGCGACGGGGGTGAGCCGGTCGAGCGGGGACGTCCGGCCGTGCGTGTCGAGCATCTCCAGCTCGGCGGCCGCGTCCGGGTAGCCCATCGAGATGCGGGCGGTGAACCGGTCGCGCTGCGCCTCCGGCAGCGGGTAGGTGCCCTCCATCTCCACCGGGTTCTGCGTGGAGATCACCATGAACGGCGGCTCCAGCGCGTAGGTGGTGCCGTCCACCGTGACCTGGCGCTCCTCCATGCACTCCAGCAGCGCCGACTGCGTCTTCGGGGACGCGCGGTTGATCTCGTCGCCGACCACGATGTTGGCGAACACCGGGCCCGGCTTGAACTCGAACTCGCGCAGCTCCTGGTTGTAGGCGCTGACCCCGGTGATGTCGCTCGGCAGCAGGTCCGGGGTGAACTGGACGCGCCGCACCGAGCAGTCGACCGAGCGCGCGAGCGCCTTCGCGAGCATCGTCTTGCCGACCCCGGGCACGTCCTCGATCAGCAGGTGGCCCTCGGCCAGCAGCACCGTCAGCGCCAGCCGCACCACCGAGGGCTTGCCCTCGATGACCGACTCCACCGCGTCCCGGATCTTGTTCGCGATGTGGGCGAGGCCGTCGAGCCCGCGGCCCGCCCCCTCGCCCCCCGCGGCGGGGCGCCGGGAAGGGCGGGATGCAGGGGGGTCGGTCTCCATGAACGACTCGCCGTGCGTGCCTACTGCCACCAAACCCTCCTCAGCCGTTCCACCCGACAGTACGTCGTCGGAACGCCCGCCGCGATGTTCATGGGGAACGCGAGCCCATTGTGCTCCACGGGAAGGACGGCAAACGCCGCGCGCGGGGCCCCACTCCGCTCCACCACGATCATCCGGGACGCGTGAGAACCCGCGGAGACGCGTCCCGGAACGCCTGCGGTCGGTTCGGCGCGCGGACCGGCGGCCGCTGGGCCCCACTCCGCACCACCCTTCCTGACCTGCGGTTTCGTGGCCCGAATTCGCTCGCGGAGAGTGTTTTTCTTGTTGACGGTGGGGAAGAGTGGAGTAGAGTGGGGCGCCGTGGGGGCGGTAGTACCCCATGCGGCGCGGGGAGGTGGGGCCGGTGTTCCTCGGCACCCATTCACCGCGCCTCGACGACAAGGGACGACTGTTCCTGCCGGCGAAGTACCGCGAGGAGCTGTCGGGGGGATTGGTGATCACGAAGGGCCAGGAACGCTGCCTGTACGTCTTCCCCATGGCGGAGTTCCAGCGGATTACCGAGGCTCTGCGTGCCGCGCCGGTCACGGAGAAGGCGGTCCGGGGCTACAGCCGGGTCTTCTTCGCCGGCGCCTCCGACGAGGTACCGGACAAGCAGGGCCGCGTCACGATTCCCCCGCCGCTGCGCAAGTACGCGGGTCTCACCCGCGACTGCACGGTGATCGGGGCCAACACGCGTCTGGAGATCTGGGACGCCCAGGCCTGGGAGACCTACCTGGAGCAGGAGGAGCAGACGTTCTCCGACGTCTCGGAGGAGGTGCTGCCAGGGATCCTCTGAGCGAAGACTCGTCGGTCCGTTGACCGGCTATGGCCCACGTTCGGCCAGGTCTCCAGCCGCTCTCCGAGCCAGCTGGCGCAGCTTCCCCGGTGCCAGACGGCGACCCCCCGCGGAAACGCGGTGATCTTCCTCTAGGGCAGCGGATGGGGACCTGGCCGGGCGAGGCCGCCGCCGGGGGCACGGGACGGTCCGGTCCGGCGATGCCACAAGTCCGCGAGCGAGGTGGCAGTACAGGGGGTGGAGCATGGACGTGGGTGACCACGCGGGTGCGGGCGGCCACGCGTCCGAGGACGCTGGCCGTCGGGCCGCCGGTCCCGGGCCGGACGCCGGCCATGTACCGGTCATGCTCGACCGCGTCCTGGAGATCCTCGTCCCCGCCGCGGAGGCCGTCACCGGCCGCGACCCCGTCTACCTCGACGCCACGCTCGGCATGGGCGGCCACGCCGAGGCGATGCTGCGGGCCGTCCCGCGGCTGCGGCTCATCGGACTCGACCGCGACACCGCCGCGCTGGAGCGCTCCGGCCGCCGGCTCGCCCCGTTCGGCGACCGAGTGGCGCTGGAGCACGCCGTCTACGACCGCATCCCCGAGGTGCTGCGCCGGCTCGGCGTGCCCGCGGTGGACGCCGTCCTGTTCGACCTCGGGGTGTCCTCCCCGCAGCTCGACGAGGCGGGCCGCGGCTTCGCCTACTCCTACGACGCCCCGCTCGACATGCGGATGGACCGCACGCAGCGGCTCACCGCCGCCGAGGTGGTCAACGGCTACCCGCCCGCCGAGCTCGCCCGCATCCTGCGCGAGTACGGCGAGGAGCGGTTCGCCCAGCGGATCGCCGCGGCCATCGTCCGCGAGCGCGAGCGCGAGCCGCTGGAGACCACCCGCCGGCTCGCCGACCTCGTGCGCACCTCCATCCCGGCCGCGACCCGCCGCACCGGCGGCAACCCGGCCAAGCGCACCTTCCAGGCGCTGCGCATCGAGGTGAACGGCGAACTCGACAGCTGGCGCCGGGCGCTGCCCGCCGCCCTGGACGCGCTCCCGGTCGGCGGCCGGGTCGCCGTCCTGTCCTACCACTCCCTCGAGGACCGCATCACCAAGCGCGTCCTCGCCGCCCAGGCGGCCGACACCACCCCGCCGGACCTGCCCGTCCCGCTGCCCGAGCACGAGCCGAGGTTCCGGCTCCTGACGCGCGGGGCCGAGCTGCCGTCCGGCGAGGAGACCACGACCAACCCACGGGCCGGATCGGTGCGGCTGCGCGCCGCGGAGCGGGTCCGGGAGGCGACATGACGACGACGAGCAGGCGCCCGCCGGTTAGGGCGCCCAAGAAGAAGAGGACGGCCGCGGCGCCGGCGGGAGGCACGGCGACGGCCGTGAAGGCCCGGCCCGAGAGCCCGCCCAAGGCGCCGCCCAAGAGCCCGCCCAAGGCGCCGGCCAAGGCCGCGCCCAAGGGCACGGCCGAGAACGCGAAGCCGGCGGCCGCCCGGTCCCGCCCGGCGGCGGCCCACCGGGCCGCGCCGCGCGCGCCGTTCGTGCTGCTCATCATCGGGCTGCTCGGCGGCGCGCTGGTGAGCCTGCTGCTGCTCAACACCGTCCTCGCCAAGGACGCGTTCACGCTGACGCGGCTCCAGCAGAGCAACAAGCAGCTCCAGCAGCAGCGCCAGGCGCTGGAGGAGGAGAACGCGCGCGAGGGCTCCCCGGCGGGGCTGTCGCGCAAGGCCAAGGCGCTCGGCATGAAGGAGGCCGAGGACCCGGCCTTCTTCGACACCGAGACCGGCCGGGCGAGCGGCGGCAAGATCCGCCCCGTGCCGCACGCGGCCGCCGCGTCGGCCGGCGCCGCGGGCGTCGTCGGCGTCCCCGGCACCGTGGTGCCCGGTGACGGCGTCCGGCCCGCCGCCGGCGCCGCGGCGGGCGCGCGGCCGGGGAGCGGGACGCGGTGACGGGGCGCCGCGCCCGGGAGCGGGGCGCACGGTGACGAAGGAGCGGGGGGCACGGTGACGAAGCGGCCGGGGCCCGGGACCGTCGGCCCGCCGCCCGGCCGGCGCAGCGGGCCGGACGGGCGGGCCCCCCGGGGCTCGGCCGGGCGGGACGACAAGAGCGGCCCGGGCGCGGCGCGCGCGTCCGGGCACCAGACCGGTGGCGGTCCGCGCTCCCCGGGCGGGAGGGCGGACGGCGCGGGACGGCCGGGCAAGAAGGGCAGCGCGCCCCGCCGTCCCGCGCGCGGCGGGACGCCCCCCGCCCCGCGCAAGGAGCCCGCGCGCAAGGAGCCCGCGCGCAAGGAGAGCCAGCGCAAGGAGGCCTCTCGCGGCGGCGCCGGCGGCAAGGGCGCCAATGCCAAGGGGCCGGGCGGCAAGGCGTCCGGGGGCAAGGCGTCCGGCGGCAAGGCGGGCGGCCGCAAGGCGGCCGAGCGCAAGACCGCGTCGCGGATGGAGACACCGCAGGCGACGGCCACCAGGGCCGCGCGCAAGAAGCCGCCCGCCGGCGGCGCTCGCACGCCCAGGGGCGGCCGCCCGGCCGGGACGGGGCCGCGCCCCGGCGGCTCGGGACCGCGGCCGCCGGGCCGGGGGCCGCGCGCCCGCGTGCCGTTCAACCGCCGCGACCCGATGAAGCGCCTCAACGTGGGCCTGCTCGCCGTCGCGTTCGTGCTGTCGCTGTTCGCCGGGCGCCTCGTCCAGTTGCAGACGATCGAGTCCGGGAAGTACACCGAGGAGGCGATGCGGCAGCGGATGCACAAGATCGAGCTGCCCGCCGTCCGCGGCGACATCACCGACGCGCAGGGCCACCCGCTCGCGATGACGCTGGAGGCGCGCAAGATCTACGCCGACCCGTCGCTGATCGAGCCGGCGAAGCGGCAGAAGGTCGTGAACGCGCTCGCCCCGACGCTCGGCCTGAACCCGGCGACGCTGCTGAAGCAGATCAGCAGGCCCGACACCCAGTTCGTCGACCTCGCGCACGGCGTCCGGCCCGACCAGGCCCGGCTCATCATGTCGTGGGACCTGCCCGGTATCGGAACACTCCCGGAATACCGCCGCGAATACCCCAACGATTCGCTGGCCGCCAGCGTCATAGGTTTCGTGAACGACACGGGGAAGGGCGCCGCGGGCCTGGAGAGCTCGCTGGACGACGTGCTCGCCGGGCGCGCCGGCTGGCAGCGGGTGGAGATCAGCCTGGAGGGCCAGCACATCCCGATGGGCGAGGACCAGAAGCGCCCGTCCGTGCCCGGCCGCGGCGTCCGGCTCACGCTCCAGCGCGACCTGCAGTTCATGGCGCAGGAGGCCATCGAGAAGCAGGTGAAGGCCAGCCGGGCGGCGGGCGGCAGCGTGATCGTCATGGACCCGCGCACCGGGAGGCTGCTCGCGATGGCGTCGGCGCCCGGGTTCGACCCGAACCACTACGCCGACTCCGACCGGTCCCGGTGGGGCAGCCCCCTCGTCCAGGACGCCTACGAGCCGGGCAGCACCGGCAAGGTCGTCACGGCCGCCGCCGTCATGGAGTACGGCGGCGTCACCCCGCAGACGCCCTACACCGTTCCCGACAAGATCAAGAAATACGACGTCGTGTTCCATGACTCGCACCCGCACGCGCCGGAGCGGCTCACCTTCACCGGGGTGCTGGCCAAGTCCAGCAACGTCGGCACCATCATGGCCAGCGAGAGCATCAGCTCGCAGCAGCTCTACCGGACCCTGCGCGACTTCGGGTTCGGGCAGAAGACCGGCCTGCCGCTGCCCGGCGAGACGCCCGGGCTGCTGACCCCGCCGAACAAGTGGTCGGGCACCGACCGCTACCCGATCGCGTTCGGGCAGACGGTGTCGGTGAACGCGGTGCAGATGGCGAGCGTGTACGCGACGATCGCCAACGGCGGTGTCCGCGTCGCACCGTCCCTGGTCGCCGGGACGGTCGGCGAGGACGACCGGTTCACCGCGGCGCCCGCGCCGCCGCGCAGGCAGGTGATCAGCGCGCGCACCGCGCGGCAGATCAGCGACATGCTGGAGAGCGTCACCACCCCCGAGGGCACCGCCCCGAAGGCCCAGATCAAGGGCTACCGCGTCGCCGGCAAGACCGGCACCGCCGAGATCGTCAACCCGCGCTGCGGCTGCTACGACGGCGGTGGCTACACCGCCTCGTTCGCCGGGTTCGCCCCGGCGGACGATCCGCGGCTCGTCGTGCAGGTCGTCCTGCAGGATCCGAAGCGGGGCAGCCACTATGGTGGCGATGTGGCCGCACCGGTCTTCAAGGACGTGATGAGCTTCGCCCTTCAGTCCGAGAAGATCCCGCCGACGGGGAGCCGACCGCCGATCGCCCAGATCCACGCCGGAGACTGACCGCAGCGAGTACCCTCCTCGCCTGTGAGTCCACCACCCGCGTCCCACCAGTCCCGTTACGCTCGCACCGAAAGAACAGCCATGCGTCCGACCACCAATCCGGCCCGTCCGCTGAGCGGGCTCGCGGAGCTTCTCGGGATCGAAGGGGACGGGCGGGACGGCGTGTCGGCCACGGGGATCACGCACGACTCGCGGGCGGTGCGGCCCGGCGACGTCTACGCGGCGCTGCCCGGCGCGCGCGCCCACGGCGCCCAGTTCTGCGTCCAGGCCGCCGACGCGGGCGCGGCCGCGATCCTCACCGACCCCGCCGGGTACGACCGGGCGGCGGCGACGGGCCTGCCGGTGCTGGTGGTGCCGGACGTCCGCGCCCGGCTGGGCGACGCCGCGTCGTGGGCCTACGGCGACCCGGGGCGCGACATCACGCTCATCGGCGTCACCGGCACCAGCGGCAAGACCACGACCGTGTTCCTGATCGACGCGGGGCTGCGCGCGGCCGGGATCGAGACGGGCCTGGTCGGCGGCGTCGAGATCCGGGTGGGCGGCGAGCGGGTGCCGAGCGCGCTCACCACCCCGGAGGCGACCGACCTGCACGCGCTGCTGGCGATGATGCGCGAGCGAGGCGTCGGGGCCGCCGCGATGGAGGTGTCCAGCCACGCGCTCGTGCAGGGCCGCGTCGGCGGCGCCCGCTACGAGGTCGCGGTGTTCACCAACCTCTCGCAGGACCACCTCGACTACCACCCGACCATGCAGGACTACTTCCTGGCGAAGGCGCGGCTGTTCACGCCGGAGTACTCGCGCGTCGGCGTGGTCAACCTGGACGACCACTACGGCCGGGAGCTGCTGGAGATCGCCGCGGTGCCGACGACGACGTTCTCGGCGTCCGGGGACCCCGCGGCCGACTGGCGGGCCGAGGACGTGCGCGTCGGCGCCGACGGCAGCGTGTTCCGCGTCGTCGGCCCGGGCGGCATCGAGGCCGACGCCGAGGTCCGGCTCGCCGGCCCGTTCAACGTCGCGAACGCGCTCGCCGCGATCGTCGCGCTGGTCGAGGCGGGCATCACGCTGCAGGCCGCCGTCCGCGGGGTCGCCTCGCTGCCCGGCGTCCCCGGCCGGCTGGAGCGCGTCGACGAGGGCCAGGACTTCGTGACCCTCGTCGACTACTCCCACAAGCCGGGCGCGGTCGAGGCCGTGCTGAACGCGCTGCGGCCCGTCACCGAGGGGCGGCTCACGGTGGTGCTCGGCTGCGGCGGCGACCGCGACCGCGGCAAGCGGCCGCTGATGGGCGAGGCCGCCGCCCGGCTGGCCGACACCGCCTACTTCACCAACGACAACCCGAGGTCGGAAGATCCGCTCGCGATCCTCGCCGCTATGGTCGAGGGCGGGCTCAAGGTGCCGCAGCCCGAGCGCGCGCACATCGTCGTGGAACCCGACCGCGCCGCCGCGATCGGGCTGGCCGTCGGCCGGGCCCGCCGCGGCGACGTGCTCGTCGTCGCGGGCAAGGGCCACGAGCAGGGGCAGAACGTGGCGGGCGAGGTGCATCCGTTCGACGACCGCGAGGTCGTCCGCGCGGCGCTGCGGCGCCGGGCACCCGGCGGCCGGACACAAGGGATTAGAGGGGACGGGACGCAGGCGTGATCCCACTTCCGCTGGCGACGATCGCGGAGATCACGGGAGGCACCGCGCAGGGGCCTCCGGACGTGGTGGTGAGCGGCCCCGTCGTCATCGACTCGCGCGCCGTGGAGCCCGGGGCGCTGTTCGCGGCGTTCAAGGGCGAGCGCGCGGACGGGCACGACTTCGCGGCCGGGGCGCTGGCCGCCGGTGCGGCGGCGGTGCTGTCCCAGCGCGCCGTCGGCGGGCCGTGCGTGGTCGTGCCCGACGTCGCGGAGGCGCTCGGCCGGCTGGCCCGCGGCCTGCTGGAGCGGCTGCCGGACGCGACGGTCTTCGCGGTGACCGGGTCGGCGGGCAAGACGTCCACCAAAGACCTCATCGCGCACCTGGTGAGCCGCGCCGGGCCGACCGTGCACCCGCCGGGCTCGTTCAACAACGAGATCGGGCTGCCGCTCACCGTGCTGCGCGCGGACGCCGCGACCCGCCACCTCGTCCTGGAGATGGGCGCGCGCGGGATCGGCCACATCGCCTACCTGACCGGCATCGCGCGGCCCGACGTCGGCGTGGTGCTGAACGTCGGCACCGCGCACGTCGGGGAGTTCGGCAGCCGGGAGAACATCGCCCGCGCCAAGGGCGAGATCGTGGAGGCCGTGCCGCCGGGCGGGACCGCCGTCCTCAACGCCGACGACCCGCTGGTCGCCGCGATGGCGTCCCGCACCCGCGGCGAGGTCGTGACGTTCGGCCGCGGGCCGGACGCGGTCGTCCGGGCAGTGGACGAGACGCTCGACGAGCAGGGCCGGGGCAGGTTCACCCTCGTCACCCCGGAGGGCTCGGCGCCGGTGGCGCTGCGCCTGCACGGGGCGCACGCCGTCCCGAACGCGCTCGCCGCGGCCGCCGCCGCCCGCGCGGCGGGCCTGCCGGTGGAGGCGGTCGCCGCCGCGCTGGCGACGGCGGTGCCGGAGAGCCGGTGGCGGATGGAGGTCACCGAGCGGGCCGACGGGGTGACCGTGGTGAACGACGCCTACAACGCCAACCCCGACTCGGTGCGCGCCGCCCTCGACGTGCTCGTGCACATGGCGCGCGGGCGCCGCGCCTACGCGGTGCTGGGGGAGATGGCCGAACTCGGCGACTCCGCCGTGGCGGAACATGCCAAGATCGGGCAGCATGTCGCGCGCAGCGGGATCGCCGGGCTCATCGTCGTCGGCGCGAACGCGGCGGCGATGGCCGAAGGGGCCGGGCAGGTGGCGTCATGGACGGGAGAGTGCGTGCAGGTGGATGACGTCGGCGCGGCGGTGGCCGCGCTCAGCGAGCGGCTCCGGCCGCGGGACGTCGTACTGGTGAAGGGCTCCCGCGTGGCGGGACTGGAACGGGCGGCCGAGGCGCTCCTCGCGGAGGACGCCCGATGACCAACATCATCATCGCCGCGGGCGTGGCGCTCGTCTTCGTGGTGGTCGGCACCCCGGTGTGGATCCGGATCGTCAACCGGCTCGGCTACGGCCAGATGATCCGGGACGACGGCCCGGAGGCGCACCTGAAGAAGCGCGGCACCCCCTCGATGGGCGGGACGGTCTTCATCGTCGGCGCGCTCGTCGGCTACGCGGCGGCGCACCTGTTCACCGGCGAGGAACCGACGATCTCCGGCGTCCTGGTGCTGTTCCTGATGACGGGCCTCGGCCTCGTCGGGTTCGTGGACGACTACATCAAGGTGTTCAAGCAGCGCAGCCTCGGCCTGCGCAGCGGCGCCAAGATGGTCGGGATCATCCTCGTCGGCGTCGTGTTCGCCGTCGGGTCGCTGAACTTCCCCAACGGCTACCAGGTCACCCCCGCCGACCCCCACCTGTCCTTCCTGCGCGACTTCGGCCCCTCGATCGGCCCGTACCTGTTCGTGCTGTGGGCGCTGCTGCTCATCGCGGCCATGTCCAACGGCGTGAACCTCACCGACGGGCTGGACGGCCTCGCCGCGGGCCCGGCCGGCATGGTGCTGGCCGCCTACGTGATCATCGGCAACTGGCAGCTGCGCAACAGCTGCGCGGCCGCCCTCGCCCCCAACTGCTACAGCGTCCGCGACCCCCTCGACCTCGCGGTGGTCGCCGCGGCCGTGCTCGGCGGCGTGTTCGGCTTCCTGTGGTGGAACGCCCCGCCCGCGAAGATCTTCATGGGCGACACCGGCTCGCTGGCCCTCGGCGGCGTGCTGGTCGGCCTGGCGATCCTCACCCGCACCCAGTTCCTGCTCGCCATCCTGTGCGGGCTGATCGTGATGATCACCCTGTCGGTGATGATCCAGGTCGGCGGATTCAAGATGACCGGGAAGCGGGTGTTCAAGATGGCCCCGCTGCAGCACCACTTCGAGCTGTCCGGCTGGGCCGAGACCACGATCGTCGTGCGGTTCTGGCTGATGTCCGCGCTGTTCACCGCGGCCGGGCTCGGCCTGTTCTACCTGGAATGGATGCCGAAGAAGTGAACCAGCCCTGGGACGGCCCGACCGTGTGCGTGGCCGGGCTCGGCGTGTCCGGCCGCGCCGCCGCCCGCGTCCTCGCCGGCCGCGGCGCCCGCGTCATCGCCGTGGACGCCCGCGACGGCGCCGAGCAGCGCGGTCACGCCGCCGAGCTGGAGGCCCGCGGGGTCACCGTCCGGCTCGGCGACGGCGAGAGCCTCCCCGAGGGCACCGGCCTGGTCGTGACCTCGCCGGGCTGGCGGCCGGACACGCCGCTGCTCGCCGCGGCCGCCGCCGCCGGCATCGAGATCATCGGCGAGGTGGAGCTCGCCTGGCGGCTGCGCGGCCCGGACGCTGCGCCGTGGCTCGCCATCACCGGGACGGACGGCAAGACGACCGTCGTCCGGATGCTGGCCTGCATGCTCACCGCCGCCGGCCACAAGGCGCTCGCGGTGGGCAATGTGGGGACGCCGATCGTGGAGGCCGTGAGCGAGCCGTACGACGTGCTGGCGGTGGAGCTGTCGAGCTACCAGCTGCACTGGTCCAGCTCGCTCGCCCCGGCGGCGGCGGTCGTCCTGAACGTCGCGCCCGACCACCTCGACTGGCACGGCTCCATGGACGCCTACGTCGGCGCCAAGGGCAGGATCTACGCGGGCTGCGGCGTCGCCGTCTACAACGCCGACGACGACACCTCCACCGCGCTCGCCGAACGCGCCGAGGGCGTCGGGCGGCGGGCCGGGTTCACCCTCCGCGTCCCGCGGCCCGGCGAGCTCGGCGTCGTCGAGGACCTCCTCGTCGACCGCGCCTTCACCGACGACCCGGTGAGCAGCGCCGCCGAACTGGCCGCGCTCGCCGACGTCCGCCCGTACGCGCCGCACAACGTCGCGAACGCGCTGGCCGCCGCCGCGCTGGCCCGCGCGTTCGGGGCGCCGCCCGAGGCCGTCCGGGAGGGGCTGCGCTCGTTCGTCCCCGACCCGCACCGCATCCAGCACGTCGCGGACGTCGCGGGGGTCGCCTACGTCAACGACTCCAAGGCGACCCAGCCGCACGCCGCCGCCGCGTCCCTCGCCGCCTACGAGTCCGTCGTGTGGATCGCCGGCGGGCTCCTCAAGGGGCTGGACGTCGACGACCTGGTGCGTTCGTGCGCCGGGCGGCTGCGCGGCGCCGTGCTGATGGGCCGCGACCGCCACCGGCTCGCGGAGGCACTCGCGCGACACGCGCCGGATGTCCCGGTCGTCGACGTCCCCGACACCGACACTGGGGCCATGGAACGCGTCGTCAGCGAAGCCGCAGCCCTCGCCCGCCCGGGAGACACCGTGCTCCTCGCGCCCGTCGGGGCGTCCTTCGACATGTTCGCCAACTACCCGGCCCGCGGGGACGCCTTCATCGCGGCCGTCGAGCGCCTCGCCGGGGTGCCCGGCTCCGGTGC
>NZ_SMJW01000167.1 GCF_004348335.1 Actinomadura bangladeshensis | reverse complement strand
CGGGTGGGTGGGTGCTGAAAGGGCAGAAGACGTTCATCTCGGGCGTGGACGAGTCCGACGCGGTCCTGTTCGTCTCCCGCAGCCAGGACCAGAAGGGCAACCTGCGCCCGTCGCTCTTCATCGTCCCGACGGACACGCCCGGCTTCACCTACACCCCCATCGACATGGAGATCGTGTCGCCGGAGAAGCAGTTCATCTGCCACCTCGACGACGTCCGGCTCCCCTACGACGCCCTCGTCGGCGACGAGGACGGCGGCCTGCTCCAGCTGTTCGCCGGCCTGAACCCCGAGCGGATCATGGCGTCCGCGATGGGCGCCGGCATCGGCCGCCTCGCCCTCGGCAAGGCGATCGGCTACGCCAGGGAGCGGCAGGTGTTCAGGACGCCGATCGGCGCCCACCAGGGGCTCGCGCACCCGCTCGCCGCCGCGAAGATCGAGCTGGAGCTGGCGCGGCTGATGGGGCAGAAGGCCGCCTGGCTGTACGACGAGGGCGACGACATGGGCGCGGGCGAGGCCGCGAACATGGCCAAGTACGCGACCGCCGAGGCCGCGATCCACTGCGTCGACCAGGCCATCCAGACCCACGGCGGCAACGGCCTCACCACCGAGTACGGCGTCGGGATGCTCGCCGGTGTCGTCCGGCTGATGCGCATCGCCCCGGTCAGCCGCGAGATGATCCTCAACTTCGTCGCGCAGCACTCCCTGGGGCTTCCCAAGTCGTACTGACCCAAAGATCACCCCATCGCTTGCCTTACCTGGAGTAGGGATCTAGTTACTCTCTGTAGTGGCCCGGGCAGGATCGCCGAGGAAGCATTCGGAGAAGGCGAAAGGAACGATCATGCGCAGGCTTCTCTCGGTCCTGGCCCTGGCGGCCGGTACGACGCTCGCCGGGTTCTTCGGCATGGCCGCCGCGGCGTCGGCGGCGCCGGCCGCGCCCGCGGTCCAGGCGTCCGCCATGCACCACTGCGACTGCGGCTGCTGCGGTCACCACCACCACGACCACGACCACGACGAGAACGTCAACACCAATATCAACATCAACAGCTGATCGCGCCGGCCGCCGCCGTGCGGCCCGGTCCGCCGGCGGAGGTCCCCGCGACCTCCGCCGGCAGGCACCGTGAGGCGGCCGTCCGGCTGCCGCCGCCGGGCGTCATGCGGGCGGGGCGAGCAGGGCGTCCAGCTGGGCTTCGAGCGGCACGGGCGCGGTGCGGCGGTTGTCGACGGCGATGTGCGGCACCGGGGGAGGCTCGTCCGGGCGCATCCGTGCCGTGAACGCCTCGAAGGCGGCCAGTTTGGCGGTGTCGCGCGGCGACCCGCGACCCTCCAGGCGATGACGGAGCGTCACCGCGTCCGACCGGATCCAGACGAGCAGGACGGGCGGCCCGCCCAGCTCCGCGGCCCACTCCGCCCAGCGCGCCGCGTCCCGGATCTGCCCGGTGAACGGCCCGCTCAGCAGCACCGGGCAGCCGTGCGACCGGATCTCCCGCGCCGTCGCGGTCATCCCCGCGTACTCGTGCCGCTTGACGTGCTCGTCGTACCAGGGGCCTTCGCGCTCGCCCGGGTCGCGGCCGGACGCCGCCAGCGCCGCCGCCGCGAACGGCCCGTACATCGTGTCCTTGTCCAGCAGTGCCGGCACCGGGCGCAGCCGCCGCAGCAGCAGGTCCGCCACGGTCGTCTTGCCGCTGCCCGGCGGGCCCGCCACCACCCACACCGGCGCCGCGACGACCTCCGCGGTCACGTCGCCAGGCGCATGCGCCGCGTCGCGAGCCGCTCGATGCGCGCCTCGTCGATCTCGTGGCCGAGGCCCGGCTGGGTGAGCGGGACGCCGACGACGCCGCCGGACGAGCGGACCGGCGGCGTCACGAACACCGGGCCGCCCGCCGGATCCGACACGTCGCTCGGCAGCGTGCAGCCCGGCAGCGCCGCGAGCGCGACCGCCGCGGCCTGCCCGATCCCGAACGCGCCGGTCCCGCTGCACCACACGTCCCAGCCCGCCGCGTACGCCAGGTCGTGAGCGCTGCGGGCCGCGGTCAGCCCGCCGAGCCGGTCCAGCCGCAGGTGCAGGGCGCGGCCCGCGTCCAGCGACAGCGCCGCGTCCAGCGCCTCCAGATCGCCGGCCGCCGGCGCCACGGCGGTGCCCACCCGCGACTGGAGCCGGGCGTGCGCGGCGAGGTCGCCGGCCGGGAAGGGGCGCTCCAGCGCCGCCAGGCCGTAGGCGTCCAGCGCCTCCAGCGCCGCCAGGTGGCCGGGGGACTCGGTGTAGCCGTGCCCCGCGTCCGCGACGAGCGCCAGCGCCGGATACGCCTGCCTGATCGCCCGCACCGGCTCGACGTCCCAGCCGGGGCGTATGTCCAGTGTGACGCGGGTGTGGCCCGCTCCAACGGCCTTGTTGACGCGGGCCGTGATCGTGTCCAGCGCCGGCTCGGGGGAGATCCGCGCGCCCGTCACGATGGACGTGCGGGTGCCGCCGAGCGCGTGCGCGAGCGGCAGGCCCCGCGTCCGGCACCACAGGTCCCAGCAGGCGGTGTCGACGGCCGCGGCGGCCTCGCTGGCGCCGAGGTCGGCGGCGGCGGACACGTCCTCGGGCCGGTCCCAGTCGAGGCCGATGAGGGCGGGGCCCATCCGCTGCTCGATGTCCGCCCAGGCCGAGCCCGACGCCCTCGCGGCGACGGGCATCTCGCCCCAGCCGACCGCATCGCCGCCGTCGAGCCGCACGAGCACGCTCTCCGGCCGCCGCCCGCGCGGCATCGCCACCTGGAAGGCGTCGCAGCCCTGGATCAGAGGCACCCCTCACCCGCCCTTCCGCAGAGGTCGTCTCCCTCTATGATCCACCCGGACCGGCCGGGCGCCGGCCATCACGGGCAGGCGGCCTCCAGCGACACCGGCTTGCTGTCCGGCTTCGGCGGCTGCGAACCGTCCGGGGACGGGCTGTCCGGCGTGCTCGCGGACGCGCTCGGCGAACCGCTCTGCCCGCCGCTCGGCGGCGCGCTCACCGCGTGCGGGTCGCTGTTGACCGCGTCGGACGCCAGCTTGCGGATCAGCGTGAAGTCGGGGTTCCCCGAGTAGATCAGCGGCGGCACGAACTGCAGGCTGCGGATCTCCGCGCCGTCCTTGACCTTGTTCGACAGCTTCACCAGCGCGGGCAGCAGTTCCTGCGGGATGTCGGTGGCCAGCGTCCGCTTCGCGGCGGCGGCGAGCTTGTCGAAGCTGGTGAGGACGGTCTGCGGGTCGGCCTGCTCGGCGATCGCGCGCATCAGGCACTTCTGCCGTCCCATCCGGACGTAGTCGCTGCTGTTGGTGCGCGAGCGGCCGTACCAGAGGGCCTCCTTGCCGTCCAGCGTGCGGTAGCCCGGCTGCAGGACGGCGCCCTGCAGCCCGTACGGGATCGGCTCGGTCACCTTGATCTTGACGCCGCCCATGGCGTCGACGATGTCGGCGAACCCGAACATGTCGACGAGGATGTAGTAGTCGACGCGCAGCCCGAGGATGCCGGCGATGGTGGCCTTCAGCAGCTCGGGGCCGCGGTGGTTCTTCGGGACGCCCGGCACCACGTCCGGGTGCTGCTCGGCGTACTCGTACACCTCGTTCAGCAGGCCGGGGTTCAGCGGGCCGTCGCCGGTGAAGCCGTAGGGGAACCGGTCGCGGGCCGGGCCGGGCGGCATCGGGAAGTGCTCCAGGTTGCGCGGCAGGCTCAGCAGCACCGTGTCGCCGGTCTCGGTGTCCACGCTGGCGAGCGTCATGCTGTCGGTGCGCACCCCGGTGCGGTCGGCGGCCGAGTCGCCGCCGAGGAGCAGGATGTTGACGCGGGCCTGCCCGTTGAACGGGTCCTCGGTGTCGACCTGCCTGCCGTTCTCGCTGCCGGTGCGGAAGATGCTCGTCAGCGCGTCGCGGTAGACGTAGGTGCTGTGCGCCGACCACGCCACCGGGACCCCGACGGCGAAGCACATCACCGCGACGGCCGCGGCGCCGAGCGCCCTGGCGCTGATCGGCATCCGCAGCGGCCGCAGGATCTGGTACGAGCGGATCACGACGAGGACCCACACCGCGCCCAGCGCGACCAGCCCCGCGGACAGGCGCTGCAGCACGTCCGGCTGGACGGCGAGGTGCAGCAGGTCGGAGCGGTACACGGTGGCGGCCGCCGCGACGGCGGCGGCGATCGCGACGTACAGGGCGAGCAGCAGGGAGCCGGCGATCCGGCGGCCGGTGACGAAGTGGGCGACGCCCCACACGAATGCGGACGCGAGGGTCAGCGCGAGCGCGCGCGGGAGACCCCGCGCGCCTCCGGAAGAACCGTCTCGGTCTCTCTCCGGCGCATGTCGACTCGACGACCGACCCATGTACGCTCCGATTCCCACCCACGGTGATTTAAGCCCCGGCTCACATGATGGACGCGCGGAACCGGGCAAAGGTTGCGTGGGAGTCGACCGCATGCGAGCGGGTGCCGCCTCTGGGACAGCTGATGATCAGGATAGGGAATCGGGCCCCGTTTTGGGGAGCCCGGCGCCGACCGGCGCCGGCCCGGCGCCGATCGGCCCCGGGCCGGCGGCGTCACCAGCTCGTGGACAGCGGCATTCCCTCGGCGTATCCGGACGGGTTCTGGATCCCGACCGTCGCCCGCTCGTGGAACTCCTCCAGCGTGCGCGCGCCCGCGTAGGTGCACGAGCTGCGCAGGCCCGCCACGATCTGGTCGATCAGGTCCTCCACGCCCGGCCGCCGCGGGTCCAGGAACATGCGGGACGTGGAGATGCCCTCCTCGAACAGCGCCTTGCGCGCCCGGTCGAACGGGGAGTCCTCGGCGGTGCGCAGCCGCACGGCCCGCGCCGAGGCCATCCCGAAGCTCTCCTTGTACAGCCGCCCGTCGGCGGCGCGCTGCAGGTCGCCCGGCGACTCGTAGGTGCCGGCGAACCAGGACCCGACCATCACGTTCGCGGCGCCCGCCGCGAGCGCGAGGGCCACGTCGCGGGGGTGCCGGACGCCGCCGTCCGCCCACACGTGCCGGCCGAGCCGGCGCGCTTCGGCGGCGCACTCCAGGACGGCGGAGAACTGCGGGCGCCCCACCCCGGTCATCATCCGGGTCGTGCACATCGCGCCGGGCCCCACGCCGACCTTGACGATGTCGGCGCCCGCCTCGATCAGGTCGCGGGTGCCCTCGGCGGTCACCACGTTCCCCGCCACGATCGGGACGGCCGGGTCCAGGCCGCGGACGGCGGCGAGCGCGCTCATCATCTTGTCCTGGTGGCCGTGCGCGGTGTCCACGACGATCAGGTCGGCGCCCGCCTCCAGCAGCGCCTTGGCCTTCCCGGCGACGTCGCCGTTCACGCCGACCGCCGCGGCGATCCGCAGCCGCCCGGCCGCGTCGACGGCGGGCTGGTAGAGGGTGGCGCGCAGCGCGCCGGTGCGGGTGAGCACGCCCGCGAGGCGGCCGGAGGCGTCCACGACGGGCGCGAGCCGGTGGCCGCGCTCGTGCAGGCGGTCGAACGCCTCGCGCGGGTCCACGCCGGCCGGGACCGTCACGAGGTCGCGGGACATGATGTCGCGGAGCTGGGCGAACCGGTCGACGCCCTGGCAGTCGGCCTCGGTGACCACGCCCACCGGCCGGTCGTCCTCGACGACGATCACGGCGTTGTGCGCCCGCTTCGGCAGCAGCGCGAGGGCGTCCCCGGCGGTGCTGCCCGGGTCCAGCCGGATCGGGGTGTCCACGACCAGGTCGCGCCCCTTCACCCAGCCGATGACCTCGGCCACCACCTCGGCCGGGATGTCCTGCGGGAGCACCGCGATCGCGCCGCGCCGGGCGACGGTCTCGGCCATCCGGCGGCCGGACACGGCCGTCATGTTCGCGACCACCAGCGGGATCGTCGTCCCGCTGCCGTCGGAGGTCGACAGGTCGACGTCCAGGCGCGACCCGACCGGGGAGCGGCGGGGGACCATGAAGACGTCGTTGTAGGTGAGGTCGTGAGCGGAGCGCTCACCGTTCAGCAGGTGCACGGCTGTACAACACACCAATCGCGGTTCTGAGTGGCTGGGCCACCGTACATTGTCGGCCATACCCGGGGATGGTGCGGCCGCACCCGCGGCGGAGGCGGGCCGCGAGCCCCTACCCAGGGGTGATGACCCTGTGTCCCGGGGGCGCGACCGGCCGTTCCGCGGCGATGTTCCGGCCTTCTTCCAGGCATAACGAAAATGAATCGGCGGACCCGGTCGAAAACGGTGCAACGTGGGGCTTGGCTCTCTGTAAAGTTACCTCTTGACGTAACTGCGCCCACGATGCACTTTTTTTACATGTGTCTCACGCGGACGGCGGACCCGCCGTAAGGGGCGTGACAGCAGAACACCGGGAGAAGCGCATGCAGCCCACGCACTTGAGCCCGGTCGGCCGTGCCCGCCGTCCCCGCCGCGCGCCCCTCCGGCCGCGCGGCGCGCGCGCCGCCCGCGGGTCCGGCGCGCCCCGGCGCGGGCGCCGCGGCGGCCGGCGCCACCCGCCGCGCCCGCCGCCCGGCGGGCGCCCGCCATGCGCGCCGTACCGGGACCGGCAGCGTTGCGCTGCCGCAGCGGTTTTCGCGGCGCCCGAAACGTCGCCGGGCCGCACCGGCCGCCGACGCTTCGACGGCCGCCGGGCATGGCGAACACGAGCAAGATCAATATTTGACGTCTAACCGTCCTGAAATGGAATGATCTTGCAGTTGCCGACAAACCGATTCATGACACGTCGAGGAGGAGAGCCGTGCTGGATGCGGTCGACGCCGTGCTCGTCCGCGAGCTCCAGCGGGATGGCAGGGCGACGTTCCAGGCGCTGGCCGATCGCGTCGGGCTTTCCCGCACGGCCGTGCGGGCACGGGTGCAGCACCTTCTCGAAACCCAGGTCGTCCGCGTCGTCGGCATCGTGCACGCCGCCGTCGTGGGCGCGGAGGCGATCGGGCACGTCTCGCTCACCGTGGACGGCTCCGCCCGGGAGGCGGCCGCGGCCGTCGCCGAGCGGCCCGCCGTCAGCTTCAGCGCGCTGATCGCCGGCCCGTACGACCTGGTCGCGCAGGTGCGCACCCGCGACGACGCCGCGCTCGCGGCCGAGGTGGACGCGATCCGCTCCATCCCCGGCGTGCGCGCGGCGGAAGTGTTCCGGTCGGTGTCCACCGTGCGCGACAAGCACGCGGTGGTGCGCGAGCTCGGCGAGGTCAGCCTCGACGACATCGACTGGCGGCTGCTGCACGAGCTGCAGCGGGACGGGCGCGCCCCCTACACCCGGCTCGCGCAGGTCATCGGCCTGTCGCAGGCCGCCACCCGCGCCCGGGTGGTCAGGCTGATGCGCACCGGCGTCATCCAGGTCACCGGGCTGGCCGACCCGCTCGCGCTCGGCGCCGCCGAGCTCGGCGGGTTCGGCCTGGTGGTGACCGGCGGGCTGCGCAAGGTCGCGGAGGCGGTGGCCGCCCAGGACGGCGTCCGCTACCTGGCGACCGGGTTCGGCCGCTACGACATCGTCGGGCAGGCCGAGGCGGCCTCCCGCGCCGAGCTGGTGGCCGTGCTCGACGCCATAAGGTCCGTGCCCGGCGCGACGGTCCGGGAGTCCTGGCACCACCTGGACGTGGTGAAGGAGTCCTACGCCGTCGAGCTGCCCGAGCAGCGCCTCAACGGGTCGTCCTGACCGGACCCGAGCCCCGGCCGCGGTGACCCCGTGGCCGGGGCGCCTAGTCGCGGTCGAGCGCGACCTCCTCCAGGTCCAACTCGTGCATGACGCGGGTGAGGACCTCGTCGTCGATGCGGCGCTCGTCCCGGAGGCGGACGAACACCTGCCGCTCGGCCGCCAGCATCTCCCGCCGCAGCCGCCGGTACGTCGCGGTCGGCACCTCCTCGCCGGCCGGGCCCGTCCCGCCGCCGAGCCGCTCCCAGGCGCGCAGCCGCCGGTGCTCGGCGAGCTGGCGGAGCCGCTCGACCACCGACTCGTCCAGGCTCTCCGCGGCGTTCAGCTCCTCCAGCCGCTCCAGCGCCGCCCGCGCCGCCGCGTGCTGCGCCCCCGCCTCCGCGACGGTGTCGGTGTAGCGCTCCCGCGCCCCGCCGATGCGCAGCAGGCGGATCAGCGCCGGGAACGTCAGCCCCTGCACGAGCAGCGTCCCGAGGACGGTCGTGAACGTCAGGAACAGGATCAGGTCGCGGCCCGGGAACGGCTCGCCGGACGCGGTGAACGGGATCGCGAACGCGGCGGCGAGCGACACGACCCCGCGCATCCCCGCCCACGACACCACCGTCAGCCCCCGCCACCCGTGGTCCTCCCGCGCCCGCTCCCGCCTGGACAGCAGCCGGGGGATCCGCGAGGCGGGGAACACCCACACGAACCGCGCCGCCACGGTCACCGCGAAGACCGCGACCGCCCACCAGGCCAGCTGCTGCCAGCTCCGCTCCGACAGGCCGTGCAGCACCGGGCGCACCTGCAGCCCGATCAGCAGGAAGACCACCGACTCCAGCAGGAAGACCATGACCTTCCAGAACGAGCGGCCGATCAGCCGGGTCACCGCCGCCGACTCGGTGGCGCGGTGCCCGAGGTACAGCCCGCTGACCACCACGGCGATCACCCCGGAGGCGTGCACGGACTCGGCGATCAGGTAGGCCGCGAACGGCGCGACCAGCGCGGCGCCGTTCTCCACCAGCGGGTCGTGCAGCCGGGTCCGCAGCCAGTGCAGCGGCGGGCCGAGCAGCAGCCCGACGGCCGCGCCCGCGGCGGCGGCGAACGCGAACCGCCCGACCCCCTCCGCCGGCGTGAACCCGGCGCCCGTCGCCGCCAGCAGCGCCACCCGGAACGCCGTCAGCGCCGTCGCGTCGTTGAACAGGCTCTCCCCGACCAGCACCGTCACCGTCCGGCGCGGCAGCCCGAGCCGCTGCGCGACGCTCACCGCCGCGACCGCGTCCGGCGGCGCCACGATCGCGCCGAGCACGAACGCCGCCGACAGCGGCAGCCCGGGGACGAGCAGGTGGGCCGCGTAGCCCACGGCGAACGTGGTGAACAGCACCAGCCCCACCGACAGCAGGCCGATCGACCAGGCGTTCTCGCGCATGCCGGCGAACGAGCTCTGCCAGGCCGCCGCGAACAGCAGCGGCGGCAGGAACACGAACAGGACGAACTCGGGGTTCAGCTCGAACTCGGGGATCCCCGGGACGTACGAGACGCCCAGCCCCGCGATCACCAGGATCAGCGGCGACGGCAGCCCGATGCGCCGCGCCCCCGCGGCCACCATCAGAGCCCCCACCGGTACGGCCAGCAGCCAGAGCGCGTGCGTCGTCTCCACTCGCCAGATCATGACATGACAGGAACGTGACGGCCGGTCCGGCCGAGCCGTCGCGGGGACGCCGCCCGTCCCCCCCGGGTCAGTGGGCGTCGCGCCCGGTCTCCTTGGCGAAGGCCAGGAAGTCGCGGGCGGCGGGCGGCAGCCGGCGGTGCGCGTGCACGAGCCCGATCATGCGGGTGATCGGCGGCAGGAACGAGCGGACCGCCACGCCCTCGGTGTCCTCGATCTGGTTGCGGTACCACAGCAGGGAGCCCATCCCGGCGCGGACCCAGCCGAGCCACGCGCCCCGCTCGTCGGACTCCACCGCGGCGACCGGGGTGGCGCCGACGCGGCGCAGCACGGCGTCGATCTCGGCGCGCAGGGCGGTGCCGCGGGACGGCAGGACGAGTCGCATGCCGTCCAGCGCGGCGGGCGGCACCGGCTCGCGGACCCGCAGCGCAGGCGGCGAGACCAGCACCACCTCGCGCTGCTCGAACGGATGCGCGGACATGTCGCCGGGGACGGGCAGGTCGGTGAGCGCGAGGTCGGCGCGGCCCGCGCGCAGCGCCGCCGCGACCTGGTCGCGGTCCTCGCAGCGGACCACCCGGACCCGGGCGGTGGGCTGGTGGCGGGCGAAGCGGGGGACCAGCCGCCCGGTCAGCTCCGGCTCCAGCGACGCGGTGACCGCGATGCGCAGCTCCGCGCCGCGCCCGTTCGCGCGGGCGACCGACAGCCCCTCGATCGCCTCGACGGCGTCCAGCGCGACCCGGGCCTGCCGGACGACCTGCTCGCCGACCGGGGTGAGGACGACGCCGCGGCCCGACCGGGCGAACAGCTCGACGCCGAGTTCGCGTTCCAGCTCGCGCACCGCCCGCGACAGCGCGGGCTGAGCCACGTAGAGAGCCTGGGCCGCCGACGTCATCGTGCCGTGGTCGGCGGTCGCCACGACATAGCGCAGCTGCCGCAGATTCATGTGCCGACCGTATGCCACCGAACCGCTCCGGTCCTGGACATAGCCGGAATCGGCCCGAGGATTCGGCCGGGGCCGGTCAGCCGCGCGGCCCCGGCGCCGGTCCGGACGCCGGGCCGGCGGCGGGCGCGACGGTGTCCGGCTCCGGTTGCAGCGGCGGCGCGCCGACGGCGCAGTGGCTCCGGCACTCCGGCCGGACCGCCGCCCCGGACGGGGTGCGCAGCGCGTCGCCGTGGACGGTGAAGAAGGTCAGCACGGCCCCGCCGACGAGGAGCACGGCGGACGCCGCCATCGCCGTCCAGTACCCGCCGGAGAAGGCCGCCGCGTCCTCGAAGGCGTCGCCGGTCAGCCCGGCCAGCGGCGGGATCGCCGCGACCGCAAGCAGCCCGGCGGCCCGCGCCACCGCGTTGTTGATGCCGCTGGCCACGCCCGCGTGCCGGGCGTCGGCGGTGGCGAGGACGGTCGCGGTGAGCGGCGCGACCACCGCCGACAGGCCGAGCCCGAACACCACCACGGCGGGCAGCACCTCCCGCACGTAGGAGGCGTCCGGCCCGATCCGGCCGACGAGCAGCATCCCGCCGGCGGCCACCAGCAGCCCCGCGGTCATCGGCAGCCGCGGCCCGATCTTCTGCGCGAGCGCGCCCGCCCGCGCGGACAGCAGCAGCATCAGCACGGTCACCGGCAGCAGCGCCGCCCCCGCCGCCACCGGCGAGAACCCGCCCACCACCTGGAGGTTCAGCACGAACAGGAAGAACAGCACGCCCATCCCGCCGTACATCAGGAACGTGACGACGTTGACCGCGGAGAACTGCCGCGAGGCGAACACGCCGAGCGGCAGCATCGGCTGCGGCGCCGCACCCGCGCCGGCGCGCCCGCGCCGCGCGCCCGGCAGGTACCTTCCCTTGCCGCGCATCCGCTCGACCAGTACGAACGCGGCGGCGGCCGCCAGGCCCAGCACGGCCGCGGCGCCGATCACCGGCGGCGCGGCGTTGCCGCCCGGCGCCTCGGTGAGCGCGTACGTCGTCCCGGCCAGCGCCAGCGCCGCCAGCGCCGCGCCGAGCACGTCGAACCGCCCGCGGGCGTCCGGGTCGGCGCTCTCCGGGACGTGCCGGAGCGACACCAGCACCACCAGGGCGGCCAGCGGCACGTTCAGCAGGAACACCCACCGCCACCCGGCCGCCTCCACGAGCCAGCCGCCCGCGAACGGGCCGATCGCCGCCGCGACCCCGCCGAGGCCCGACCAGGCGCCGACCGCGCGCGGCCGGTCGTCGGGGGCGAACGACGACTGGATGATCGCCAGGGACCCCGGCGTGAGCAGCGCCCCGCCGACGCCCTGCAGCGCCCGCGACACGATCAGCATCTCGATGTTCAGCGCGAGCCCGCACAGCACGGACGCCGCGGCGAACCACACGACGCCGATGAGGAACACCCGGCGGCGCCCGAACCGGTCGCCGAGCGACCCGCCGAGCAGGATGAACCCGGCGAGCGTCAGCGTGTAGGCGTTGATCGTCCACTGCAGGCCGGACATGTCGGCCCGCAGGTCCCGCCCGAGGGCGGGCAGCGCCACGTTCACGACCGTGGAGTCGAGCAGCGCCACGCCCGACCCGAGCACGGTCGCGAGCAGGATCCACCGCCCCGGCCCGCTGCGCAGCGGGACGTCCGGCATCAGACGATCAGTTCATCGACGAAGCACCAGCGCCAGTCCTCATCCGGTTCGAACGAGCGGACGATCGGATGCCCCTCCTTGCGGAAGTGCGCGGAGGCGTGCCGCATGGGGGAGGAGTCGCAGCAGCCCACATGCCCGCAGCCGAGGCACAGCCGCAGGTGCACCCACCGCGTCCCCTCCTCAAGGCACTCCTGGCATCCCTGCGGGGTGCCGGGCGCCGGATCGGTCGCCGGAAGGGATTGCACGTGCTCACAAATGCCCATATGCGCATGGTGCCACGCGGACGGTCAGGGGATCACCAATGGTCGGGGCTGAACGGCTCGTCCTCGGGGCGGGCGGACTCCGACAGCAGCCGCAGGTCCGACTCGACCATCATCGTCACCAGGCCCTCGAACGTGATCTCCGGCTCCCAGCCGAGCTGCTCGCGGGCCTTCTTCGGGTCGGCGCACAGCAGGTCGACCTCGGCCGGGCGCGTGTACTTGGCGTCCAGGACGACGTGGTCCTCCCAGTTGAGGCCCGCCGTGCGGAACGCGAACTCCACCAGCTCCCGCACCGACTGCGTTTGGCCCGTTCCGATGACGTAGTCCTCGGGGGAGTCCTGGGCGAGCATCAGCCGCATCGCGCGGGCGTAGTCGCCCGCGTAGCCCCAGTCGCGCCGCGCGTCCAGGTTGCCGAGGCGCAGCTCCTGGGCCAGGCCCAGCTTGATGCGCGCCGCGCCCAGCGAGACCTTCCGGGTGACGAACTCGGCGCCGCGGCGCGGCGACTCGTGGTTGAACAGGATCCCGCTGACCGCGAACATCCCGTAGGACTCGCGGTAGTTCTGCGTGATGTAGTGCCCGTAGCTCTTGGCGACCCCGTAGGGGCTGCGGGGGTGGAACGGGGTCCGCTCGTTCTGCGGGGTCTCCCGGACCATCCCGAACATCTCCGACGACGACGCCTGGTAGAAGCGGATCTGCTCGCGGTCCGGCGTCCGGGACGGGCTGATGCCCGACACCACGCGGATCGCCTCCAGCATCCGCAGCACGCCCATGCCGGTGACCTCGGCGGTGAGCTCGGCCTGCTGCCACGACATGGGGACGTAGGAGATCGCGCCCAGGTTGTAGACCTCGTCGGGCTGCACCCGCTCCACCGCCGAGATCAGGCTGCCCTGATCCAGCAGGTCGCCGGTGGTGATCTGCACGTCGCCGATGTGCTTGCGCAGCCGCGACACGTGCGGGTTCGCCTGCCCCCGCACCAGGCCCCAGACCTCGTATCCCAGCTCAAGCAGATGCTCGGCCAGATACGAGCCGTCCTGTCCGGTGATGCCGGTGATGAGTGCTCGCCTGGACAGCGGATCCTCCATGGCTGAAATAGGTCGATGCGGGGCCCACCGCGGGTGAACCCGGGGTAGGCGTGAAATATGAGATTACCGACCACGACGCGACGATGACGAGGGAGGGCTCCGTTTGAACCGAATTCACTTCTGGTTCGCCCGCCGCGGCGCCGCTGTGCCACGGTGAGAGCCATCATGAGCTCTCCGGACGCGCCGCCGCTGCGGCTGAACGGCCGCGACATCGGCCCGCGCGCGATCATGGCGGTGGTGAACCGCACGCCCGACTCCTTCTACGACAGGGGCGCCACCTTCGGCTTCGGCGCCGCCCTGGACGCCGTCGACCGGGCCGTCGCGGCCGGCGCCGACATCGTCGACATCGGCGGGGTGAAGGCCGGCCCCGGCGAGGACGTCGGCGTCGCGGAGGAGCTGCGCCGGGTGGTGGACCTCGTCGCCGCCGTCCGCGAGCGGCACCCCCGCGTCGTGATCAGCGTCGACACCTGGCGCGCCGAGGTCGGCGAGGCGGTCGCCGCCGCCGGCGCCGACCTGCTGAACGACACCTGGGGCGGGCCGGACCCGCGCCTGGCCGAGGTCGCCGCCGCGCACGGCATCGGGCTGGTCTGCGCGCACGCCGGGCCCCTCGACCCGCGCACCCGGCCGCACCGGATCGGCTACGGCGACGTCGTCGCGGACGTCGTCGCCCACATCACCGGCGAGGCCGAGCGGGCCGCCGCGCTCGGGGTGCGGCGCGACGCGATCCTCATCGACCCCGCCCACGACTTCGGCAAGAACACCCGCCAGTCGCTGGAGATCACCCGCCGGCTCGGCGAGCTGACCGCCACCGGGTGGCCGGTACTGGTCGCGGTGTCCAACAAGGACTTCATCGGCGAGACGCTCGGCCGCCCCGTCGACAAGCGCGGCGTCGGCACCATGGCCGTCCTCGGCGTGTCCGCGCTGCTCGGCGCCCGCGTCTTCCGCGTCCACGACGCGGCCGCCGCCCGCCGCGCCCTGGACGCGGTCGCCGCGGTGACGGACGGGGGCGCCGCCTCCTAGTGGGCGGCCTCGCGCTGGCGGGCCCGGTAGGCGGCGACGTGCATGCGGTTGCCGCAGGTGCGGCTGTCGCAGTAGCGGCGGCAGCGGTTGCGGGACAGGTCGACCAGGACGCGCGCGCAGTCCGGCGCCTCGCAGGTGCGCAGCCGGTCCAGCTCGCCCGCCGCCACCACGTAGGCCAGCGCCATCCCGCAGTCGGCGGCCAGGTGCTCCCCGAGCGGCGCGCCCGGCGCGAAGAAGTGCACGTGCCAGTCGTAGCCGTCGTGGTCGGTCAGGTGCGGGGTGGTGCGGACCTCGCCCACGATCGCGTTGATCCGGCGGACGGCGGACGGCACGTCGCCGGCCCGGAACACCTCGTGGAACCGGGCCCGCAGGTCCAGCACCCGGAGCAGGTCGGCCTCGCTGAGCGCGCCGACGTCGCTGAAGGCGTTGCGGTCGACGAACGCGCGCAGGCCGTCCAGCCCGCCGAGCTCCTCGGCGCCGGAGGTGGCCGCGCCGGTGTTGATCAGGTCGACGACGACGGCGAGGGCGTGCTCGGTGTCATGAGTGAAGATCACGATGACTCCAGTCTCGGGGGACCGGGGCGGTCGTGCTCCCGGCTCCGTCGCCGGGGCCGGAACGCGGCCCGTGGCCCCACCCTATGCCGAGGGTGCCGCCCGCCGGGGCCCGCCCCGGCGGGACGCGTCGGCGCGTCCGGTGGCCCGCTCCGGCCGGAACGTTCCACCGGAGGCCGCGCGCCCGGCGCCCCCGCCGCCGTGCGGAGTCAGCGCTCGTAATGCGGGTCGGCGACGACCGGGTAGTAGGCGTCGGTGTGCTGGACGCGCATCGTGACGGCCGTTCCGTCCAGCGTGTAGTCGGCTTTGACCTGGCGGAACATCGAGTCGCTCGCCCAGGGGTTGTAGAGCCGGCCCACGGTGGCGCCGTAGCGCAGGTGGACGACGTCGTAGCCGCCGGACGGCATCGACTCCAGCACCAGGCCGTCGGCGAGGGACACGGTGAACCGGAACTCCGAGGGGGCGTCCGGGCCGTGGATCACCGTGAGCAGCCGCACCCCGCCGGCCGTCGTCTGCGCGACGATGTCGGTGTCGACGTCCACGCCGACGAACACCCGCAGGCTGGGGCGCAGCACCTGCGCGACCGTGTCGGCCGCGGTGAAGTCGATGCCGAGGTGGATGCGCTGCCCGTCCCTGGTCGGCACCCACACCCCGTCACGGGCCCGCTGGCCCCAGGCGACGTCGGGGTTCTCCATCTCCTGCGGCTCGTTCTTGCCCCGCGCGACCAGAATCCTGGAGGCGGCGCTCATCGCCGCGGCAGCCCCGTCCCGTGCATGCCTCATGACGGGCCCCCTCGCCTTCTTTCACCACTCGCGTGACTTCGCGCTCGTCCTGGCTTCGGCACGGGCGGGACGGACCGGGCGCGCATGGCCCTGCCGCTGGTCGTTTGGTGACGTTCGCCCCGTGCGTCGTTGGACCTTACACCACGCTTATCAGCGCCGGTCGGACCGGGCGGAGAACCTCCCCGCGGCCGATCCCGGCCGCTCCCGGCCGGGGTCACGCAGCGCGCCCGGCCCTTCACGCAGCGGGCCGCGGACCGCCCCTGCGAAGGGCGGCCCGCGGCATCCGCGCGGCGCGAGCGGAGCTCGTTGACCGGTCGGCGGCGGGCGGGGCCGGAGGACGGTTACGCGAGGGCCGGTTCGCTCGCGGTGACGCTCACGGCCAGGTCCGCGAGGGCCTCGCTCAGCCGGTCCAGGGCGTCCGCGATCCACGGCAGCGCCGCGGGCGCGGGGGAGGCCAGGGCGGCGCGGCGCTGCTCGTCGTCCTCCCCGTAGAGCAGGCTCGGCGCCACCCGCATGCGCAGCGCCGAGGGCGCGTCGCCGAACGAGCTGCCGGGCAGGACGCCGATCCCGTACCGCTCCAGCAGCAGGCCGGTGAGGTCGGCGGCCGTGCGGACGCCGTGGTGCTCCGCCAGCACGTCCCGCAGCGGCCCGAAGTCGGGGTAGACGTAGAAGGCCGCCTCCGGCCGCCGGACCCGCGCGCCCGCGGCGGCGAACCGGTCGGCGACCGCGCCGGTGACCGCGGCGTGCAGCCGCCGGCTGCGGTCGACGTGCTCGACCAGTTCGGGCGGCTCGGCGAAGGCGTAGGCGGCGGCGTGCTGCATCGGGGCGGGGGCGCTCGACCAGATCTCGCTCGCCACCCCGAGCAGGCTGTCGCGCAGCGCGCGGCCGAACGGCCCGTCCGGCAGCCGCGCGACGCCGAGCCGCCAGCCGCCCGCGGCGAGGCTCTTGCTCAGCGCGGTCGTCACCACGGTCCGCTCCGGCGCGTACCGGGCCGGGCTCGGCACGGTCCGGCCCGGCTCGTGCACCAGGTCGCGGTAGATCTCATCGGAAACGATCACGAGGTCGTGCTCACGCGCGACCGCGCACAGCTTCCGGACCGTCTCCTCCGACGCCAGCGTCCCCGTCGGGTTGTCGGGCAGCGTCACCACGACCGTGCGGACGACGCGGCCCCGCGCGCGGGCCCGCACCACGGCGTCGGCCAGCAGCGCCGGGCTCGGCACGCCGCCCTCGCCCGGCGGGGTCGCCACCCGGATCGGCGCCGCGCCCGCCAGCGACGCCTGCGCCGCGTAGCTCACCCAGCTCGGCGCCGCCACAACGACGTCGCCGCCGAGCGAGGTCAGCAGCGCGAACAGCAGCGGCTTGCTGCCGGGCCCGGCCACGACCGCGGACGGGTCGGTGGGCAGCCCGCGCCGCGCCCAGTACCCGGCGGCGGCGGCGCGCAGCGCGGCCGACCCGGCGACCGGGCCGTAGGCGCCGCGCCCGGCGGCCGACTCCAGCTCGCGGGTCAGCGCGGGATGGATCGGGATCCCCGCCTCCCCGAAGCCGAGGGGCAGCACGCGCTCGCCCTCCCGGCGCTTGCGGGCGATCGCCTCGTTGACCGCGAGGGTCGCCGACAGGGGAACCGGGCGCGGCGCGAACGACAGCGGCCGGACGGATGCGGACTCATTCTGGGCAGGCATCAATGCTCCAAAGGGCATGGCGAGATAACGGTGGGTGACCGTGGAATCCCCGTGTGCGACCCGGCCGGGCTCGCTTCACTCTTGCCCGCTGCAAGCATCATTACAAGCGAGTCTCATCGATGGTTACCGTAAGATGTTCTGATGCTCGAACTGCGCAGGCTGCGGTTGCTCGCCGAATTCGCCCGCCGCGGCAGCATCGCGGCGACCGCGGCCGCCCTCGGCTACACCCCCTCGGCGGTCTCCCAGCAGCTGGCCGCCCTGGAACGCGAGGCCCACGTCCCGCTGCTGGACCGCACCGCCCGCAGCGCGGAGCTGACCGACGCGGGACGCCGCCTCGCCGAGCGCGCCCAGGAGATCCTCGGCCTGGTCGAGACGGCGGAGGCGGAGCTGTCGGCGCAGGCAGGCGCGCCCTCGGGGCGGGTCGTGGTGACCGCGTTCCCGACCGCCGCCGTCGCCTTCGCCCCCGCGCTGGCGCGCAGCCTGGGCGAGCACCCCGGGCTCACGTTCGTGCTGCGGCAGACCGCCCCCGGCACCGGGATCCGCCAGGTGCAGAGCGGCGAGGTCGACATCGCGCTGATCGACGACTGGACGGGCAAGGTCCCCGACCAGGCGCCCGCCGCGCTGGAGTTCTTCCACCTGCGCCGCGATCCGCTGGTCCTGGTCGTGCCCGAGGCGCATCCGATGTCGGATCCGGACCGGCCGGTCGACCTGGAGCGGCTCCGGGACGAGCCGTGGATGGCGGCGCCGCCCGGCGAGCCGTCCCGGCAGGCCGTCGAGCGCCTGCTGGACACCGTCGGCGGCGCCCGCCCCGTGCCGTGGGAGTTCGAGGGGCTGCACACGATCCTGAGCCTGGTGGCGCGCGGCATCGGCATCACCGCGGTGCCCGCGCTGGCGCTCGCTGCCGGCGACCGGGGCGTGGCGGTCCGGCGGATCCCCGAGTGCACGCTCGCCCGCGAGGTGTACGCCGTCACCCGCACCGCGAGCGTCCGCAGGCCGTCGGTGGCGGTGACGCTGCGCGCCATCTACGCCGCCGCGCGGGACGCCCAGCCCACCCCGCCCGGGG
>NZ_SMJW01000166.1 GCF_004348335.1 Actinomadura bangladeshensis | reverse complement strand
CCGTCGCGTCCTTGTGCAGGACGGTCTGCGCCACCAGCACGACGTCCACCAGCGTCACCATCAGCGCCGCACCCGACAGCAGGCTCACGCCCAGCACCGCCAGCAGCGGCACCCGCCGCACCCCCGACAGGTCGAACAGCCGCGTCCTCGCCCTGACCTCCCACAGGACGAACACCGCGAGCACCACCGCGCCCGCCGCGAGCACCGGCACCCCCCACGGCGGCAGCGCCGACTCCTCCGGCTCCGGGTTGTAGACGCCCGCCACCAGCAGCCCGAGGCCCAGCGCCAGCAGCAGGCCCCCGACGACGTCCACGCCGGGCCGCTCCCCCTCACCGCGCCCGCCCGGCACCGCGGCCTGCACCGCCGCCATCGCCGCCGCCACCAGCGGCACGTTGATCCAGAAGATCGCCCGCCAGTCCAGCACCGCCGCGATCCCCGCCCCGTACAGCGGGCCGAGCACGCTCCCGAGCTCCTGCGCGGCCCCCACCGCGCCGAGCACCACCGGCCGCTGCCGCTCCGCCCACAGGTCCCCGGCCAGCGCCATCGTCACCGGCAGCAGCGCGCCGCCCGCGACGCCCTGCACCACCCGTCCCGCCGTCAGCACCGGCACGTCCCCCGCCAGCGCCGTCACCACCGACCCCGCCGCGAAGAACAGCAGGCACCCCTGCAGCAGCGGCCGCCGCCCGAACCGGTCCGACAGCTGCCCGAGCAGCGGCATCGCCGCCACATAGCCCAGCAGGAACCCCGTCAGGACCGGCGTCACCCGCTCCAGCCGGTTGATCGGGATCCCGACGTCCTTCACCATCGGCACCAGGACCGTCGTCACCACATAGGCGTCCAGCGCGGCCAGCAGCACCACCGCGCCGCCCGCCCCGATCGCGACCCGGCGCCGCGTCCGCACCCCCGCCGCCCTACTTCGGCGCGCTGATCTTGTACGGGGCGTCGAACTCGGTGAACGAGATCACCACCGCGCCGCCCTTCGGGAACCGCCCGCGCACCTTCAGCAGCCGGTGATCGGCCCTCCCCACCCACACCTGGCCGTCCAGGTCCGCGCCGATCCCCGGAATCAACCCCGCGATCTGCGCCTTCGGCAGCTTCGCCCCCACCCGGTAGGCGTCCTCGCCGCCCACCTTCTCCACCGCCTGCGGCTCCGGCGACGCCGCCGACGACAGCAGCATCGGGATCCCCCGCTGCGGATCCAGCACCGCCGACGGGTCGTACATCGACGCCGCCAGCGCCTTCGGCAGCCTCCGCCAGCCGCCCGTCCCCGCGTCCAGGTAGATGCTGTCCCCCAGCGCGACGACCTTCATCTCGATGTTCTGGCCCTGCTGCTCGACCGTCAGCGTCCCCTGCGCGTCCCCGCTCCGCAGCAGCTTCATGTCGCCGCTCTTCACGATGACCGGCGTCTTGCCCTCCGACTCCAGCGTGAACCCGACGCTCTTCAACGCCCCCATCGCCTGCGCCGCCTGCCGGAGCGTCCCCGCGGCATCGAACTCCGCCTTCTTCCCGCCGCCACCGCCGCCGTCATCACACGCGCCGGTGAGCACCAGCGCCAGCAGAACGGGAACGACAACGAGCATGCGTCTGGACATACGCGGGACCCTACCGACGAGTCACCACACCCGTCACTCGCCTCCAAGTATGACTTCGCCCCGCCGAAAGGAGGATTCGACCACGCGTCGCGGCGCCCCTCCCCGCTAAGATTGCACGCGGCAAAACCCCCACCGGCACCCCGGGGGAACGGCCTCGGGGCGGTAGCTCAGCTGGTCAGAGCAGAAGACTCATAATCTTCCGGTCGCGGGTTCGAGTCCCGCCCGCCCTACAGAGTCGGGTGAGGTATGTCCGCGGAAGGCGCGGACCGTCACTCTTCCGCGATGCCTTCCCGGGGGGCGACCCCCGGACCCCCGATGTGGGGGCTCCGCCCCCACGCCCCCTCCCGGCCCAGGTCAGCGCGGTCCTCAGCCTTGCACGGGGCTGGTGTTCTCGGGGCTTCGCCCCTCGTGCTCAGGTTGCCGCTCATTTCGCTGGGGTGGGTCAGGCGGGCCAGGTGGGGTGGCGTTTCTCTAGGAACGCGTTCATTCCCTCTTGGGCCTCCGGGGTTTGGCTGGAGGCGGCCATTACCTCTATGGCGTAGGCGTAGGCGTCTTGTTCCGGGCGGTCCAGCTGGGCGTACATGGCCTGCTTGCCCAGGGCCTTGCTTCTCGGGCTGCCCTGGGTGGCTCTCGTGAGGAGTTCGTGGGTGGCCTTGTCCAGGTCTTCGTCCGGGACCGCGTAGTTGATCAGGCCCCAGTCGGCGGCCGTTGCCGCATCGAAGATCTCGCCGGTCAGGGCCATCTCGGCGGCGCGCTTGCGGCCGATGTTGTGGGAGATCGCCACCAGGGGCGTGTGGCAGAACCAGCCGCCCTTGCCGCCCGGAGCCGCGAAGCCCGCGCTCTCGGCGGCGACCGCCAGGTCGCAGCTCGCCACCAGTTGGCAGCCCGCGGCGGTGGCCAGGCCGTGGACGCGGGCGACGACCACCTGGGGAACCGACTGGATCGTGCGCATCAGGTCCGTGCAGACCCTGAGCAGGTCGCGGACGTCGGCGTGCGAGGCGCCCGCCATGTCGGCGAAATCGTGGCCGGCGGAGAACACCGGGCCGTTCGCGGCCAGGATGATGCCGCGTGCGTCGGTGTCCCCGGTCCGCTGGAACGCCTCAGTCAGGTCTTCGAGGAAGGTGCGGGAGAGTGCGTTGCGGCGCTTCGGGCGGTTCATCGTGATCGTGGTGAACGGGCCGTCGCGGTCCAGCAGGACGTCCTTGTCTTCGCTCATGCTTTGAACGTTATGTCAGACCCCCGTCGTACGGTGGGCGGGTCCGAGGACCGAGGGGGTTGCCTTGAAGCTGCTCACCGCCACCAACGTCGGCCAGGGATTGCGCGACAACGACTTCGACTGGTGCGTCGAGGGGGAACTCGTCCACATCGGGATGGTGTGCGCCCGCGACCGGGACGACCCGGACGGGGGCTGCGGCTGCGGCCGGTCCTTCGCCGGGCTCAACTCGCACCGCGCCACGACCACGGCGATGGTCAGGGAGGTGCCCGGGTTCACCGAGGACGATCATGTGCTGGCGATCCGGTCCAGCCTTGAGCAGCAGGGCTGCGACCCCTCGTTCGCCGAGCACGAGGCGGCGCTGCTGCGGTGCCTCGTGCGCGACTGGCCGGTGGGGGTGATCGTCGAGCGGCGGCTGGATGAGATCGTGGTGAGGCAGGTCGTCCAACCGTAGATTTTCCGGAGGTGCCCGATGCTCGTGGCGTTCTCGGTGACCCCGCTCGGGGCCGGGGAAGAGGTCGGTGAACTCGTCGCGGAGGCGGTCCGGGTGGTGCGGGCCAGCGGCCTCCCCAACCGGACCGACGCGATGTTCACCACGATCGAGGGTGAATGGGACGAGGTCATGGCCGTGGTGAAGGACGCCACCGACGCCGTCGCGGCCCGCGCGCCCAGGGTCGGGCTCGTGATCAAGGCCGACATCCGGCCCGGGGTCACCGGCGCTCTGGACGCCAAGGTCGAGTCGGTGGAGCGGCACCTCAGCTGAGCCAGTCCCTGATCTCCTCGTCGGTGCGCGGGAGGAGGCACCACAGCGCCTCCTCCATGGAGCGGCACAGGGGGACGTGCGCGTCCAGGCGGAGGATCCGGAACAGCCTGGCCACGAAGGGATGCACGCCCACCAGTGCCAGGGCCGTCCCGCGGGCGCACTGGTGGACCATGCGCAGCCCGTCCACGTCGATGAAGGAGACCCCGGAGAAGTCGAGGACGAGGGGGCGGCCGCTCAGCGCCCGCAGCCGCGGCTCGACGTCGCGGCACGACGCCCGGTCCAGCTCCCCGGCGAGCATGACGGTGGTGTGGCGGTCGCCCTCGATGACGACCATGTCCGCGGCGGTCATGACGCCATGATGCTCGGCGGGGACGCCCCCCGTCAGGTGAAGCAGGCCGGTACGCCGTTCTCGCCGCCGCGGGAGAAGCTGCGGAGCCGCTGGACGGCCGTGCCGTGGTCCCCGGGTTTCGTCCAGGGGGCCTTGTCGCCGATGACCTGGAACGCGTCCACGAGCTCCTGCTCGTCACCCGCCTCGAACCGCAGCGTGCCGTCGTCGGACGAGCCGTAGAGGACGGCCCCCGCCAGGCAGTCGGCCTGGAGTTCGGCGGCCGGCGACACCAGGCCGCGGCGGAGCCTCGCCTGGATCGCGTGGCCCCACTCGTGCGCGATCACCAGGTAGACCCACGCGTCGCCGCGTGCGTAGCCGGAGCGCATGAGGTGCGCGTCCCACGCCACGTAGTCGCCGGACGGGCAGTACGCCGCGTTGTCGCGCGTCAGGCGCTCCTTGCCGCACAGCGGCGCCGAGTTCGGGTCGCCGCCGTCGTAGAGGCCCACGACCCGCGGTGAGCTGTAGGCGCCGGTGAACAGCTCGGTCCAGTGCCGCCGCCAGTAGTCGTCCGTGGTCGCCTCGGCCGTGCGCAGGTCCTCCTGGAACCCGGCCTCGTCGAACGCGCCCGGCGCGGCCTGCCGCGGCGCGGGGGCGCCCTGCGCGGCCGGGCGCACCTGGCCGGGCGGCGGCCGCAGCTCGAACTGGCAGGCGCCCGTCAGCGCGAGCGCGGCGGCGACGGCGGCTCCGGTCCGCCATCGCCGCTGAACATTCTCCCTCATGACGGGACATACGCACGCGCACCGCCGGAGGGTCGAAGGCGCCGCGACTGTGCTCGCCGCACAACCCGGACGACGGCCGGTTGGACCCCAGCCCCGTCTTGCCCGCGGCCCGTAGACGCAGGTCGGCGGCCCGTGCTGGGCTGCCCGCCACACGAACTTACGGAGGGGCGAATGGCGAACGGGACCCTCGCGGTCCGCGATCTGTCGGTGAGCTACGGGCGGGCGGTGCGGGCCCTGCGCGGCGTCTCGCTGGACGTCCCGGCGGGCTCGGTCACGGCCGTGCTCGGCGCGAACGGGGCGGGCAAGACGACGCTGCTCCGGGCGATCTCCGGGACGCTGCCGTTCCACCGCGGGGCGGTGGACGCCGGCGCGGTCCGCCTCGGCGACCGGTCCCTCGTCGGGCTGCACCCGGCCACCATCGTGGCGGCCGGGGTGGTGCAGGTGCCGGAGGGGCGGCGGGTGTTCGGCCGGCTCAGCGTGGAGGAGAACCTGCGGGCGGGCGCGCTCGGCGCGCCCGGCCGGGGCGCCGCGGCCAAGGCTCACGGGCGGGTGCTGGAGCTGTTCCCGGTGCTCGCCGAGCGGGCCCGGCAGCGGGCCGGGCTGCTGTCCGGCGGCGAGCAGCAGATGCTCGCGATCGGGCGGGCGCTCATGGCGTGCCCGTCGGTGCTGCTGCTGGACGAGCCGACGCTCGGCCTGGCACCGCTGATGGCCGAGCGGATCGCCGAGACCGTCCGGGAGATCAACCTGCAGGGCACCGCGATCCTGCTGATCGAGCAGAACGCCGCGCTGGCGCTGGAGCTGTCGTCGGAGGCGCACGTGCTGGAGGTCGGCGCGGTCACGCTGCACGGGCCGTCGGCGGAGCTGGCCGCGAGCGACGAGGTCCGGCGGCGCTACCTCGGCGTCGGCGCCGAGGAGGACGAGGACGGCGGCGACTCGGTGCCGCCGCCGTCGCTGGAGCGGTGGGCCGGATGAGCGAACTCGTCGTCGAGGGGCTCACCGTGCGGTTCGCCGGGCTGACGGCGCTGGACGGTGTCGGTTTCACCGTGGCGGAGGGCAGCGTCCACGCGGTCATCGGGCCGAACGGGGCGGGCAAGTCGACGTGCTTCAACGTGCTGTCCGGGGTGTACCGGGCGAGCGAGGGCAGCGTCCGGTTCGCCGGCGCGGAGCTGACCGCGCTGCCGCCGCACCGGATCGCGGGCCTCGGCGTGGCCCGGACGTTCCAGAACATCGCGCTGTCCCGGCACCTGTCCGTCGAGGACAACCTGATGCTCGGGCGGCACCGGCTCACCAGGGCCGGGTTCGCGTCCGCGGGGCTGCGCCTGCCGCGGGCGCGCCGCGAGGACGCCCGGCACCGCGCCCGCGTCCGCGACATCGCCCGGTTCGTCGGGGTCGGCGAGCATCTGGCGGCGCCGGTGGGGCTGCTGTCGTACGGCGTCCAGAAGCGGGTCGAGCTGGCCCGCGCGCTCGCGATGGAACCCCGGCTGCTGCTCCTGGACGAGCCCGTGGCGGGGATGAACGGCGCGGAGCGGCGGCGGATGGCCGAGGTCATCGGCCGGGTCCGCGCCGACCTCGGCGTCTCGGTCCTGCTGGTCGAGCACGACATGGGCATGGTCATGCGGCTGGCCGACGAGGTCACCGTCCTGGACTTCGGCCGGCGCATCGCGGGCGGCGCACCCGAGCGGGTGCAGCGGGACCCGGCGGTGATCCGCGCCTACCTCGGCGCCGCGCACGAGCCGCGCGAGACCGCCGATTCGGAGGGAAATCCTTGAGCACGTTCATCGAGCTGGTGGTCAACGGGGTCTCGGCGGGGTCGGTGTACGCGCTGATCGCCCTCGGCTTCGTGATCATCTTCAAGGCCACCGAGGTGGTCAACTTCGCGCACGCGTCGCTGCTGCTGGTCGGCGGCTACGTGACGGCGGTCCTGCACGACGACATCGGGTTCCTCGCGGCGCTCGGCGCGGGCGTCGCCGCGGCGGCGGTCGCGGGCGCGCTGGTGGAGTTCCTGGTGCTGCGCCGCGCCCGCGTCGAGGACCAGGCGGTGCTCGCGATCGTCACGATCGGCGTCGACATCGTGCTGACGACCGCGCTCACGCGGGAGATCGGCACGCAGGTCCTGTCGATGGGCGACCCCTGGCAGGACGAGATCGTGGAGGTGGCGGGCGTCGGCATCGCGCAGACCCGCATCGCCGCGTTCGCGGTCGCGTCCCTGCTGATCGCGGCGTTCCTGCTGGCGTTCCGCTACACCTCGTGGGGCGTGGCGATGCGGGCGGCGGCCGAGGACGGGGAGACGGCGGCGCTGATGGGCGTCCGGCTGACCCGCGTGTCGCTGGCGGCATGGGCGGTCGCGGGGGCGCTCGCCGCGGTCGCGGCGCTGTTCCTCACCGTGTTCCCCACGCCGGGCCTGGACCGCAGCACCTCGTTCGCGGCGATGAAGGCGTTCCCCGCCGCGATCCTCGGCGGGCTCGACTCGACGACGGGCGCCCTGGTCGGCGGGCTGATCGTCGGGCTCACCGAGTCGCTGGTGACCGGCTACCAGGGCGACCTCGCGTTCATGGGACGCGGCATCGGCGAGGTGGCGCCGTTCGTGGTGATGCTGCTGGTCCTGCTGGTCCGCCCGGCCGGGCTGTTCGGGACGAGGGAGCTGTCGCGTGTCTGAACGTCCGCTCCGCACCGCGGCCGCGCTCGGCGGAACGCTGGTCCTGCTCGCCATGCCCTTCTACCTGGACGCCTTCTGGCTCCAGACCGGCCTGTTCGCGATGTCGGCGGCGATCGGCGCGATCGGCCTGAACCTGCTGACCGGCGCGACCGGGCAGCTGTCGATGGGGCACGCGTTCTTCCTCGCGGTCGGCGCCTACGGGTACGTGTACCTGGCGTCCGAGGGCGGGCCGCACGCCGCGGGCCTCGGGCTGCCGACGCCGCTGGCCTTCATCGGCGCGATCGTCCTCGCGGGCGTCGCGGGCGGCCTGTTCAGCCCCATCGCCGGACGGCTGCGCGGCGTCTACCTCGGCATCGCCTCGCTCGCGCTGATCTTCATCGGGCAGCACGTGCTGTTCAACGCCGAGACCGTCACCGGCGGGTTCAACGGGCGGGACGTCCCGCCGCTGGAGCTGGCCGGGTTCCGCTTCGACGACTCCCCCGAGCTGGTGCTGTTCAACGTGCCGCTCGGCGCGCTGGAGCGGCTGTGGTTCCTCGCCGTGCTGCTGCTGGTCCCGGCGGCGTGGATCGCGCGCGGCATCGTGCGCGGCCGGCCGGGGCGGGCGATGAACACGATCCGCGACCACGAGACGGCGGCGGCCGTGATGGGCGTGCCGGTGGCGCGCTACCGGGCCGGGGTGTTCGTGCTGTCGTCGATGTACGCGGGGGCCGCCGGGGCGCTGCTGGCGCTGGCGTTCCGCCGGACCGTCCCCGACTACTTCGGCATGTTCCTGTCCCTGGACTACCTCGCCATGATCGTCATCGGCGGGCTCGGCACCGCCGCGGGGGCGATCGCCGGCGCGGTGTTCGTGTCGGTCCTGCCGCAGCTGCTCACCCGCTTCGGCGACGACCTGCCGCTCGTCGCCGCGCCGGGCTCCGCCGGGGTCTCCCCCGCCGAGGCCGCCCGGATCCTGTACGGCGCCGCCGTCGTCGCCGTCGTCCTGTTCCTGCCCGGCGGCCTGGCCGGGATGTGGCCGCGGCTGCGCACCGCCGCGTCCCGGCGCCGGGCCGCCCGTCCCCTCACCCGACTCGAGCAAGAGGAGCAACCCACATGAACCGAACGGCACGTCTCACGGCGGTCGCCGCCCTGGCGCTCGCGCTGCCGCTGAGCATGGCGTCCGGCTGCAGCGGCAAGGCGACCGGCGGGTCCGGCGGCACCGGGAAGGACGGTGTCAAGACCGGCCCCGGCGTCGGCGACGACACGATCCGCGTCGGCGCCGCGACCGACCTGACCGGCGTCTACGCCCCGCTCGGCAAGAGCCTCACCCAGGCGCAGCAGATGTACTTCGAGCAGGTCAACGCGCAGGGCGGGATCTGCGGACGCAAGGTCGAGCTGGTCGTCCGCGACCACGGCTACGACGTGCAGAAGGCGGTCGCCGGGTACAGCGAGATGCAGTCGAGCGTCATCGGCCTCACCCAGTTCGTCGGGTCGCCGATGGTGACGGCGCTCAACCAGCGGATCACCTCCGACAAGATGTTCGTGATCCCGAACGCGTGGGCGACGACGCTGCTCGGCAACAAGTACATCCAGGTCACCGGGACCACCTACGACGTCGACATGATCAACGCCCTGGACTTCCTGACCAAGGAGAAGGGGATCGGTAAGGGCGACAAGATCGGTCACGTCTACTTCGAGGGCGACTACGGCGAGAGCGCGCTCGCCGGGTCGAAGTACGCGGCGGGCAAGCTCGGTCTCACGCTCGTCGAGCAGAAGATCAAGGCGACCGACAACGACATGACCGCGCAGGTGTCGGCGCTGAAGGACGCCGGCGTGAAGGCGATCCTGATGAGCGCCGGGCCGAAGCAGTCGGCGTCCCTGGCGGGCGTGGCGCGGGCCAAGGGGATCACGGTGCCGATCGTGGCGAGCAACTCCGGGTTCTCCCCGCAGCTGCTGCAGACCCCGGCCGCGCCCGCGCTGCTGAAGGACTTCTACCTCGCCAGCGCCGGCGCGCCGATCTCGTCCGACCTGCCGGCCATCAAGAAGCTGGCGGACGACTACGGCAAGAAGTACCCGGGGCAGCCGCGCGACAGCGCGGTCGTCAACGGCTACACCGGCGCGGTGATCTTCGCGGACGCGCTGAAGAAGGCGTGCGAGGCCAAGGACCTCACCCGCGAGGGCCTGATCACCGCGCACCGGTCGACGACCGCGCACGACGGCGGCTACGGCACCCCGATGGACTTCTCGAAGGTGGACGAGCCGGGCACCCGCAAGACCTACATCCTGCGGACCGACGCCAAGGCGCTCGGCGGCCTGGTCGTCGAACGGGACGCGCAGGAGTCCGAGACCGCCGAGACCTACAAGGTCCCGTCGGGAGCGGCCTAGGCACCGCCGGGGGTCGTGGACTCCCCCAGCAGATGGAGGGCGATCCGGTCGAGGACGGCGAGGTCCTCGGCCGGGAGCCCGTACAGCTCCGGCGGCGGGGTGGCGAGGATGCGCTCGGCCTCCGCCGCCGCGGCGCGCCCGGCCTCGGTCGCCGTGACGAGCTTGGCGCGCCGGTCGGCCGGGTTCGGGGCGCGCTCGACGAGGCCGCGCCCGACCAGGTCGTCCACCACGACGGTGGCGTAGGGGCGGTCGGTGAGCAGGAGCCCGGCGACGTCGCCGAGCGTGAGCGGCTCCGCCGCGGCGGCGATGCGGCGCAGCGCCTTGGCCCGGAAGAAGCTCATGCCGAGCGCCTCGGCGACCTTCCGGCGCATGTCGTTGCGCTCGTGGAACACGACGCCCAGGTTGCGCCAGGCGCGCGCGGCGACATCGACGGCGGGCTCGGTGGCGGGCTCGTTCATCGGGTGCTCGCTCCCGTCACGTGGGGTCCCTCCGGGGCCGGGTCGCCGGCGTCGAACAGCTCGGTCACGCGCGCGGTGCTGCGCGCGGCCCGTCGGCCGGTGGTGACCGTGCCGAGCACGAGGACGGCCGCCGCGCAGCCGGCCAGGATCCAGTATGCCGGGCGGGCGGCGGACACGAAGGCGTCCGCGCCGGGCGCGCCGGAGGCCGCGCCCGACACGGCACCGGACGTCCCGGCGGCGAGCACCGCGCCGATCACCGCGACGCCGAGCGCCTGCCCGATCTGCCGGCTGGTGGACGCGACGGCGGCGGCGACCCCGGCCTGGGCGCGCGGCATCCCGGACACGGCGGTGTTCGTGATCGGCGAGTTGATCATCCCGAACCCGATGCCGAACAGCACATAGGACGCGAACAGCGTGACGTCACCGGTCTCGGCGTCGAACGCGGCGAACAGCAGCCCGCTGGCGAGCATCGCGGCCCCGGCGATCTGCAGCGGCAGCCGGGGGCCGCGGCCGCCGACCAGGCGTCCGGACAGCGGGGAGACCGCGGCGGTCATCGCGGCCATCGGCAGCAGGTACAGCCCGGCGTGCAGCGCCGACATGCCCCGGACGTTCTGCAGGTAGAGCGTGTTGAGGAAGAGGAACCCGCCGAGCGCCGCGAACCCGCTGATCGCGATCAGCGTCGCGCCCGAGAACGGCAGGCTGCGGAAGAAGCGCAGGTCGATCAGCGGCTGGGGGGCGCGCAGCGCGTGCAGGACGAACCCGGCGAGCGAGGCCGCGGCGAGCAGCGCGGCGCCGTAGACGGCCGGGTCGCCGATGCCGCGTCCGGGCGCCTCGATGATCGCGTAGGTCAGCGTCCCGAGCAGCACGATCATGAGCGCCTGGCCGAGCGGGTCGGGCCGGCGCGGCCGCCCGGCGCGCGACTCGGGGACGAACAGCGCGGTCAGCGCGAGCGCGGCGAGGCCGATCGGCACGTTCAGCCAGAAGATCGACCGCCAGCCGACGGAGTCGACGAGCAACCCGCCGACGAGCGGCCCCATCGCCATGCTCAGCCCGACGACGGCGCCCCACACGCCGATGGCGCGGGCCCGCTCGCGCGGCTCGGTGAACACGTTCGTGATGATCGACATGGCGACCGGGTTCAGCATCGACCCGCCGACGGCCTGCACGACGCGGGCGGCGACGAGCCAGCCGAGGGACGGCGCGAGGCTGCACAGCACCGACCCGGTGACGAAGAGCGCGAGGCCCGTCTGGAACACCCGGCGGCGCCCGATCCGGTCGGCGGTCGAGCCGGCGAGCATCAGCAGCGAGGCGAGGACGATCAGGTAGGCGTCGATCGTCCACTGCAGCCCGGACAGCGAGCTGTCGAAGTCGTGCTGCAGGGTGGGCAGCGCGACGTTGAGGATCGTGTTGTCCAGGCTGACGATGAGCAGGCTCATGCAGCAGATGCCGAGGACCAGTGACCTGCGGCGATGGCTGAGTTCGGGCACCGCGGTCCAATCGTTGTAGACCTACAAACGTTATAAGCCTACAACTAATTCGCGGTCAGTGCAGGGCTGGGACCCGGCCGCGCGCGGCCGGGATGACGAGCGGCGTCCCGGTCTCCGGGCAGTCGATCACCCGGCACGGCAGCCGGAACACCTCCTCGACCAGCTCCGACGTGACGACCGCGGCCGGGTCGCCCGCCGCGACGATCCGGCCGTCCCGCATGGCGATCAGGTGCGTGGCGTACCGGGCGGCGTGGTTCAGGTCGTGCAGGACGGCGACGACCGTGCGGCCCTCCTCGTGCAGCCGCGCGCACAGGTCCAGGACCTCGATCTGGTGGGCGATGTCGAGGTAGGTCGTCGGCTCGTCCAGCAGGAGCAGCGGGGTCTGCTGGGCGAGCGCCATCGCGATCCACACGCGCTGCCGCTGGCCGCCCGACAGCTCGTCCACGTGCCGCTCGGCGAGGTCCTGGACGCGGGTCGCGGCCATCGACTCGGCGACGACCCGCTCGTCCTCCCGCGACCACTGCCGCAGCAGGCTCTGGTGCGGGTACCGGCCGCGCGACACCAGGTCGGCGACCGTGATGCCCTCCGGCGCGATGGACGACTGCGGCAGCAGCCCGAGCGTCCGGGCGAGCTTCTTGGCGGGCCAGCCGGCGATGGGCCCGCCGTCGAGCACGACCGTCCCGGCCGCCGGCTTCAGGATCCGGGCGAGCGCCCGCAGCAGCGTCGACTTGCCGCACGCGTTCGGGCCCACGATGACCGTGAACGACCCGTCCGGGACGGCGACGTCGAGGTCCTCGGCGATGGTGCGCTTGTCGTAGGCGAGGGTGAGGCCCGTGCCGGTGAGGCGTGCTTTCTCGTCCATCAGATCCGTCCCGTCTTGCGTTCGGTCACGAGGAGCCAGACCAGGTACCCGCCGCCGAGGAGGCCGGTCACGACGCCGACCGGGAGCTGGCGCCCCGGGAAGGCGTGCTGCGCGACCCAGTCGGCGGCCACCAGCAGCGCCGCGCCCATGCACGTCGCGGGCAGCAGGTTGGGGCCGGTCGTGCGGGTGAGGCGGCGGGCGAGCTGCGGCGCGGTCAGCGCGACGAACGCGACCGGCCCGGCCGCCGCCGCGGCGAGCGAGGTGAGCAGCACGGCCGCGGTCAGCATGACCAGCCGGACCCGCTCGATCGGGACGCCGAGGCCGTGCGCGGCGTCGTCGCCCATCTCCAGCATCCGCAGCGCCCGGCCGCAGCCCGCCATGACGAGCGGCCCGAGGACGGCGAGCGCCGCGAGCACGGGCGCGGTGTCGGCCCAGTCGCGGCCGTCGAGGCTGCCGGTCAGCCACAGCACGGCGCGGGCCGCCTCGGTGATCTGCGCCTGGGTGAGTAGGTAGCCGTTCAGGCCGGTGAGGATCGCCGCCACGCCGATGCCGACGAGGACGAGCCGCTGGCCGTGCGCGCCGTGCCGTCCCGCGACCGCGAACACGACCAGGCCGGTGAGCAGGCCGCCGCCCGCCGCGCCGGCCGCGACCGCGGCGGTGCCGCCGCCGGTCAGCACGATCACCGCGAGGACGCCGCCCGCCGCGCCCTGGGTGAACCCGAGGATGTCCGGGCTGCCGAGCGGGTTGCGGGTGAGCGACTGGAAGATCGCGCCCGCCAGGCCGAGCGCGGCCCCGACGGCGAGCCCGGCGGCCACCCGGGGCAGCCGGATCTCGTTGACGATCAGCGAGTCGGCGGGCGTGCCCTGCCCGAGCAGGGTGCGGACGACGTCGGCGGGGCTCATCGGGAAGTCGCCGCTGCCGATGAGCAGGACGCCCGTCCCGAGCGCCACCGCCAGGCAGAGCGCGGCGACGGCGAACCCGCGCGGGCGGAACCGGAACGACGCCCCGGCGGGCGTCCGGACGACGGCGAAGTGCGGCCCGCGGCTCATGAGAGGCCCTTCCGCGGGCGGCGGACGAAGTACAGGAACACCGGCCCGCCCGCGATGACCATCACGATGCCGACCTGGACCTCGGACGGGCGGGCGGCGACGCGCCCGAGGACGTCCGCCGCCAGCATCAGCGCGGGCGACAGGATCGCGCAGAACGGCAGCAGCCGGCGCAGGTCGGGGCCGGTCAGCGCGCGGACGAGGTGCGGCACCATCAGCCCGACGAAGATGATCGGCCCGCAGGCCGCCGTCGCCGCGCCGCACAGCAGGGTGACCGCGGCGATCGCGGCGATCCGGGCGCGGCCGGGGTCGGCGCCGAGCGCGCGGGCGGCGTCCTCGCCCATCGCCATCGCGTTCAGCGGGCGGGCGAGCAGCAGCGCGAGCACGAGGCCGACCGCGACGAACGGGGCGACGCGGACGACGGTGTAGTCCTGCGCGGCGGCGAGGGAGCCGACCGTCCAGAAGCGCATCCGGTCCAGGGACGCGGTGTCGAGGAGCTGCACCGCGTTCACATAGGAGTACAGCGCGGCGTTGAGCGCGGCCCCCGCGAGCGCGAGCCGCGCCGGGGTGGCGCCGCGCCCGCCGCCGACCGCGTAGAGCAGCACGGCGACCGCGCCGGCGCCCGCGAACGCGAACCACACGAAGCCGGTGAACGAGGTGATCCCGAGGAACGAGATCGCCGACACGACGGCGGCCGCGGCGCCCGCGTTGATGCCGAGGATGCCGGGGTCGGCGAGCGGGTTGCGGGTGAGCGCCTGCATCACCGCGCCGGCCAGCCCGAGCGCCGTCCCGGCGAGCAGGCCGAGCAGCGTGCGCGGGAGGCGCATCTCGTGGACGAGCGTGTACGCGGCCGAGCCGGGGTCGACGAGCCCGTCCCACACCTGCCCGAGCGAGAGCGGCTTCGCGCCGACGGCGAGGCTGAGCGCGACGGCGGCGAGCAGGAACAGGACTCCGCCGCCGAGTCCGGCCGCCCGCCATGCGCGACCGGGGGGTGCGGCCGGCCGCTCGGCGAGCGGGCGCGGCGTGGTCGACAGCACCTGGCGGGCCTCCTCTGGACAAGATCTTAGGTTAGGTTAACCTAAGTGCCCATCGGTCCACTATCCGGCCACCGTAATTGATTCAGGAGAAAGTTCGCATGTCGCATATCGGTGCTCGCCCCCTCACCCGCCGTGCCGTCCTGGGCGCCGGCGGCGCCTTCGCCCTCGGCGCGCTGATCAGCGCGTGCGGCGGCGACGACGGTTCGGGCGGCACCGCCTCCCCCGGCGGCGGCGCCTGGACGTTCACCGACGACCGCGGCACGAAGGTCGACCTCAAGAAGCGCCCGCAGCGGATCGTCGGCTACTCCGCCACCGCCGCCGCGCTCTACGACTTCGGCATCGACGAGCAGATCGTCGGCGTGTTCGGCCCGACCAAGCTGAAGGACGGCAGGCCCGACCCGCAGGCCGGGAACCTGCCCGTCGACCGGCTGGAGATCATCGGCAACGCGTTCGGCGAGTTCAACATCGAGAAGTACGCCGCGCTCCGCCCCGACCTGCTCGTCGACAACATGTTCATCCCGGGCGAGCTGTTCTACGTCCCCGCGGAGAGCAAGGACAAGATCTACGCGCTGGCGCCGAGCGTCGCCATCGCCGCCGGCTCCGTCCCGCTGCCGAAGCCGATCGAGCGGACCGCCGCGCTCGCCGCCGCGCTCGGCGCCGACCTGAAGGCGCCGAAGGTCACCGCCGCCAAGGCCCGGTTCGAGAAGGCCGCCGAGGCCGTGCGCGCGGCGGCGAAGGCCAAGCCGGGCCTGAAGGTGCTCGCCGCGTCCGGGAGCCCCGACCTGTTCTACGCCTCCAGCCCGGCCAAGAACACCGACCTCATCTACTACACGGAGCTCGGCGTCGACCTGATCGTCCCGGACAAGCTGGGCGAGGACGACTACTTCGAGAGCCTGAGCTGGGAGAACGCCGACAAGTACAAGGCCGACCTCATCCTGCTCGACTCCCGCACGCAGGCACTGCAGCCGAAGGACCTGGAGTCAAAGCCGTCCTGGAAGGACCTCCCCGCGGTGAAGGCCGGCCAGGTCATCCCCTGGAACGCCGAGCCCCGCTTCTCCTACGAGGGCTGCGCGCCGCTCCTCGAAGCCCTCGCGACCGCCATCAACTCCGCGAAGAAGACCGGCTGAAAGGCGGCACGATGACGACTCCGGCCCACCCCTACGCCTTCTTCGACGTGCACGTGGCCCGGTCCGTGCGGCTCGGGCCGTCCATGGTCCGGATCACCCTGGGCGGGACGTCCCTGGACGGCTTCGCGACCGCCGGGCGCGACCAGCGCTTCAAGCTGTTCCTCCCGCACCCGCACCAGGACGCGCCGGTCATGCCGGAGAACGGCGACGGCGCCACCTGGTTCAACGACTGGCGCGCGCTGGACCCGGCCGAGCGCGGCATCATGCGCTCGTACACGGTCTGCGACCACCGCCCCGGCGAGCTGGACGTCGACTTCGCGCTGCACGGCAACGGCACGTCCGGGCCGGCGTCGCGGTGGGCCTCGGCGGCCGCCGAGGGCGACCGCGTCACGATCCTCGCCCCGACCGGCCCGGACAACGGCGGCTACGACTTCCGCCCGCCGCCCGGCGCCCCGGTCGTGATCGCGGGCGACCTGACCGCGCTGCCCGCCATCGCGGGGAACCTCGCCTGGCTGCCCGCCGGGACGCCCGCGCAGGTCTTCATCGACGTCCCGCACCCCGAGGACCGCCGCGATCTGCCCACCGCCGCCGACACCGAGGTCGCCTGGGTCTCCCCCGGCACCCTCGTGGACGCCGTCCGCGGCGCGAAGGTCCCGGACAGCGCCTACGCGTGGATCGCCGGCGAGTCCAGCGCGGTCAAGGCCCTGCGCCGGCACCTGGTGAAGGAGCGCGGCCTGGACCGCCGCGCCGTCACCTTCACCGGCTACTGGCGCCGCGGCGCCTCCGAGGAGGACCTGCTCGCCGAATACGAGGCCGGCGGCAGCCCCGCCACCGAGGAGTGAGTCAGGGGGCGGGGATGAGGCCGTGCTGGAGGGCGGTCATGACGGCGGCGGTGCGGTCGGAGACGCCCAGTTTGGTGAAGATGCGCAGGAGGTGCGTCTTCACCGTCGCCTGGCCGATGTAGAGGCGCTCGCCGATCTGGGCGTTGGTGAGGCCCTCGGCGACGAGGGCGAGCACCTCCGCCTCGCGCGTGGACAGGACGGGCGGCGCGGGAGTCTCGTCGACCGCCGCGAGGCGCGCCGACACCTCGGGCGACAGGACGCGCCGGCCCGCCGCGGCGTCCCGGACGGCCGCGGCGAGGTCGGCGCGCGACGCGTCCTTCAGCAGGTAGCCGGCGGCGCCCGCCTCGATCGCGCGGACGATGTCGGCGTCGTCCTGGAACGTCGTCAGGACGAGGATCCGGTGGCCGGGCAGGCGCTCGATCGCGCTCACGCCGTCGCCGGACGGCATCCGCAGGTCCATGAGGACGACGTCCGGGGCGATGCGGGGGACCAGCGCGACGGCCTCGTCCCCGGACGCGGCCTCGCCCGCCACCTCGATGTCCGGCTCGGCGGCCAGCATCCCGCGCAGCCCCTCCCGGACGATCGGGTGGTCGTCCACGATCATCACGCGGAGCACGGGATCACCGCCTCGACCACGGTGCCGTCGCCGCCGGTGACGGCGAACGCCCCGCCGGCCTGCTCGACCCGGCTCCGCATGCCGCGCAGCCCGAACCCGCGCTCGACCGCGTCCGGCGCGAACCCGCGCCCGTCGTCGGCGACCGTCAGCCGCACGGCGTCCCCGTACTCCAGGCGCACCTTCACCTCCGTCGCCTCGGCGTGCTTGCGGACGTTCGCGAGCGCCTCCTGCGTCACCCGCAGCAGGACGACCTCCACGGCGTCCAGCGGCCGCGGCTCGCCCTCGACCGCGAGGTCGGCGGGCAGGTCGAAGTCGCGGGCCATCCGCCGCAGCGCCTCCACCAGGGAGCTGCCGTCCAGCGCGGGCGGCGCGAGCGCCGCGACGAGGCCCCGCGTCTCGGCCAGGTTCTCGCGCGCCGACCGCAGGGCCAGCTCCAGGTGCCGGTTCGGCCCGACCTCGGCCTCCGCCGCCTGCAGCAGCATCGTGATGGACGTGAACCCCTGCGCGATCGTGTCGTGGATGTCGCGGGCCAGCCGCTCCCGCTCGGCGAGCACGCCCGCCTCGCGGCTGACCTCGGCCAGTTCGCCGCGCGTCCGGTCCAGCTCCTCGATGAGGCGCTTCCGCTCGTGGTTCTGGTGGCCCATCCGCCCGATGAACACCGCGAGCAGCCCGCTGCACGCGATGCCCGCCGCCACGATGACGACCGTCGTCGCCGTGCCCGCCCCGGACTCCGCCAGCCCCAGCCCGACCGGCCCGGACAGCAGCACGAGCATCAGCGCGAACCCGCGCCCCGCCCCGTACATCATGTAGACCTGCGGCGCCAGCGCGGCGAGGGCCGTCGCCGTCACCGGCGCGAGCACCGTCGCGGGCACGAACATGCAGATCAGCGCGACCGCGTAGATCTTGCAGCCGGGCCGGGGCAGTTCCTGCGACCGGAGCGCCTTCCGCCCGATCGCCACGTACGCCACGCTCAGCAGGACGAGCAGCGCGACCGCCGCCGACCGCCGCCCCGGCGCCACCTCGTCGGCGGTCGTCGCGGCGATGGTCCCGACCAGCACCATCGCGAAGTAGGCGTCCCAGAACGGATACGAGCGCCGCCAGACGTTCTCCGCCCGCGCCACCGGCTCCCCGGCCATGCCGCACCCCTCCGGGTCCTGTCTCTTAT
>NZ_SMJW01000165.1 GCF_004348335.1 Actinomadura bangladeshensis | reverse complement strand
GGGCGGGGGGCTCCTCCACCTCGGGCGGCGGACCGGCGGGCCGGCTGGCCCGCCGCGGCCGCGTGGTCACGCCGTTGCGGGCCTCCTCGGTGCCCGCGCCATCGTTCGTCTCGTTGTCGGTGCCTTCGGCCGTGGCCGAATCGGCTTCGTTCTCAAGCATCCGGGCAATCTCCCGTCAGGCTCCCGGGCGCGTCCGCCCGTTCCGCCCGGGGGCGGATCGGTGCGGTGCGCCGCACGGGAGCACCTCGTGTCATCGGCGTCGGCACGCCCGGACGGTGGTCCGGTCATGCCGACGAAGTCGTCGGGGGTGCGCCGGCCGTACCCTGCGGGACCGGTTCCGTGCTCCCACGGCTTCGGTCCCCCGGTCAGGCGCTGACGGCATCCGCGCTCGCGGCGTCCCCGGGCCGCGGCCGTACAGGGCCGCGCGCCGTCCCGGCGTCGTCGCCGGACGGCAGGCCGATCTCCCGGTCGGGATCCAGGGGATCCGCGAGACCACCGGTGTCCGCGTCGAGGGGCCCCTGCGCCAGCCTGGTCACCAGCGGCGGTGACGGCGGCGCGAGGTCGGCGACCTGGCGCAGTCCGGTGAGGATGTCGTCGGGTCGTACGGCCGGTGTGGAATGCCGAACAACCATTCGAAGTATCGCACAAGGGGCATCCGCCGCCTCGGCGGCGCGCCGGTCCAGCTCACACGCGGACACGGCGGCGCGCACGTCGAAACGGCGCCGTCCCTTCTTCGTGAGGCGTTCCACCTCGATGTGCTCGGCGTCCATGAAGGCGGCCACGGCCGCGGCGGCGTCGTCGTCCGACACGCCGTCCAGCCTGATCCGCCATTCGGACGCCTCGAGCCGATCGGCGAACGCGCTCGGCTTCGCCGCCGCGTCGCCGCGTCCCGCCCGGACCGGCACGACATCGACGATGTCGAGCCCGGGGGGCAGGGCCGCGTCCAGATCGGCCCGCACCCGCGCAGGGTCGCGGGTCTCGGTCAGCCCGATCTCGAGGTATTCGGCCTCACTGGCCACCCCTGTCGCCGCCGCACCCGCGTACGAGATCTTCGGGTGGGGGGTGAATCCGCCGCTGAACGCGACAGGGATCCCGGCGCGCCTGACGGCGCGTTCCACGGCCCGGGAAATGTCGCGGTGGCTCGTGAACCGCAGCCTGCCCCGCTTGGCGTAGCGGACGCGCAGTCGCTGGGTCACGGGGGCCGGCGCCGGACCCTCCGGCATGGGTGCCAGGGTTCTGGTCCTTCCTACTCGCGTCGAGTCGAAAAACTAGGTCTCCCTATAGAGTACGGGTCCCCGAGCCCGATTCGGCCAAGCACGGGTGCCCTAAGCCCGGAACGCCCCCAGTCCAGGGTCTTCCGGCAACCGCTTCCGGACACCCGGCCCCCCGCGCGGGTCGTCAGACGACGGAGAGGGGGAGGAGCTTCTTGCCGGTGGGGCCTATCTGGATCTCGGTGCCCATGGTGGGGCAGACGCCGCAGTCGTAGCAGGGGGTCCAGCGGCAGTCTTCGACCTCGGTCTCGTCGATGGCGTCCTGCCAGTCCTGCCAGAGCCATTCGCGGTCGAGGCCGGCGTCCAGGTGGTCCCAGGGGAGGACTTCGACCTCGTCGCGTTCCCGGGTGGTGTACCAGGCCAGGTCGACGGGCTCACCGGCCAGGGCCTGCTCGGCGCAGGACGTCCAGCGCTCGTAGGAGAAGTGCTCGCTCCAGCCGTCGAAGCGGCCGCCGTCCTCCCAGACGGCGCGGATGACCTTGCCGACGCGGCGGTCGCCGCGCGACAGCATGCCCTCGATGATGGACGGCTGGCCGTCGTGGTAGCGCAGGCCGATCGCGCGGCCGTACTCCTTGTCGCCGCGCAGCAGGTCCTTGAGGGCGTGCAGGCGGCGGTCGACGGTCTCGTGGTCGCACTGCGCGGCCCACTGGAAGGGGGTGTGCGGCTTGGGCACGAACCCGCCGATGGAGACCGTGCAGCGGATGTCCTTGCGGCCGGTGGCCTCGCGGCCCGCCTGGATGACGCGCTTGGCCATGCCGGCGATCGCGAGGACGTCCTCGTCCTCCTCGGTGGGCAGGCCGCACATGAAGTAGAGCTTGACCTGGCGCCAGCCGTTCTCGTAGGCGGTGGAGACGGTGCGGATCAGGTCGTCCTCGGTGACCATCTTGTTGATCACCTTGCGCATCCGCTCGGAGCCGCCCTCGGGGGCGAACGTGAGGCCGGAGCGGCGGCCGCCGCGGGAGAACTCGTTGGCGAGCGTGATGTTGAAGGCGTCCACGCGGGTGGACGGGAGGGAGAGCGAGGTGTTGGTGCCCTCGTAGCGGTCGGCGAGGCCCTTGGCGACGTCGCCGATCTCGCTGTGGTCGGCGCTGGAGAGGCTGAGGAGGCCGACCTCCTGGAAGCCCGACTCCTTGAGGCCCTGGTCGACCATCGCGCCGATCGTGGTGATCGAGCGCTCCCGGACCGGACGGGTGATCATCCCGGCCTGGCAGAACCGGCAGCCGCGGGTGCAGCCGCGGAAGATCTCCACGCTGAACCGCTCGTGCACGGTCTCGGCGAGCGGGACCAGGGGCTTCTTCGGGTAGGGCCACTGGTCGAGGTCCATGACGGTGTGCTTGTCGACCCGCCACGGGACGCCCGGACGGTTCGGCGCGACCCGCTGGATCCGGCCGTCCGGCAGGTAGGTGACGTCGTAGAAGCGGGGCACGTACACGCCGCCGGACGCCGCGAGCCGCATGAGCAGCTCGTCTCGGCCGCCGGGCTCCCCCTCGGCCTTCCACTCGCGGATCACCTCGGTGATGGCGAGCACGATCTCCTCGCCGTCGCCGAGGACGGCCGCGTCGATGAAGTCGGCGATCGGCTCGGGGTTGAACGCGGCGTGCCCGCCGGCGATCACGATGGGGTGGTCGCCGGTGCGTTCGGCGGCGTCCAGCGGGATGCCGGCGAGGTCGAGCGCCGTGAGCATGTTGGTGTAGCCGAGCTCGGTGGAGAACGACACGCCGAGCACGTCGAACGCGCCGACCGGGCGGTGCGCGTCCACGGTGAACTGCGGGATGCCGTGCTCGCGCATGACGGCCTCGAGGTCGGGCCAGACCGTGTAGGTCCGCTCGGCGAGGACGCCGTCGCGCTCGTTGAGGATCTCGTAGAGGATCTGGACGCCCTGGTTCGGCTGGCCGACCTCGTAGGCGTCCGGGTACATCAGCGCCCATCGGACGTCGGTCTCGTCCCAGTCCTTGATCTGCGAGTTCAGCTCGCCGCCAACGTACTGAATCGGCTTCTGCACGCTCGGGAGCAGCGGCTCCAGGCGCGGGAAGATCGACTCGACCGGCATGACGAATCCTCCGTACCGGGGACATGGGATGAAGTTCCAGCCTACCGCCGCCCCGGCGCGCTAATCGAACGCGCGACGGCGTACGTGGACGGCCTGCAGCAGGCCGAAGGCGATCATGTTGGCGAAGGTGGCGGAGCCGCCGTAGGAGATGAACGGCAGCGGCAGCCCGGTGATCGGCATGATCCCGATCGTCATGCCGATGTTCTCGAACGCCTGGAACCCGAGCCAGCACACGACGCCGGTCGCGACGAGCGAGCCGAACAGGTCGGCGGCCTGGGTGGCGATCCGCAGCCCGCGCCACAGCACCACGCCGAGCAGCGCCACGATGACCACGCCGCCGACGAAGCCGAGCTCCTCCCCCGCGACCGTGAAGATGAAGTCGGTCTGCTGCTCGGGGACGAAGTGGCCGCCGGTCTGCTCGCCGTTGAACAGCCCCTTGCCGAACACCCCGCCGGACCCGACCGCGATGCGCGCCTGCTGGGCGTTGTAGCCGGCGCCGCGCGGGTCGGCCTCCGGGTGCAGGAACGCGATGAACCGGTCGACCTGGTACTCCTTCAGCAGGCCGAAGAACCAGACGGCGGCGCACGCGATCACCCCGCCGCCGACGAGGCCGACGAGCCAGCGCTTCTGCGCGCCGGAGATCGCGAGCATGCCGAGCACGACCGCGATGAACACCAGCGTGGTGCCGAGGTCGGGCTGCAGCATGATCAGCACGCCGGGCACACCGGCGAGGACGAGCGCGAGCAGCACGTCGCGGCGGCCCGGCCCGATCTCCCCGTCCCGGGGCTCGCCGAGGATCATCGCGAGCAGCACCACGAGCCCGACCTTGGCGAACTCCGAGGGCTGCACCTGGAACCCGCCGCCGATCACGATCCACGAGTGCGACCCGTTGATCGTCTCGCCGAGCGGCGTCAGCACCGCGAGCAGGCCGACGCACGCCAGCCCGTACAGGATGGGGACGTAGGCGCGCAGCAGCCGGTAGTCGAGGACGGTGACCACGCCGCCGAGCACGAACCCGATCAGCAGGTTCAGTACGTGCCGCTTGAGCATGCTCTCCGGGTCCTGGCCCTGCTCGGTGAGCAGGTGGAAGGTGGCCGAGCGCACCAGCAGCGCGCCGATCAGCGACAGCGCCAGCACGGCCACGAACAGCGGCCAGTCGAGCCGCCGCAGCCCGGCGAGCCGGCTCTGCCACGTCCGCCGCGCGCCGTACCCCTCGACCGGCCCCACGCCGGTTCCGGTGATCACGGCGCGGCTCCCTGGCCCGGCATCTTCGGCAGCTCCGACGGCAGCGCGCCGTTCTGCAGGATGGGCTTCTTGTCCTTCGTCCCGTACATGGACTCCCAGATCTCGCGGACGGCCGGCGCCGCCGTCGAGGCGCCGAAGCCGCCCTGCGAGACCATCGCGACGACCGCGAAGCGCGGGTCCTTCACCGGGCCGAACGAGGCGAACCAGGAGGTGTCCTGCTTGCCGAAGACCTCCGCGGTGCCGGTCTTGCCGCCGACGTCGACGCGCTTGAAGTCGAACCCGGAGAACGCGCCTCCCGCGGTGCCCTCCTTGGTCACCTGGCCGAGGGCGTCCCGGATGTACTTCAGCACCTTCGGGTCGACCGGCAGCTTCTCCGGCTTGGGGGGCTCGATCCGGCGGACGACGGTGCCGTCCGGCCGGACGATCGCGACCCCGAGCCGCGGCGTGAACAGCTTGCCGCCGTTGGCGACCGCCGCGTACGCGCGGACGAGCTGCAGGGGCGTCACCAGGACGTTGCCCTGCCCGACCGAGAAGTTGGCGGCGTCACCGGGGCGCCACACGTAGCCCTCGGTGCAGTTCTCCGTCGCGACCGCCTTCAGGTACGCGGCCCGCGCGGGGTCGGTCTTGGCGACGTCCGGGTAGCCCTCCTTGGCGCCCTTGCAGTTGGCCGCCTTGGTGGCCTCCCAGTAGTTCTGCTTCCACTCCCGGTCGGGGATGCGGCCGGAGCTCTCGCTGGGGAGGTCGATGCCCGTCTTGGTCCCGAACCCGTACTCGCGGGCCATCTTGATCATCGGGTCGGACGGGTTCTTCTTCGGGTGCATCCCGCCGTCGGCCTTCCACTCCAGGTAGGCGAACCTGTAGAAGACCGTGTCGCAGGACTTCACGAGGGCCGTGTGCAGCGTCATCGGCCCGTACGACGCGCCTCCGGCGTTGCTGAACGCCCGGCTCCCGACGTTGTAGGAGCCGGGGCACGGATAGATGCCCTTCAGGCTGTTGCCGTCCTTCACCGCGGCGGCCACCGAGGAGATCTTGAAGGTGGAGCCCGGTGCGAACTGGCCCTGGGTGACGCGGGAGGTCAGCGGCTCGCCGTTCTTCTTGCCGAGCAGCTGGTCGTACTTGTCCTGGGAGATGCCGCCGGTCCAGATGGACGGGTCGTAGGTCGGGTAGCTGGCCATCGCGACCATGCGGCCGGTGCGGACGTCCATCACGACCGCGGCGCCGGCGTCGGCCGGCTTGCCCCCCTTGCGGGCGTTGTCGATCGCGTGCTTGAGCGCCTTCTCCGCCGCGCCCTGCACGCCCGCGTCGATGCTCGTGACGAGGTGGTCGCCGGACGTCGGCTGCTTCTCCTCGGCGGTGCCGGTGACGCGCCCCTGGCTGTCGACGAGGACCCGGCGGAACCCGGGCTCGCCGCGCAGCGCGCGGTCGTACTGCGCCTCCAGGCCGGCCCGCCCGACGAGGTCGACGCCGCTGTACCCGGTGACCTGCAGGCCCTTGCGCTCGTCCAGTTCCTCCTGGGTGACGGGCTGCAGGTAGCCGAGGACCTGCGCGGCGCTCGCGCCGTCCGGCTCCGGGTAGTCGCGGACGGCCTGGAGTTGCGCGGTGACGCCGGGGAAGTCCTCCCGCCGCTCCATGATCTGAAGGGCGCGCTTGGGGTCGACGTGGTCCTCGACGGGGATCGGCTGGTACGGGGAGCCGGGCCAGCACGGCCGCTTCACGGTCGGGCTGCACAGCCGGATCCGCTTGGAGATGTCGTCGTAGGTCGTCCCGAGGACGCTCGCGAGCCGCTTCAGCACGGCCTCGCCGCCGTCCTCCTGCCGGGACAGCGTGGTCCGGTCGACCGACACGACGAGCGCGCTGCGGTTGCGGACGAGGGGCACGCCCCGGTCGTCGAGGATCATGCCGCGGACGGCCGGGACGACGATGTCGCGGGTGCGGTTCTGGGCGGCGATCTCCTGGTAGTGGGTGCCCTCCAGGACCTGGAGCGTCCACATGCGCCCGACGAGGACGAGCAGCAGCGCCGCGACGAGGACGTAGAGGACGACGAGCCGGAAGTGGGTCCGGGGGTTCACAGGCTTCCGCTCCGCCCCGACATCGCGCGGTAGCGGGCGGCGGGCACCGCGAGCCCGTCGCCCCGCGCCCGTTCGCCGCTGTCGTACCGGCGGGTGGCGCGCAGCACCGCCCACACGACGAACGGGCTGGCGATGATGTCGTAGAGGACCTGCAGCGGCACCATCCGCGACACGGTCCCCCAGTCGGCGCGCGGGTCGCCGAGGATCATCCCGGTCGCCGCGTACAGCACGGTCCCGGCGAGGGCGCCGGCGGCGACGGCGAAGAACGGCACGACGGACTGGCGGTCCATCTCGGCGGCGGCGGCGCCGCACAGGAAGCCGATGAGGCAGTAGACGAGCGCGTACCGGCCGAGGGTGTGGTCGGCGGGCGGGATGATGTCGGCGGCGAGGCCGGCGAGGAACCCGGTGACCATGCCGGTCATCGACCCCGCGACCAGCGCCAGCGCGACGACCGCCAGCAGGACCAGGTCGGGCTGCACGCCGCCGGGCAGCGGCAGCCGGTTGGCCACCGACACCTGCAGGATCAGCGTCACGACGATCACCACCGCGGCCACCGCGGTGCGGCCGGCCGGTGATGCCTCGGGCGGATTCAGCACGTCAGTCCCCCGCGCTCGGTTCTGTGGACGGGCTCGTGGAGCCGCTCGGCCGCGCGTCCGCGCTCTCGCGGGCCTTCGGGCTCTTGCTCGGGCTCGGCGTCGGCGTCGGCGCCGGTTTCGGCTTCGGCGGCAGCACCGCGTCCCGCGGGTCGTTCTTCGGCGGGGCGACCACGACGCCGACGACGTCCAGGCTGGTGAACCGCACGAACGGCCGGACGTAGGCGGTGCGGGTCAGCCCGCCGGTCGCCTTCTCGACCCGCGCGACCTCGCCGATCGGGACGCCGGGCACGTACGGGCGCTGCCCCTGCGAGCCGAGCGTCACGATCCGCTGCCCGACCTTGATCGGCGCGGCGGCGTCCAGCAGCTGGAAGCGCAGCGGCGTGTCGCCGCCCCCGCCGAGGCCGCGGCGCCCGCGGCCCTCCACGATCCCGATCTCCTTGGACGCCTCCAGCCGGGAGCCGATGGAGGAGGTCTGGTCGGTGGCGAGCAGCACGGTCGAGGTCGCGGGCCCGACCCGGGTGACGCGGCCGACCAGCCCGGCCGCGCTGATCACCGTCATGTCGGCCTTGATGCCGCTGCGGCTGCCGACGTCGATCGTGACGGTGTCCTCGAAGCCCTGCCCCGCGGAGATCACCTGCGCGGCGCGGATCTTGTAGCCGCCCATCCCGGCGGTGCCGAGCAGCCGGTCCAGCTGCGCGGCCTTGTCCTTGTCGAGCCGCGCGGAGCGCAGCTCCTCGCGCAGCCGCTGGTTCTGCCGGGCGAGCCGGTCGGCGCGGCGCCGCTCGCCGGGCGCGTCGGTGATCGCGTCGAAGGCGTTGCCCACCGGCCGCACCACCGACGCCGACGCGCGCTCGACGGGGCCGAACACGGTCGCGCCGACGTCGCGCAGCCCGCGCAGCGGCGAGCTCGCGCCGCCGCGGTAGTCCACGGTGATCATCGTGAGCGCCACGACGAGCAGCCCGCCGAGCACCATGCGGGTGCGCCGGGTGTCCTTCACGCACCGACCTCCGGTTTCCTGAGTACGCCGGGAGCCCGGCGCCGACCAGTGCCTCCCACGAGGAGGGACGACCCGCCGCGCCCCCGGCGGACCACGTCGGGTCTAGTGCCGCGGCTCCGGTACGAGGACCTGGCGCAGCGACTCGAAGTCCTCGACGCACTTGCCGGTGCCGAGCACCACCGAGTCGAGCGGGTTGTCCACCAGGTGGATGGGCATCCCGGTCTCCTCGCGGAGCCGTTCGTCGAGGTTCTTCAGCAGCGCACCGCCGCCGGTGAGCGCGATCCCGCGGTCCATGATGTCGCCCGACAGCTCGGGCGGGCACTTGTCCAGCGTGGTCTTCACCGCGTCCACCACGGCGTTGACCGGTTCCTCGATCGCCCGCCGCACCTCCTCGGCGGAGATCACGACGGTCTTCGGCAGCCCGCTCACGAGGTCGCGGCCCCGGATCTCGGCGTGCGGCTCCTCGTCGCCGCCGGGATAGGCCGAACCGATGGCCATCTTGATCTCCTCGGCGGTCCGTTCCCCGAGCATCAGGGAGTATTCCTTCTTGGAGAAGGAGATGACCGCCTGGTCCAGCTCGTCGCCGCCGACGCGGACCGACTGGCTGGTGACGATGCCGCCGAGGGAGATGATGGCGACCTCGGTGGTGCCGCCCCCTATGTCGACGACCATGTTGCCGGTCGGCTCGTAGACGGGCAGCCCGGCGCCGATGGCGGCGGCCATCGGCTCCTCGATGATGTAGACGCGGCGGGCGCCGGCCTGGTAGCCGGCCTCCTTCACCGCGCGCTGCTCCACTCCGGTGATCCCGCTCGGCACGGCGACCACGATCCGCGGCTTGGCGAAGTGGCGGCGCTTGTGGACCTTCTGGATGAAGTAGCGGAGCATCCGCTCGGTGACGTCGAAGTCGGCGATGACCCCGTCCTTGAGCGGTCGGACGGCGACGATGTTGCCGGGCGTCCGGCCGATCATCCGTTTCGCCTCGATGCCGACCGCGACGATCTTCCCGGTGTTGGTATTGATCGCCACCACGGATGGTTCGTTCAGGACGATGCCACGCCCGCGCACGTACACCAGTGTGTTGGCGGTACCAAGATCGACGGCCATGTCACGGCCAAGAAACGACAGCTTGTTACCCATGAAGAAAGGGAGCCCTTCATGATTGACGGGCGTGTATAGCGGCGCGTCCATCGTAACGTGCGCCCCCGTCCGCGGGCAGTCACCCCGCCGCCGCGCGTCGCGGAAAAAACGCGTCCTGACCAGCTCGGTTTTCGCTAAAGAAGACGCGGGCCGGAAGATCCGGCCCGCGCTCGGAAGTCGCCCCCCGCAGGCGGCTCAGCCCAGTTCGGGGAAGAACAGCTTGATCTCGCGCTCGGCGGAGTAGGTGGAGTCGGAGCCGTGCACGATGTTCTCGCCGATCTCCAGCGCGAAGTCGCCGCGGATGGTGCCGGGGGCGGCGCTGACCGGGTCGGTGGCGCCGGCCAGGGACCGGAACGCCTCGATGGCGCGGGGGCCCTCGACGACCATGGCGACGAGCGGGCCGCCGGTGATGAACTCGACCAGCTCGCCGAAGAACGGCTTGCTGGAGTGCTCCTCGTAGTGGGCCTCGGCGGTCTCGCGGGCGAGCGTGCGGAGTTCCAGCGCGACGAGCGTCAGGCCCTTGCGCTCGATCCGGGAGACGACCTCGCCGACGACGCCGCGTCGGACGCCGTCGGGCTTGACCAGGACAAGAGTGCGCTCGGACACGGGTGGTTCTCCTTGCGGAATTTCGGTTTCGGTAAGCGCGCGAATACTACCCGGCCCGCGCCCCGGAAGTGGCATTACGGCGCCCGGCGCCCAGGGCCGCCGCGGCGGCGGCGAGCAGTACGGCGACCATTCCGGCGACGACGAGCCAGCTCTGAAAGCCCGCCAGCAGGGCGTGGACCTGCTGCGCCTCGGTCACCGGACGCGCCCGGCGCAGCCGCGCCGCCTGCAGCGACAGGACGGCGAGCTGCCCGGTCAGCACGGCGGGGAAGCACAGCGTCAGGCCGAACAGCGCGGCGCCGGGCTCGGCGTCCCGCAGCGAGGCGGCGAGGGCCAGCCCGGCGCCCGCGCCGAGGGGGGCGAGCGGTGCGAGCAGCGTCCACGGGTCGCCGGGGTCGGCGGTGAGGCCGAGCGGCAGCGCCGGGACCATGAGCACGAGCCCGGTGCGGACCGTCCCGCGGGCGGGCGCGCGGGTGGCGGCGAGCGCGCCCGCCACGGCGGCGGCCGCGGCCACCGCGAACGGGAGGAGCGGCGGGCCCGCGCCGCGCGCGTGGGCGGTGGCGGCGAGCCCGGCGAGCGGTCCGGCGACCGGGTAGGTGAGCAGGCCGACGGCGATCATGACGAGGGCGCAGCCGTGCGGGCTGCCCGCCGGGGCGTCCCGGCCGCCGGTGACGGCGAGGCCGATCAGGGCGGGCACCGCGAGGCCCGCGACGAGGAGCCGCGCGCCGGGCGACCAGGCGCCGGCGGCGACGACGGCGAGGAACGCGAAGCCCGCCACCGGCAGGAGCGGGAGCAGGAGTTGGCCCCGCTCGCTGCGCCGGGCCGCCGGGAGCGCCCAGGGGGCGCGGCCGCGCAGCAGCGGGCGGGCGAGGGCCGCGCCGGCGGCGGCGACCGCGAGCCACGGGCAGGGCGCGAGCGCGGCGCGCCAGTCGGGGGTGTCCGCGCCGGCGGCCGGCGGGGGGACGGCCCTCAGCGCCAGCGGCACCGCCAGGACGAGCATGCCCGCGAGCACGCCCGCCCAGGCGGCGGTCAGGGCGCGGTCGCCGCGCTCCCGGACGAGGACGAGGGAGGCGGGCAGGACGATGCCGGCGCCCGCGCCCTGGACCACCCGGACCGTCCCGGCGAGGGCCACGGAGTCGGCGAGGCGGGCGGCGCCCAGGCCGGCGAGGAGCAGGGCCAGGCCCGCGGCGAGGACCGTCCAGGCGGGGAACCGGCGGGCCGCCGCGGCGCCGGGGGGCACGGCGAGCAGGAGGGCGGGCAGCGACAGGCCGGTGGCGCGCAGCAGCCCGGCGGCGCCGGAGTCGCCGAGGCCGAGGGCGTCCGCGGCGGCGGGGACGACGTTGACGGCGGCGTCCGGCACGGTCAGCACGGCGGTCGGCACCGCGGTGCCGGTCAGCAGCAGCGCGCCGAGCGCCGCGAGGCGCCGCCCGGCCGCCTCCCCGGTGCCGGGGCGCTCGGCCGCACCGGCGGCGGACGCCGAGCTGCCCGATATCGCGCTGGAGGACGCTGCGCTGGTGGACACGGCCTGCTCCTTCGGAGGGTCGTCATCCGCCGGACGCTATTTCCCAAAGACGAAGGATGTCCAAATTGAGGCGATTATTGGAATTCGCGGCATTCGGCGGGATGAGTGGCTGCCGTCCCGCCGAACTTAGCGCGGCTGCGCGGCCGCCGCCTTGCGTCCGAGCCAAATGGCCGTCCCCCAAAGCGCACCGAAAACGGCACCGAGGAAGAACATGGCCGGCACCATGAACCCGGTCGCGATGATGAGCACCTGCAGCACGGTGCCGGCCGGGATCGCCCAGGGGCGGCGCAGCAGCCCGGCCAGGACCAGGCAGCCGAGCGCCAGCGACCCGCAGACCCCGCCCGCGGTGGCGCCGTCCACGTCCAGCACCGCCACGGCGACCGGGATCGCCAGCCCGATCACGATGGCCTCGCAGGCCAGCACCGTGGCGAACAGCCGGCGGGCCGGATTGCCGGCGGCGGGTGTGCTCATGAGCGGCCCTCTTCCACGCGCAGCAGGGTGCGGGCGTCCCCGGCCGTGACCACCGAGCCGGTGATCAGCACGCCGGCGCCCCGGTACTCGCCGGTCTCCTCGGCGATGCCGATCGCCCGGTCGATCGCGTCGTCCAGCCGCTCGGCGACATGGACGCGGTCGGCGCCGAAGATGCCCTCGGCGAGCTCGGCCAGCTCCTCGGGCGGCATCGAGCGCGGCGAGGAGTTGCGGGTCACCACCAGCTCCGCCAGCACGGGTTCGAGCTGGTCGAGGACGCCCGCGACGTCCTTGTCGGCGGCGATCGCGAGCACCCCGGCGAGCCGGGTGAAGCCGAACGACTCGGTGATCGTGGCGACGGTCGCCGCCATCCCGGCCGGGTTGTGCGAGGCGTCCAGCAGGACGGTCGGGCCCGTCCGCGCGACCTCCAGCCGCCCCGGCGAGGCGGACCCGGCGAACCCGGCGCGCACCAGCGCCGGGTCGAGCTGGCCCTCGCTGCCGCCGAGGTAGGACTCGCCGGCCGCGATGCGCGTCGCGGCCTCCAGATTGGTCTCTCCCCCGGTCGGCGCGCCGGAGGCGAACGCCTCCACGGCGGCGAGGGCCGTCGCGGCGTTGCCCGCCTGGTGCTCGCCGAACAGCGGCAGGTAGATCTCGTCGTAGACGCCGTGCAGGCCCTGCAGGCGCAGCTGCTGGCCGCCGACAGCGACGTCCCGGCCGAGGACGCCGTACTCGATGCCCTCGCGCGCCGCCGTGGCGCCGATCTCCACGACCCGGCGCAGCAGCACCTCGGCGGCCTCGACCGGCTGCTGCGCCAGGACGGCGATCGCGCCGGTCTTGATGATCCCGGCCTTCTCGCCGGCGATCTCCTCCAGCGTGTCGCCGAGGTAGCGGGTGTGGTCCAGCCCGATGGGGGTGATCACGGCGACGACGCCGTCCGCGACGTTGGTCGCGTCCCAGGTGCCGCCCATGCCCGTCTCGACCACCGCGACGTCGACCGGGGCGTCGGCGAAGGCCGCGAAGGCCATCGCCGTGAGGACCTCGAAGAACGACAGCCGCCCCGCGTGCTTGCCGTCGACCAGCTCGACGTAGGGCAGGACGTCGTCGAAGGTCTCGACGAACCGCTCCTCGCTGATCGGCTCCCCGTCGATCGCGATGCGCTCGCGCAGCGTGGTCAGCTCGGGGCTGGTGTACAGGCCGGTGCGCAGCCCGCGCTCGCGCAGCAGCGCCTCGACGAGGCGGGCGGTACTGGACTTGCCGTTCGTCCCGGCGATGTGGATCACCGGGTACGCGCGGTGCGGCTCGCCCAGGACGTCGACCAGGTCGCGGATCCGGTCGAGGGTGGGGTCGATCTCCCACTCGACGCCGCGGGCCATGATCGCGCCGACGGTCGCCCGGTAGTCGGCCGGCTCGGTTCGCTGACTCACGGTCACAGAGCCTACTCGGCGGCGCGCAACGCTCCGTCCGGCCCCACACTGGAGGTATGGACGTGTTCTTCCGGGAGTGGGAGCACCGGGCGCCGGGCGAGACGCGCGATGTCGGGCGGGCCCGCGCGCTCGCGGACGCCCTGGGGGTCCTCTCCCCGGACGCGCCCGTTCTGACCGTTGTGGGATCCAAGGGGAAGGGCACGACGGCGACCTACGCGTCGGCCTTTCTCGCCGCCGCCGGACGTCGCGTCTGCACCGTCACGAGCCCCGGCCTGCGCACGAACCGCGACCGGATCAGGATCGGCGGACGCGCCGTTTCGGAAACGGAACTCGCTTCTGCGGCGGACGCTCTCGACGAGGCGATCGGCACGCTTCCACCGCCCTCGGACGGTTATCTGTCGCCGTCCGGCCTTTTCCTGCTCGCGGGCCTCCTGCACGCGCGGCGGGTCGGCGCGGACGTGCTCGTCCTCGAGGCCGGAATGGGCGGACGATCGGACGAGGTCGCCCTCTTCCCGCCGGACGTCGCCGCGATCACCCCGGTCTTCCTCGAACACGCCGGCGTGCTCGGCGACACCGAGGCGGAGATCGCGCGGGAGAAGCTCGGGGTGGCGGGGCCGGGGACGGTCGTGCTGTCGGCACCGCAGTCGCCGCCGGTCACCGAGGTGCTGGACGGCGTCGAGGTCGTCGGACCCGGCGGCAGCGGCCTGCCCGACCGCCTGCTCCCCGCCCGGCTGGGCCGGGTGGGCGCCGAACTCGGCGTGGCCGCCGCCCGCCGCGTGCCGGGCGTGGCCGAGCCCCCGGCCGGGACGCTGCGGGAGGTGATGTCGTCGGTCGTGCTGCCCGGCCGGTCGTCCCGGCACGACGTGCCCGGGTCCGCGACCCGGCTGCTCGTCGACTCCGCCATCGACCGCACCGGCGTCGCCGCCGCCCTCGCCGCCGCGCGGGACGCCTGGGGGACGGTCGACCACGCCGTCGTCTGCCTGCCCGACCACAAGGACGTGGACGGGGCCGTCGCCGAACTCGGCGCGCTGCCCGTGACGTTCGTCCGGCTGCCGCTGCCGCACCTGCGCTTCACCCGTCCGCTGCCGCCCGGCTGGGACGTCGTCGACGCGGACGCCATCACGCCCGAGTCCCTGGCGACGCTCGGGCACCGGGTGGTCGTGCTCGGCACCGTCTACTTCACCGGGCGCGTCCTGGACGTGGTCGGCGCCGACACCGAGCGGCTGTTCGTCACTTCGGCCGCTCCACGTCCTTCCTGATCCGGCGCATCACGTCCGCCATCAGCGGGAACTGCGGGTTCAGCGTCGGACGGTTGGACGCCACGATGCCGTAGGAGTCCCTGGTGGCCCATGCGCAGTACGTGTGGGTCTCGGCCAGGACGGCGAAGGTGCCGCAGACCGCCTTCGCGCCCTTGCCGGCCTCGGCGTCCTGGCCCGCGATGAACGTGGTGGGCTGCACCTTCTGCAGGAAGTCGGCCGGGTCGCCGACCGGACCCGTGCCGCCCATGAACAGCACGTTCAGCTTGCGCACCGGCTCCTCGCCGTAGACGGCGGCGCCGCGCTTGGCGACCGGCACGCCGCCCGCCTCGACGGCGCCCGCGATGAACGGGTACGCGGCGCTCGCCTGCGGCGACGTCAGGCGGTCCTTGTGCAGGCCGCCCGCGACCGGGCCCGCGTCGATCACCTTCTTGGACGCGGGGAGGGCCGTCGTGCGGGCGTCCTTGGCGTCGCCGCCGCCCGTCCGGAACGCCAGCGCCCCCGCCATGAGGGCGATCGCCGCGGCCGCCGCGACGCCGGCGACCAGCAGCAGCCTGGGGACGCGCCGCTTGCGCGCCCCGGCGGGTGCGCCACCGGGGGCCATCGGCAGCGGCCCCGTACCGACCATGGGATGCCCGCCCGTGCCGATCACGGGGTGGGCCCCCGAGCCGACCACCGGGTGGGCTCCCGACCCGATGACGGGATGCGCGCCCGAGCCGCCCACCATGGGGTGCCCGCCCGTGCCGCCCACCATCGGATGCCCGCCCGTGCCGCCCAGCGACGGGAGCGGGCCCGTCCCCTCACCGGGGTCGAGCGACCACCACGGGCGCGCCCTGCCCCAGGGCGCCGAGGCGGCCGCCACCGGCGCGGCCCCGTCCTCGATGGCCCGCGCCGCGTCCGGGCCCTCGCCGGACGAGGACTCCGGCGCGCCGGGCTGGGGTGATTCGGCCATTGCACTCCCGATGGTTCAAGTACCGCCAAAAGGCCGTGGGCTCAACCGGATCGTAACGGCGCGGCGCCCGCCGCGCCGACCGTTCACGCGCTCGTGACCTGCCGGGGGCGGGACGGCCCGCGTCAGCCCGCGGGCAGCGCGGCCAGCTGCGACTCCAGCCGGGCGATGTCGGCCTCCGCCTGCGCGAGCCGGTCGCGGTTCTTCGCGACGACCGCCTCGGGGGCCTTCGCCATGAACGCCTCGTTGCCGAGCTTGCGGTTGGCCTGGTCGACCTCCTTGCGCGCGGCGGCGAGGTCCTTCTCCAGCCGCTTGCGCTCGGCGGCGACGTCGATCGCGCCGGCGGTGTCGAGCCGCACCGCGACGTCCTCCACCGGCAGCGACGCGGTGGCGGAGAAGCCGTCGCCGGGCGCGGTGAGGCGCAGCAGCGCGCGGACGCCCTCCTCGTGCGCCGCGAGCGGCGAGCCGCCCCACTCCAGCTCCGCCGCGACCTTCTGGCCCGGCTTGAGGCCCTGGTCGGCGCGGAACCGGCGGACCTCGGTGACGAGCCGCTGCAGCGACTCGACGACGGCCTCGGCGTCCCGGTCGGCGCGGGCGGGCTCGGCGGCCGGCCACGGCGCGGTGAGGACCGTCTCGCCGCCGGTCAGGGACGTCCACAGCTCCTCGGTGACGAACGGGATCACCGGGTGCAGCAGCCGCAGCAGCTTGTCGAGGACCTCGCCCAGGACGCGCCGCGTCGCCCCGGCCCGCTCGTCGGCGAGCTGCACCTTGGCGAGCTCCACGTACCAGTCGCAGACCTCGTCCCACGCGAAGTGGTAGAGCACCTCGCACGCCTTCGCGAAGTCGTAGTTCTCCAGCTGCTCGTCGACCTCGGCGATGACCGACTGGAGGCGCGACAGGATCCACGCGTCGACGGTCGTCACCTCGGCGGGCATGTCGCCGCGGACGTGCGCGCCGTTGATGAGCGCGAACCGCGTCGCGTTCCACAGCTTGTTGCAGAAGTTGCGCGAGCCCTGCGCCCACTGCTCGGCCACCGGGACGTCGCCGCCCGGGTTCGCGCCGCGCAGCAGGGTGAAGCGGGTCGCGTCGGCGCCGTAGGCGTCGACCCAGTCGAGGGGGTCGATGACGTTCCCGAACGACTTGGACATCTTCTTGCCGTACTGGTCGCGGACCATCCCGTGCAGGGCGATGGTGCCGAACGGCTGGACGCCGTCCATCGCGTACAGCCCGAACATCATCATGCGGGCGACCCAGAAGAACAGGATGTCGTACCCGGTCACCAGCACGGACGTCGGGTAGAACCGCTCCAGCTCGGGCGTCTTGTCCGGCCAGCCGAGCGTGGAGAACGGCCACAGCGCCGAGGAGAACCAGGTGTCGAGGACGTCGGTGTCCTGCGTCCAGCCGGCGGGCGGCTCCTCGTCGGGCCCGGGGCAGACGACGTTCCCGTCCGGCCCGTACCAGACCGGGATGCGGTGCCCCCACCACAGCTGCCGGCTGATGCACCAGTCGTGCATGTTGTCGACCCACTCGAAGTAGCGGGACGCCATCTCCGGCGGGTGGATCGTGACGCGGCCGTCGCGGACGGCGTCGCCGGCGGCGCGCGCGAGCGACTCCACCTTCACGAACCACTGCAGCGACACGCGCGGCTCGACGACCGTGGAGCAGCGCTGGCAGTGCCCGACCGAGTGCTTGTAGGGGCGGATCTCCTCGACGATGCGGCCCTGCTCGCGCAGCGCGGCCACGACCGCCGGGCGCGCCTCGAACCGGTCGAGGCCCTCGAACGGGCCGGTCGCGGTGACGACGCCGCGCTCGTCCATGACGGACATCGACGGCAGGTCGTGGCGGCGGCCGATCTCGAAGTCGTTGGGGTCGTGCGCGGGCGTCACCTTGACCGCGCCCGTCCCGAACTCGGGGTCGACGTGCTCGTCGGCGACGACCGGGATGCGGCGGCCGGTCAGCGGGAGCTCGATCTCCCGCCCGACCATGTGCCGGTACCGCTCGTCGCCGGGGTGGACGGCCACGGCGGTGTCGCCGAGCATCGTCTCGGCGCGGGTGGTCGCGACGACCAGTTCGTCCTCGCCGGACCCGTACCGGATCGAGACCAGCTCGCCGTCGACCTCCTCGTGCTCGACCTCGATGTCGGACAGGGCCGTCAGGCAGCGCGGGCACCAGTTGATGATGCGCTCGGCGCGGTAGATGAGGCCGTCGTCGAACAGCCGCTTGAAGATCGTCCGGACGGCGCGGGCGCGGTCGTCGTCCATCGTGAACGCCTCGCGCGTCCAGTCGACGCTGTCGCCGAGGCGGCGCATCTGGCCGAGGATCCGGCCGCCGGACTCGGCCTTCCACTTCCACACCCGCTCGACGAACGCCTCGCGGCCGAGGTCGTGCCGGGAGCGGCCCTCCTTGGCCAGTTCGCGCTCCACGACGTTCTGGGTGGCGATGCCGGCGTGGTCCATGCCCGGGACCCACACGGTCTCGTGGCCCTGCATGCGGCGGCGCCGGACGAGGGCGTCCTGGATGGAGTGGTCGAGGGCGTGCCCCATGTGCAGCGAACCGGTGACGTTCGGCGGCGGGATCACGATCGAGTACGCGGGGCGCTCCGGCGCGCGCAGCGGGTCGGCGGTGAACAGCCCCGCCGATACCCAGCGCTCGTAGAGCCGGCCCTCGACATCGGCCGGACGGTACTGGGTGGGCAGGTCGACGTCGGCGGCCCCCTGGCCGCGCTCAGTGCTGGGCTGTGTCACGGCTGACGATTCTACGGGGACGCCGGGGGTGGACCGGCCCCTGGACTCCGGTCCGTGCGCGAGAATCGGCACCGGCGAGCACCCCGCCGAGCCGCCTCGCCGTCCCGTCACGCGAAAAGGAAGCACCTTGAGCGGTTGGAACCCCCCTCCCCCGCCTCCCGG
>NZ_SMJW01000164.1 GCF_004348335.1 Actinomadura bangladeshensis | reverse complement strand
GGGGATAGGAGCGGACTACATGTTGTCTGCCCTGGGGGAGGCTGGGATGAGCATGCCGCAGAGAATGGTGCGTCGGCTGGAACGGGCGAAGGCGCTCGACGGGGTCGCCAAACCGGTGAGCAAGGCGGTCCAGGCGGCGGTGCGGCCGCGCCTGATCCGCAACCTGCTCAGCGGGACGAACCTCGGCCATCCGCTGCATCCATCGCTCACCGACGTGACGATCGGCGCCTGGACCATGGCCGCTCTGCTGGACGCCGTGGGCCGCCGCGAGGACCAGATGGCCGCGGACATGCTGGTGACGACCGGGATCATCTCCGCCGTTCCGACCGCCCTCACGGGGCTGAACGACTGGTCCGACACCCTGGAGGGCGACCGCCGGGTGGGGTACGTCCACGCGACCGTCAACACGGTGGCGCTCTCCCTGTACACGGCGTCGGCCATCATGCGCGCCAAGGGCGACCGGACCACGGGCAAGGCGCTGGGGTACGCCGGGTTCGGCGTCATGTCGGTGGGCGCGTACCTGGGCGGGCACCTGTCGTTCGTCAAGGGCGTCAACGTCAACCGCACCGCCTGGCAGGAGGGCCCGCAGGACTGGACGCCGGTGATGGGCGCGGACGAGCTGACCGAGGGCCGGCACCGCGTGGTCGACGCGGCCGGCGTGCAGGTCCTGCTCCACAAGATGGACGGGAAGGTGTACGGCCTCGCCGCCACCTGCAGCCACATGGGCGGCCCGCTCGGCGAGGGCACGTTCGAGCAGGGCTGCGTCACCTGCCCGTGGCACGGCAGCACGTTCCGGTTCGCCGACGGCAGCGTCCGGCGCGGCCCGGCCAGCACCCCGCAGCCCTGCTACGAGACCCGCGTCGAAGGCGGCCGGATCGAGGTGCGCCTCGCCCCGACGGGCCTGCCGGGGGACAAGCACGAGAAGCGCGCCACCAGGACGAACCGCCGCGTGCTCACGCGTATCCCGTCCTGACGTCGGGCCCGGTGGCCCGGGCCTGGAGCCGCTCACCGCCCTGATCGCGCGGACGGCCCTTCCGTGTGCGGACGGCGTGGGAGGGTTGCGTCATGGGGTTGCCGACGCTGGTGGTGGTGAGCGGCGGGCCGGGGACGGGCAAGACGACTCTGGCGCACCGGCTCGCCGGGGTCCTGGGCTGCCCGGCCGTCGTCCGGGACGAGATCAAGCAGGGCATGGTCCTGGCCACACCCGGGTACCGGGGCGGTGGCGACGACCCGCTCAACCTTCCGACGGTGCACGCCTTCTTCGGGGTCTTGAGGCTCCTGCTGGAGGCCGGGGTCACCGTCGTCGCGGAAGCGGCCTACCAGGACCGGGTGTGGCGGCCGAATCTGGAGCCGCTCACGGCCTTGGCCGATGTCCGGGTCGTCCGGTGCACGGTCGAGAGCGCCATCGCGCACGAGCGGATCGTCCAGCGGGTCGAACAGGAGCATCGGGCGGCCCACGGCGACCTCGACCTGCTGGAGGCGATCGCCGACGGCCGCCACTCCCTGGACGCCTACGTCCCCATCCGCATGGACCTGCCGACCCTCATCGTGGACACGACCGACGACTACCGCCCCGTCCTCACCGACATCGCGGATTTCGCCGGCCGTCCCGCCGGGAACGTCCCGCTCTGAACAGGCGCCGCCGTCGGGGCGGACCCGGCAGGTCAGAAGGAGACGGTCGGGGGCGGCGGCTCCACCGGACGTGCCGGGGCGCGTTCGATGGCCAGTTCCGAGGGGTAGCGGCGTCCGCTGCGGATGATCTCCAGGGACGGGTGGATGCGGGCGCGGTCCCCGACCGAGAACGGCCGGGTGCCGCCGCGCAGGTCGTGCTCGGTGCCGTCGCGGCGGATCAGGGTGGTGCCGTTGCGGCTCAGGTCCGTGACCGTCAGCTGCGGGCCGTCGAGCTCGAAGCGCAGGTGGGCGCGGCTCACGCCGCGCCGTGTGCTGTCGTCCAGGAAGGGGGTCAGGTCGGCGGGGCCGGGTGAGCGGCCGGCGGTGACGGCGGTGCCCTCGGCCACCGAGAAGCGGTGCACCTCCGCGCCGGACCGCATGATCTTGAGCTGGGCGAGCCGCGGGCGCGGGCCGAGGTCGGTCATCTCCAGCCCGTGCTGGTCGCAGACCAGGCGGCCGCCCCGGACACGCGGCAGCAGGACGAAGGAGCTCTTGGCCGGGTCGTGCCGGGGGCAGCGCGGCTCGGGGCAGCTCCAGAACCGGCCCAGCGCCTCGCGCTTTGCCGCCAGGCCCTGCTGGACCAGCAGGTCATTCTCCTCGCTGACCGATATCTGCCATTCATCCTTGGTGTGCAGGGTGACGTGATGAAGGGACACCTCGCCGTGCCGGTCGGTCCGCGGCTCCAGGACGGCATCGTCACTTCCGTTGAGCCACGGGAACTCCCGCCGGTGACCCGTGAAACGGTCACGGGTGATGATGGGGAGGCCCGTTTCCTCGGCGATCCGCAACAATGGAACGTCGGCCTTGCCGGCGGTGAGCATCAGCCCGCTCTCGGCCCAGCCGCGCACCGTTCGCCGCTGCCGGGGCAGCAGAAAGAGATCGTTCCGCGAGATCAGGCTGTCGTCGGCCACCGCGAGCATGGCGGCCCGCGCGGCGCCGTAGAGGGACGCGAGTGCCTCCCCGACGCGCTCCATGCGGATCAGATCGGCCGGCCCCCGCCCGCCGAGGCGGTCGTCGCGGACGATGTTGGAGATATCCAACAGGGCATCCGCCTCGTTTAGGTCAGACGTCAAGAAAGCAGACATATCCCGAAACCTTGATGGGCGCCGCATTCGTGCCTCACAATGTACAGTCCACGCTGCTGGGCGATGCACATATATCCGCGGGGGATTTCTGTGACGGCATGGGATCTGCTCGACGACGACCCGGAACCGGTACCCGAACCTCCGAAGAAGACCCCCGCGTCCACCCCCGCGTCCACCCCCGCGTCTATCTGGGCGTCCCTCGACGACGACGAAGCCGGGCAGTCCGACGACCCGCAGCCGTCCCCCGCTCGTTCCACCTGGCTGTCCCTCGACGACGACGAACCGGAACCGCGGGCCCCCGCCCCCGCGCCCGAGCTCACCGCCTCCGTGCTCACCGACGGCGAAGTGCTCTGGGCCCGCGCCGACGGCCAGTCCGTGACGCTCGGATCCGGCCGGCCGCTGCACGTTCCGGCCGGCGTCCCGGACGGCGTCAGCGGCTGGCGCCGGGTCCGCATCCTCGACGCGGCCACCCTCCGCGCGGAGGTGCTGGTCTTCCCCGTCGAGCAGCCCGCGGTGGGCGTGGCGGACGAGCCGGTGGCGCTGTTCGCGGACGAGCCGCCACCGGGTCCGCCCCGCCGCCCGCCCGGCTTCCCGGCCGGCGAGGGCGGCGACCTGACGGCGGCGTTCGAGGCCCGCGTGCGGCGCGCCGAGCAGGACCACCGCAACGCCGCCGCGACCGCCCGCGAGGACTACCGGCGCCGCGGCGACCAGCTCGAACGGCAGTTGCGCGAGGAGCACGACCGCCAGGTGCACGCCGCCGAGCAGCGCGCGGAGGCCCGCGGCCGGGAAGCGGTCCAGCGGGTCCGGCAGGAGGCCGAGCAGCAGGTGCGGCACGCCCAGCGGGCCGCCGCGCAGAACCACGACATGCGGCGCGGCGCCGAGCAGCGGGCCGAGGCCGCCACCGCCGAGCTGGCCAAGATCCGGGAGGAGCGCACGCTCATCCTGGCCGCCGCCGCGGCCGGGTGGGGCATCGCGCTCATTCTGCTGGTCATCGCGCTCGCGGGCTGATCCCCCGGCCCGATCCCGAGCAGCTGACCCGTCCCGATCAGGAGTCGATGTGGAACCCGAAGTAACGGTCACCTGGCCGGAGGAGACCCTGCCCGAACTGGGGTCCCCCGAGGGGCTGCCGGCCGACCGGCTGATGGACGAGCTCGGCGGGCTGTGGCCGCTGCTCGGATCGGCCGTCCGGCGCACCGGCCACGGATGCCTGTGGCCGGGTTCGCTGCGCTGGGAGGAGTCGGCCGGCTGGCAGATCCTCAGCATCCCGCCGCACGGGGCGAGCGCCCAGCCCGTCCCCGAGACCCCCGGCGCGCGGGAACGGGACGCCTGGGCCGTCGCCTCCGACCTGCTGACGGTCGCGGCGGGCCGCCCGCCCCACGACGCGGCCGACGCCGAAGCCCTCCTGGACCTGCACGCCGGGATCTTCCCGCACGGCCTGGACGCGGTCGTGCACGCCATCCTGGGCCGCGGCGAGCCCGCCCGGGTGCACGCGGCACTGCGACCGAGGCCGGGCGGCCCGGTGGCCGTGCGCGCGGCGGCGGAGACCGCGGTGGGCTCCCGCAAGGCCAAGGGCGACCCCCTCTGGGACAACGAGGACGCCTTCACCGTCGTCCGCATGCCCAAGGGCGGCCTCGCCATGGTGGTCTGCGACGGCGTCACCGGCGAGGGCGACGGCTCGGGCGCCCGCGCCGCGCGGGCGGCCACGAAGGTCCTGGAGGACAACCTGCCCGAGGAGACCGACCTCCAGATCGCGCTCGGCATCGCGGACCGCGCCGTCCTGCGGGACGCGCCGACCGGCGCGTCCACGGCGCTGATCGTGCAGGCCTTCCCGGACGGACGCCTCGAACTGGCCTCCCTCGGCGACAGTTCCGCCTGGCTCGTCCGCCCGCTGAAGAGGGGCGGCCACCTGGCCATGCGGCTGACCCCGGCGCAAACGGTGCTGGCCGAGAAGCTGCTGACCGACCCCGCCGCCGACTCCGACGGGTCGCACCTCGCCCAGCACCTCGGCGGCGAGGCCGACCAGCCCTACCGCGGCACCCTCCGCGCCGCCGCGGGCGACCGGATCGCCCTGCTCAGCGACGGTGCCGCGGTCGCCGACGGCGGCACGTGGTTCGGCGCCGACCTGGCCGCGCTCGCCACCGAGCACCCCCGTCCCGCCGCGCTCGCGGCCGCGCTCGTCGCCCGCGCGGAGCGGCTCGGCGGCCGGGACAACGCCACCGCGGTGATCGCCGAGATCCGCGCGCTCGACTGAGAGGGAGCCCGATGCCCGCTGCCGAGATCTCCATCGACTCCGATCCGGTCGGTGCCGGTGCGGAGTTCGCCGTCGCCGTCCACACCTCGCCGATCGCGCCCGTCCGGGGAGCCGAGCCCGGTCCCGGCGCCTCGTACGCGATCGTCCTGGACGCCAGCCAGTCGATGAGCTGGCCCGCCGAGAGGTCGGGCGGCACCAGCCGCTGGACGCTGGCGCTGAACGCCATCGGGGAGCTGCTGCGCAACCTCCCCGACCGGGACTCGATCCAGGTCGTGGCGTTCAGCGACCGGGCCTGGGCGATCGCCGACACCACCACGGTGGCGGAGCTGCGCGACTCCGGACGGCTGGAACGCGAGAGCGCGCCCCAGTACGGGGTCACCAACATCGAGGCCGGGCTGCTCCTCGCGTACGACCGGCTGGGACGGTCCCCGGCCGCCTCCCGGCGGGCCATCCTGTTCAGCGACGGCGAACCGAACCACGGGACGACCGATCCGCGTGCGCTGGCCGCCGTCGCGGCGAAGGCCGCGGGCCGCGACGTCTACACCGATGCCGTCGGCATGGGCAAGGACGCGAACTTCGAGCTCCTGCAGGCGATCAGCGCTCTCGGGAGCAACGGCCACGTGGCCTCCCGGGACGGCTCCGAGGCCGTCATCAAGGAGATCGTTGGGCGGCTCGCCCGGCAGGGCCAGAACATCGCGGCGGCCGGCGGCGAGCTGGTCGTCGACGTCCATCCGCTGTTCCCGATCACCGCCGTCTACCGGGTGAACCCGGCGCGGATGCGCCTCGGCGTGCCGGTCACGGCCGGGATCGACGGCGCGCAGCGGGTGACGATCCCGCTCGGCGCGGTCGGCACCGGCGACGAGCGGCCGATGTACGTGCTCCGGCTGCGGGCCCCGGACCGGAGGATCACGCGGCATCTGCCGATCGTGAAGGCGACCGGCACGGTGCGCACCGCCACCGGGACACTCGCCCTGGACGAGGCGAACGGCGCGATCAGCGGCATCGCCGAGCGCCCGACGGTCAACCTCGAACAGCTCATGGACCAGGTCAGGGCCATCGACCTGGAGACCGAGACCGCTGAGAAGATCAGGCACGCGAACCCGTCCGTCCACGCCGACATTTACGCCGAGGCGAAGCACCGGGCGCTCCAGGAGGGGCTGGGCGATCTGGCGAACGACTACGACATCGCGCTCCGCGGGCTCCAGGAGGGCCTCGACCCCAACGACGTCCGCAACGAGCAGCGGTCGAGGTCGAGCACCAGCCGCACCAGCCCCAACGAGATGCTCCGAGCCCGTCCGAAGCTCGACCCGACCGTGCTCGGCCGGCGCCACTCCGGCCGCCGCACCGTCCAGCGCGAGGAGGGCGCCCGTTCCGCTTCGGTGCGCCGCCCGGACGGCAGCGAGACAGAGGACTGGTGATGAACGTCGGCGCCGTCGTGCTGGACGCGGCCAACATCGCCTGCAAGAACCGCCGCGGCGGGGCACCGCCGGAGTGGCGCTTCGCCCGGGTGGAGCGCGTGAAGCGGGCCTGCCTGGACATCTGGCCGGGCGCCCTCGTCCGCGCCGTGATCGACGCGTCGGCCGAGCAGCGGCTCGCCGACCGGGGCCGGTCGGACACCGCCCACCAGGAGGGCTGGCTGCAGACCGCCCCGGGCGACGCCGACGACCTGGCGCTGAACCTGGCGGCCCAGCTCGGCGCCGCGGTCGTCAGCCGCGACAACTTCGTGGACGCGCGCCGCGACCATCCCTGGCTGGAGAAGGAGGCCGAGCGGGTCTGGTCGTTCAGCATCCAGAAGGACCGCAGCGTCGTGCTCCGCCCCCGCCGGCTGCTGCCCGCGACCGACGAGCAGGTCGCCGAGGCCCGCCGCAAGAAGGCGCGCAAGGCCGGCATCGTCACCATGGGCGAGGACGAGGTGTGGACGTGCACCGGCCCACCCGACAAGTGCAACTACGCGGGCCAGGCCGTCCCGGTGCTCCGGCGCGGTGCGGACCGGCTGTGCAAGTTCTGCAGTTACCCGGCCGTCGAGCAGGTCTACACCCCCGTCCCGAAGGCGGTCGCGCCGCTGCTGACGCTGTTCGTGGACGGCCGGGAGCGCGGCCGCATCCCGCTGCCGCAGGACGGGCTGGTCCTGGGCCGCGGCGGCCCGTCCCGCCCGGACGTCACCGACCTCACCGCCGGGCTGGACGACCGGTCCGCGCACGCGATCAGCCGCCGTCACCTCCAGGTCGAGCCGGACGACGGGGGCTGGCCGGTCGTCGTCCACCGCGGCTCCGGCGGCGACACCTTCCTCAACCCGAGGGTCGGCGCCGACGGGCTGCCGCTGGACAACCGGCTCGACCACGGCGAGCGCTACCCGCTGATCGAGGGCGACGAGCTGTGGCTCGGCGAGGGCCGGATCCGGCTGATCGTCTCCGACCGCGGCGACGACGAGTGAGCGTGGAGGCCGAGTGAACGTGGAGCAGATCGACTCCGACCAGGTCGGGAAGGTCGCCTACCGCCGTGACGGCTACGGCGACGGCCGGTTCCGGGTGGTGCGGCTGCTGGCGGGCGCCGGGCAGGGCTACGCGCTGCTCACCGAGGACACCTGGTGCGGCGGCATGACCGTGCTCAAGGGCCTGTGGTGGGACGAGGGCCATCTGCGGGACGAGAGCTGGCGGCCCCGCCTCGACCGCAGCAAGGCCCAGCAGCAGCAGGGCCTGAAGGCCGTCTACCAGGCGATGCAGGTGACCCAGCAGGCCCCGCCCGTGATCGACGTGCTGCCCGAGCCGTCCCCCACCCTGGAGGCGTGCGGGATCGCCGCCGACGAGGCCGAGTACTTCGTCGTCACCGAGTTCGTCGGGATTCCCGGCCGCCCCGTCCGCACCCTGGAGGACGACATCAAGGCGCGCCGCGCCGAGAACCGCCCCTTCACCGAGGACGAGCTGATCGACCTGGCCGAGCAGCTGTGCGGCGCGCTCGGCGCGCTGCACGCCCGGCGGCCGGTCAAGCGCCGCACGCCGGGCCGCAAGGAGGAGTACTGGATCCACGCCGACCTGAAACCGGAGAACGTGCTGGTGCTGGGGCCGCCCGAGCAGTACGTCCTGATCGACTACGACGCGGCGGTCGTCGACGGCCGGCCGATCAGCACCACCACCCCCGCCTACGGCCCGCCGGTGCCGCACGGCGCGACCCGCAGCCCGGAGCTGGACAAGGCGGCGGAGCGGTTCGACATCTACCTGCTGGGCGCCACGCTCGCCGAGGCGCTCGGCCTGTCCCGGCTGGACGAGGACATGAAGCGGCAGCTGTACGGAACGGCCCACGAGCACGGGGTGGCCAAGCAGCGGCTCGCGTCGCTCGGCGGCAGCCCGATCCTCACCACGCTCATCGCCAGCTGCCTGGCCGAGCCCGCCTACCGGACCCGCAACGTCCAGTCGATCCAGGCGGACCTGGCGCGGGCGCGCGACGGCGCCGTGCTGTCGTCGGTGCTGCTGGGGGTCCGGTGATCGGGCGGTCCGGCCGGGCGTGGACGGTGCGCGCCGGCCAGTGGCGGCCGGGGCATCTGCGTCCGCACGACGGCACCCGCCCGCACCAGGTCGACCTGGTCGGCGACGAGAGCGGCAACACCTTCGGCGCGCTGCGCCGCTTCGCCGACCGCCGGGAGCGGGCGGACGCGCTGGCGCTGCTCGGCATCGGCGGCCCGGCCGTCCCGGCGCTGCTGGACCTGGTGGACGCCGCCGAGTCGCCGCCCGCCGTCATCACCGCGTGGGCGCCGGGCCGGTCGAAGGTCCCGCTGGACCAGCTGATCGAACCGGACGACCTGCTGGCCCAGTTGCACGCGGGACGCCGGTGGAAGCCCGCCGCGGCGCTGCGGCTGCTGGTCCCGCTCGGGGACGCGCTCGACCGGTTCGCCGAGCGGGGGTTCGTCCCGATGGAGCTGTCGCCCGACCACCTGGTGGAGAACGGCGGCGGGATCCGGCTGGTCGGGATCGGCCGGCACCTCTACCGGCCGCTGGAGGGCCGGCTGCCGGACGCGTCGGGCATGTCGCTGCCGACCACGCAGATGCTGTGCGGCGCCGTGCCGGGGCCCGGCGCCGGGCGGGCCGAGTGGCGCGAGGCGCAGATCGGGATGCTGCTGCGGCTCGCCGGCTGGATGTGCGGCGGGCTGGCCCCCGGCTCGTGGGGCGTCGTCGACGGCGCCGGACAGGACGAGTACCTGCGCGCGTCGGGTTTCGCGAGCGTGCCGTACCTGGTGGCGGGACGGCTGGCGGAGACGCTGGCGTCCGCCGCTGCCGTGGAGCGCACCGCCGAGGCGGAGCGGCGCGTGCGCGGAGCGTCCTGCGTGGTGCTGTTCGACGAGGCGGCGTGCCGGCCGTCCCACGAGACGCGGGACGAGTGGAAGCAGTCGCTGGTCGGGGAGCGCCTGTCCGCCTCCGTCATCGAGGTGGCCAAGGACAGGGTCAGGGTCGAGGTGCTCGCCGACGGCTCGGAGAAGTGGCCGTTCAACGTCTACTGGCAGAACACGCCCGAGGGGGAGCGCAAGGCCACCCGGTTCATCGACCTCACCGCCTCCTACAGCGTCGGCTCGGTGGTCACCGTCGTCGTGACCTCGACCCGCCCGATGACGGCGAGGGTCGTCGCCGGCGCCGGTGTCCGCGCGCGGGCGCGCCGGTCGGTTCCGGCGGTCCAGGTGAACCCGGAGTCGGTGCGGCTCGGGCTGCTGGAGGAGCACGGCCCGGACGTGATCGCGGTGGCGGCGCTCCCCGCCCACCGACAGGCCTCGGCGATGGCGGCGCTGCTGTCGGGCGCGGGCTGGCTGATGCTCGAACCGGAACGCTTCGGGGACGTGCTGGCGACCGTGCGCCGGCTGGCACCGTCCGCCCGGATCGTGGTCGCCGGACGGGCCGGGAGCCGGCTCGCCGCCGCCCTCCCATCCGACTACGACGAGATCCTGCCCGGCCGGGCGCGCGGCCCCCGGATCGCGGGCCGCAGCGCCGACACGCTCCCCTACCTGAACGACCCGGACCTGAACGCCTACGCGACCGAAGTGCTGAAAGGCCAGGGCGGCGCGGCGTTCAAGCGCCGGACGTTCGCCCCCGGCTGGGCCCTCGCCTTGAACGAGGACACGTTCAAGTACAGGCAGGGGCGGGCTGGCAAGGACCAGGGCAGGCAGCTGCGCACCGAGCTGGACGAGATCACCGCGCTCTACGGGTCCGACACCGAACTCCTGCTGCGGATCGCGGACATGCGCGGCCGGCCCGGGCTGCGGAACGAGAACTGGCACCAGATGCGCGTGCGGCTGCGCGACGCAGCGTCCGTCCTGCTCGGCATGCCGTCGTCGGGGGCCCTGCGCAACGACCTGATGCACGCGCTCCTCACCCGCACCACCGACAGCCTGCACGGCGACGTGACCCTGCGCCTCCTGCCGGTGGCGCCCCGGCTCGCCCAGATCTACGACCCCGAGTCGCGGCTCGGCGACCTGTCCCTGCAGGAGCTCCTCTACACGCGGGAGGGCGTCCGCCGGCTCGGCCTGCTCGGCAGGCTCGCCACCGCGCTGCCCACGTACCCGGTCGCGTCGCTGCTCGACGCGGTCGAACCGCTGGAGCAGCCCCTGGTGGACGCGCTGCTGGACGTCCCCGCGCCCAGCCTCCAGTTCCTCGTGGGGCGGCTCGGCTCCGACCGGTTGTTCGAGGTGCTGCGGCCGTTCGTCGACGGCCCCGACCTCGACCTCCTCGGCCAGTACACGCCGACGGCGTGGCGGCTGCTGCTCGAAGGGCTGCGGCAGCCCGAGCACCTGTCGGCGCTCGGCCTCGGCTGGGCGCTCGTCGTGGAGCGCGACCCGGACGGCGCGGTGGACGCCCGCGCGCTGCTGGAGATCGCCCGTCAGGCCGGGGTGGAGGCCCGCTACGCCGTCCGCGCGCTGCTGGAGGCGCCGACCGGCCAGTGGCCGCGCCTGCTGGCGTCCCCGGCGGCGTCCGCCGGATGGCTGCGGACGTTCGGCCGGCTCGACCTCGCCCCCGTCCTGGACGCCTTCCCCGACGCCGCCGACCTCCTGCCGCGCTTCTCCGCGCACGTGCTCCGCGCCGCGGCGTCCGCCGGCCTGCGGACCGACCTGCTGGAGACGCTGGAGCGGTTCGCCGCCGGCGCCGGGATCGAGGCGAGCGACGTCGTCACCGCCTTCCTGAACATCGGCGCCGTGGCCGACGACGCCCCGGTGTTCGCCGCCGAGGCGGCCGCCTCCTGGACGGCCGCGGAACTGGCGGCCGGCGTCGTCCTCGACGACGCGCTGGCGATGCTCATCGAGGATCCGGGGCGCCTCCGCACCTGGCTGGTCGATGGCGAGAACCTGCCGCGCGAGGTGCTGTCGGGCGTCCTCGGCACCCAGCCGCGCAGCCTCGGCGTCGGCAGGACGGAGGGCGTCGCGCTGGTGGAGCTGCTGGAGGCCCGCCCCGCGCTGCTGCCCCTCATCCGGGATCTGGTCTTCCCGAGCCAGCGCCTCCGCCTCCTGCGCCTGGCGGCCGGTCATCCGGAGTGGAACCTCGCCCGGCAGACCGTCCGCGACGCGCTGCCCGGCCTCCTGGACCATCCGGAGGCCGAACGGGTCCTGGCCCTGATGCTCGGCGGAGACCTCACCTTCGCCCAGGCCCGCGTCGCCCTGAACCGCAACCTCGACGACTCGGGCCGCGCACTGCTCCGCACCCTCGGACCGCTCGACCCGGACGACGACCTCTTCGCCGTGGCGTCCCTTTACGGCGCCGCGATGGCCCGCGACGTCGCCGTCCTCCAGCAGACCCGTCCGGGAGCCGCGGCCGCCGTGCGCTCCTGGGGCGACCGCTGGCTGCCGCTGCTCGCCGGCCCGTCCGGTGCCCCGATCGCCGCGCTGCTGGCGCGGTTCCCCTGCCCGAGCCCCGCCGTCAGCGCCTGGCTCCGCGCCGCCGGGCAGGACGGCCTCACCGAACTCGGGCACCACGGCCACGCGCTGCTCGATCTCGTCGACCGGGCCGACCCGCACCCGAGGGACGCCAAGATCCTCGGCGACCTCCTCCAGTTGGGCGGCGACGCCGCCGCCTACCGGCTGATCGTCCAGCACGGGCTGCCGCGGCGGCTGTGGCCGGAGGTCGTCGTCCTCTCCGGCCGTCCGGCCGAGGACGTCCTGCTGGCCCTGTGGAGTTCCGACGGCTGGCACCCGTCGCCCGCGGTCTAGAGCCGTCGGCGGCGGACCGTGCGCCGTCCGGTTCGGCCGTCAGTGGAGGCGGTGGTGGAGCGGGGTGGCGAGTTCGGTGGTGCTGAGGATCAGGGCGACCGTGTAGTCGACGAGGTGGTCGCGGTCGATGCTCAGGTCGCCGCGGAACCAGGTGGTGAACACCTCCCAGAGGCCGGCGGTGAGTGTCAGGCCGGTCAGCTCCACGTCGATGTCGGGCAGGAGGACCTGGTCGAGGGTCTCGTGGGTCTGGGCGGCGAAGATCGCGGCCATGGTCCGGACGATCTCGATGCGGCGCCGCTGGAGCAGGGGCGAGGCCGGGAACGCGTGGGTGAGGATGTGGGCGCGGCGCGGGTCGCCGGTCAGGAAGTCGAGGATGGCCGTCACCACGGCGCGGGTGCGGGCCTGCGGGTCGCGCGGGGCCTCGCGGGCGGCGGACAGGATCACGTCGGTGCCCTGGGCGACCTGGTCGTCGATGACCGCCAGGAGCAAGGCGTCCCGGTCCGGGAAGCTCTCGTAGAAGTAGCGGTCGTTGAGCCCCGCCTCGGCGCACACCTTCCGGACGGTCGCGGCGGCCCAGCCCTGCGTGCCCAGCAGTTCGAGCCCGGCCGCCAGCAGTGCGGCGCGGCGGCGGGCCCGGCGCTGGTCGGCGGGCACGCCGCGGTACGGGCGCTCGGGTGCGGGCTCGGACGTCACAGCCCCGATTGTGCCGCATCCCTTGACTTCACCCGGAGATCTGGGGACGCTTGGCACCAGATATCTGGTGTGACGCTTCACCAGAATCGTGGGACGAGACGGGAGCGTGAGGTCCGGTGGCCACAGAGACCCCCCGGCAGTTGACTCCGGCGGACATCGACCTGAGCGATCTGCGGTTCTGGGCCCGCCCGCTGGACGAGCGGGCGCAGGCGTTCGCGCTGCTGCGCGCGCAGCCGCGGCCGGAGTTCTTCACCCTGCCCAAGCTGCCGTTCCTCCCGCAGAGCCCGGGTTCGTGGGCGCTGACCCACCACGCCGAGGTGACGGAGGCCAGCCGCAACCCGCAGGTGTTCAGCAGCGAGCCCAGCGCCACCAGCCCGGCCGACATGCCGCGCTGGATGGACAAGTACTTCAACTCGATGATCGACATGGACGATCCGCGGCACGCCGAGATCCGCCGGATCGTGTCCCGCGCGTTCACCCCGAAGATGCTGGCCAAGGCCGAGGACGACATCGCGCGGCGCGCCGCCCGGATCGTGGACGAGCTGATCGAGGCCGGCGGCGGCGACTTCGTCTCCCAGTGCGCGGCGCGGCTGCCGGTCGAGGTCATCTGCGACATGCTCGGCATCCCCGTCCAGCACCACCGCCGGGTGGTGGAGTGGACGAACATCATCGTCGGCTACAGCGACCCCGAGTACGTGGGCGCCACCGTCGAGTACGGCAGCGGCGGCACCGCGAAGCTGGGCCGGCTCGCCACGATCCGGATGCTGGGCACGATCGCGTCGGCGGGCTGGCGGCTGCACCGCCTCGCCTTCAAGCTCGGACGGGAGCGCAAGGGCGCACCCACCGACGACCTGACCTCGGCCCTGGTGAACGCCAACGTCGACGGCGAACGGCTCAGCCCCCGCGAGTTCGCCGCGTTCTTCCTGCTCCTGGTCGTCGCCGGGAACGAGACCACGCGCAACGCGATCGCGCACGGCCTGAAACTGTTCACCGAGCACCCCGACCAGCGCGAACTCCTCCTGGAGGACTTCGACGGACGCATCGCCGGGGCCATCGAGGAGATCGTCCGCTACAGCAGCCCGGTCATCTTCATGCGCCGCAACGTCACGCGCGACTACGAGATGAACGGCCACACCTTCCGCAAGGGCGACCGGGTGACGCTGTTCTACTGGTCCGCGAACCGGGACGAAGCGGTCTTCACCGACCCGGACCGCTTCGACATCCTCCGCTCACCGAACCCGCACGTCGGCTTCGGCGGCCCCGGGCCGCACTTCTGCCTGGGCGCCAACCTGGCCCGGCGCGAGATCACCGTGATGTTCCGCGAACTGTTCACGCGCCTGCCCGACATCACCGCCGGCGAGCCCGACCGCCTGATGTCCGGCTTCATCAACGGCTACAAACGCCTCCCCTGCACCTTCACCCCGCCCACCGCGTCCGTGCGGCCCGTCCCGGCCGAGGGCGCCTGACCGCGCCGTCCCGCGCCGGCTCAGGACGATGGCGCTGCTCTACCTCCCGGACGGCGACCGCGTCATCCTCGTCGCGTCGTGAGCCGCCGTGCGTGCTTCGCGCCATGCACGAGCACGATCCCATGCCATGTGTATGCCTGCATGTGGTGGTCCACGTGGAGCTGGAAAGTTGTATCAACGCGCCGCCTACGTGAATCCGCCCGTTGCCGTCATTCGCTGTTGTCGGCCTGCCCCGATCGGTACTCTCTCGCTGAGACCGACGATGAGAGGGGTGCCCCGGGGTGTTCGGGACGACTGGCTGGCCGAAGCACTTTCTCTACTTTTCGCCGGAGAAGGTCGAAGCGCTCTATGCCCAGATCACGATGCGGGAGCGGCGTAAGCTGGCGGGTCAGCTGGAGGTCGACTTGAAGCTCGTTAAGGGGAGCATATCGTTTGAGGCCGCCCCCGAGACGTTCTACTCGAAATTGCGATTGGTCCTCGGCCATCTCGACCGTGAGAACGCGGTCGGGTCGATTCAGGAGCCTGCACAGTACGTCGCGGGACGCCTGCCGATGAGGTGGGGGACGCTCGGAGCGGTTGACGGCGCCGTGGTCTTCTTCGCGGGAGAGTCGGGGGACCGGGTGCTCGGACTGGGCGGGTCGAGCGGCAACGTCGTCGGGGAGCCTTCCGGCATGGAGAGCCGCCGGTCCGGCTCCAACGCCCCCGCCATGCTCGATGCCCTGCGGAGCGCTGACCCTGCGTCGCCGAGCGACGCCTTGGCCATACGACTGCTGCGAGGTAGTGAGAGCGCCGGTAGCGCTTGGGAGTTGGACGCTCTGGAGACCGCGGTCGATGTCCTGCCCGGAGTGGTCCAGGAGGTGGAGTTCGTTGCGCGCCGTCTTCTGGAGGGTGTCTCAAGGGACGGGAACCGGAAGGTCCTCCTCGGCACGCCCCTTTACGTGGCGCTCGCGGACTGAGCAGTCCACACACGATCAGTGAGAACTTGGACGATTCGGTCAAGTTCCGGACCGGAGTAGTGGGTGCGGGCAAGGTCGGTCGCCTTGGACAGACCGCCCAGCGTATGGATCAGCAGCCAGATGCAGTCCGTGATGTGCTTGGACGTCGGGTCCAGTTCGCTTGCCTCGGCGATCAGTGCGAGGGAGCGGTAGTGCGCGGGCGGCCCCGAGCGGGCCAGACTCAGGGCACGTGCGGCCAGGTCGGCGACGTTGCGGGACTGCTCCAGTGCGTGCTCGGCCCAGGCTCCATCCGCGAGAACCGCCCCGGCGACGTGCCGGTCCACGGATTCCGCCTCCGTCAGGGTGGCCCGCGCCTCGAGGACTGACCGTCCCGCCTCGTCGTAACGGTGGTGCTCCGCTGCGAAACGCCCGCGCAGCGCCCAGGTCGACGCGCTGAGGACGGGTGACAGGTCCCGGACGCGCGCATAGCTCACTTCCGCCTCCTGAATGTCATGCCGCGCGAGGTGGACCAGACAGCGGACAACCCAGGCGAGGCGGATGAGCGGGCGATGCCGAATGACCTCCGCAGCGGTGCCGAGAGCCGCGTCGCGGTCTCCGTGGAAGTATTGCGCGAGCGCCTTGAGGGTGAGCAACCGGTAATTGCGATCCCGGGCCAGTGCACGGTCCACCCAGGTTAAGCACTCGTTCCAACGTCCGGCGTCCGCCGCGGCCACACACGCCAGCGCGGCTGCTGAGTGGGCATGGTCGGGTGACGCCATCGCGGATGCCAGGACGTCCGACGCGCGTGCGCGGTCCCCGGCTGCGAAGAATGCGGCCGCCACCGCGAGTTCAGCCTGCGGGTCCCCGGCGGCCAGCGCAGACGCCTTCTCAGCTGCTTCCAAGGCGCCTTGACGATCGCCGAGGGTCGAAAGCAGGATCGCCTTGAGCGACCATGTCCCGGCGTCGCTGCCGTCCAGTCGTAGGGCCGCATTGAGCATCCTGTAGCACCTGCGATAGCGGCCGAGCCACAAGAGCGAGGTGGCCCGCAGCTTCAGAAGCGCTGCTCGGGCTTCGCGGGATGCCGGCTTGATTCCCTCAGGCAGGTCTGGAGGATTCGGCCGCCGCGGGGCGGCGTTGCGGGTCGGGCGGGACTTCGGGAAATCGCGGCGGATCGCGGCGAGTTCGCCGCGAACCGCGCGGAAGGACGACGGGCGGCGGCGCGGCGACGGCTCGGTACAGCGGCGGATCAGGTCGGCGAGCCTTGCCGGCAGCGCGGTCGGCGCGGCCTTGTCGTTGCGTGTGGCTCTGGCGGCGTCTTCGGGACGACCGCCGAGCATCACGAACAGTAGGACGCCGAACGAGTAGAGGTCACCGCGCATGGTCCGGCGCCCGGAATCCCGCCATTCCGGCGGTAGATAGTGCGCGGTCGCCGGGCGGGTGACGTAGCGACGAGCGGTTGCGGGGTTCAACGTACCCAACTCGCCGCGGAGCACCTCGGCCTCGCGGACCGCCGCCGCAGCGCCGAAGTCGGTGAGCATGATCTGGTCTTCGTCGCGGATGAGGCAGTTGGCGGGAGTGAGGTCTCCGTGTGCGCGGACGCCGTGACGGGAAAGAAAGGTCATGGCGTCGCAAATTTGTGCGCCGTAATCGATGCATGTGGCGGGAGCGAGCGCGCCTTGCGCCAGCAGGGACGCCAAATCACCGTCAGCCGCCTGCTCCAGTAGGAGGTAGGGGACGTCGTCGATCATCTCGAACATGAGGGCGGTGGTGACGTTGGGGTGTGGCGGGAGCCTGAGCCAGGCCGTCGCCTCATGGGACAGGCGCTCCCGGTCGTGCCGGTTCCAACCTGTCTGCCCGCGGAACGTCTTCAGCGCCACTTTGCTGCGGTTTCCCGCCTCCTCGAGGTCGGCCAGGTACACGACGGAGAACCCGCCGACGCGGACGCCGGTCACGTGGTACCGGTGGGTGCCGGCATGGATGACGTCGCCCACCTCGAACTCGATCGGCTGCTCGGGGCGTGGCGGTATGTCCGCGAGGGCTCGTTTGGCCTCGGCGCACGTCGGTTGCAGCACGGTCGCCGCGCTGAAGGCTTGGCGTGCCGCCTCGGGACTGCCGAATGACAGCAGCAGGCGGCCGAGGCGGAGATGGTTCGTGGAATCTTCGGGGGCGGCCCGCACCGCAGTTTCCAGTGCCGCCAAGGCGCCCGCACGATCCCCTCGCTCGAGTGCGAGTTCGGCATGGCGCCGCAGTTCGTCGGGGGACAGCGGCCGACGGCGGATCAGATTGCGCACCCCCGGTCACTCCTGCAGCCGGTCCTGCGGGACTGAGCGGAGATAGCGCATCACGCCGATACTCTCCATTGTCTGCTGGGAGTACATTGACGGGTTCTGGAAGATCCCGAGGCTGACGCAACCTACCAGGCCGTCGATGATGAGCGTAGTCGTCATGAACAGCGCCAACGGGGCGGGCATGAGTATGGCGATCGCCGATACCGTCGCTGCCAGCATGAGCGCATTGCGTCTGGGGATGTGCGACTTCCGGTTGAATCCGCCGCGTGAAGCGAACACTCCCGCCGCCCAGATCACGACGAGAAGGAAGTGCTGCGACTCGAAGTCGAGTTCCCAGCCGACGCGGTAGCCCACATAGGCGGTACCTCCGAGCAGTACAAGACGCAGAACGCGCGGGAGCAGCATCCAGATGCCCAGCCGTTTCGTCTGCGCGATCATCGGGTCCTGCTCGTCCGGTGGCCGACCGTACTGTTCTTGGTGCCGGTAGATCTGCTGGCTGAGTGGTACGAACATGCAGCCTGCGCGACTACCCATGAAGTAGAAGGGGGCAAGGAGCAGGCCACAAGCCGCCGAATAGGCGAGGATCACGGGCGCATCAGAGGGAAGACCTAGGGGAAATAACAGTACATGGGCAGTGACGGCCACCCCGAGAAGGATGAAGGCAGAAATGCCCCTGCTCTGACTTGCGATGCGTCCTCTCATCGATCCTCCCGCGCCCCACTCCGGTGAACTTCCACAGCATGATGAACTTGACCAGGAATCGGTCCGCCGAGTATCGCAGCGAAAGCGCTGCCTATAGTCTTGCTCTCTGACTTGGCAAACGCCAGTGCCCCCTTACTCTCCGGCACTTCAATGCTCTCACCGCAAGCACTCGCTGTCCATCAATAGGCGCCTATGCCGCTTCGTTAGTTGGCTTGGCGGGTTTGGTGGGCCAGGTGGGTGTCCAGGGGGCTGTCTCT
>NZ_SMJW01000163.1 GCF_004348335.1 Actinomadura bangladeshensis | reverse complement strand
AGATCGGGTGTGGGGTGGGGGTGGCGGTTACCGTTGGCTCGTCGGGCAAGTGACTACGGGATCGGAGCGCATGGTGGCCGCCGAAGAGCGTGAATCGCCGATCGAGATTCGTGATGACATACCTGCGTCGGCCCGGGTGTACGGATGGGCACTCGGCGGCAAGGACAACTACCAGGTCGACCGCGACTTCGCATTGAAGACCGCGCCCGCCTTTCCCGAGTCGATCGACATCAGCCGGCAGAACCGGCTGTTCTTGTACCGGGCGGTGCGGTATCTGGCCACGGAGGCCGGGATCCGCCAGTTCCTGGACATGGGGTGCGGGCTGCCCACCGACAACAACGTCCACCAGGTTGCCCAGCAGTTCGCGCCTGACGCCCGTGTCGTCTATGTCGACATCGACCCGATCGTGCTCGCGTACGGCCGCGCGCTTCTGGCCGGGGACGGCTCGACCGTTGTCATCAACGCCGACTTCCGCGATCTGGACGCCGTCCTCAACCACTCCGAGGTCAAGCGGCTGATCAATTTCGACGAGCCGCTGGCGGTGCTGTTCCTGTCGGTCGGGCACCACCTGACCGACGCCGACGATCCGCGTGGCATCCTGCACACCGTCATGGACCGGGCCGTGTCCGGCAGCCACCTGGCGTTCTCGCAGGTCGTCTGCTCCGATCCCGACCGTGCCGCCGAACTCGACGCACGTATGAACGGCGCCGGCATCCCCTGGCGGAACCGCACCCGCGAGGAGGTCGGCGCGCTCCTGCTGGACGGGCTGGAGCCGGTCGAGCCCGGGCTGGTCAACCTGCTGCAGTGGCGACCCGATCCTGACCAGCCGCCCCTGCCGCCCGTCCCCGGCGAACTGGCCCAGTTCGCCGGCGCCTCCAGGATGGGACGAGACGTCTGCGAGTACGGCGGCGTCCTGCGAAAGCCGTGACCGGTCCGCGCGCTCGTGCCGGTCGTGGTGCGCGGATGGGCGCAACGGGTCGCGGCCGTCCCACCGACCTGCGTGAATCCGCTGCTCGACGGGGATGTCGCCGCCGCTTTCGGCGGCTGATCCGAAGGCCGGGCCGCGACGCCCGGCCTTCGCCCCTTCTCCCGGTCCGGATGGTTTGCATTTTGCCTCTTGTCCGCTGTACGGACAGGTGTACGATTTGAGCGTCGCGCGACCGGCCGAGTGATGACGTCTGCTCTCAGCGTGAGGGCGGGGCTCGGAACGGGCTCCCGCCCACGCGGCGACGGGAGGGATGGCATCCGATGGCCGATCACGAGGTTCCGGTCCTCATCGCGGGAGGCAGCCTTGTCGGGCTGACCGCCTCGCTCCAGTTGGCGGCGCGCGGAGTCCCGCACATGCTGGTCGAGCAGCACCGGGGTACCGCGATCCACCCCAGGGCGGCCTCGTTCCACCAGGGAACGATGGAGGTGTTCCGCAGCGTCGGCGTGCAGGAGGCCATCGACGCCGCCGCCGAGCGGGAGTTCGTCCAGAACGGCGCGATCATCGCCGTCGAGAGCCTGGGCGGCAGGGAACTGCAGTACTTCTACCGGTCCTACAACGACGGGGTCGAGGGGCTCAGCCCGACCTCGCGGCTGTTCATCACCCAGATCGGCCTGGAGCCCCTGCTGCGCGACCGCGCGCGGGAACTCGGCGCCGAGCACCGGTTCGGGACCGAACTCGTCGGCTTCGAACAGGACGACACCGGCGTCACGTCCGTCATACGGTCACGTGACCGCGATGCGGAGGAGACCGTTCGCTCGGAGTACCTCATCGCGGCCGACGGCGCGCACAGCGACGTCCGGAAGCGGCTGGGCATCGACATGGCCGGACGCGGCGGCTTCGCCGACTGCGTCACCATCTACTTCAAGGCCGACGTCCGGGAGATGCTCGGCGACCGCAACCTCAGCGTGGTGTACGTCAACCATCCCGAGCTGCTGGGGTTCTTCCGGTTCTCGATCACCGCCGATTCCGGGTTCCTCGCCGTCTTCGCGACCATCGCCCCGGACGGATCCCGCGACAGCAACGTCGGGGAGGGCATCAGCACCGCCCGGTGCGCGGACCTCGTGCGCACGGCGCTCGGCGCCGCGCCCGACTTCCCCGTCGAGATCGACAACGTGCAGAGGTGGAGCGCGGCCGCCGCGGCCGCCGCGCGCTTCCGGGACGGGCGCGTCTTCCTCGCCGGGGACGCCGCGCACGTCATGCCGCCGACCGGCGGGTTCGGCGGCAACACCGGGATCGCCGACGCGCACAACCTCGTCTGGAAACTCGCCATGGTGCACAGCGGCGCGGCGGGACCCCGGCTCCTGGACACCTATGACGCGGAACGCAGGCCGATCAGCCGTCTCACCGTCGAGCAGGCGTACACGCGCTACGTCCTCCGGGTGGACTCCTCCCTCCCCAAGAACGACCTGATGGATCCGCTCGATGACGCGTCCATCGAGCTGGGCTTCGTCTACGGGACGGGCGAGGCCGCCGGCTCTTCCGCGGCGACGGAGGAGCCGCCTCTGGAGGACCCGCGGACCCCCACCGGCCGGGCCGGCACCCGGGCACCGCACCTCGCGCTCGAACAGGACGGTGCACCGATCTCCACCCTCGACCTCTTCGGTGAGGGTTTCGTCCTGCTCGCCGGACCGGACGGCCAGGCGTGGTGCGACGCCGCCGCCTCGGTGGCCGCGTCCCAGGAAATCCCGCTGAAGGCCCACACCGTTGCCGCCACCGGCCCGCTCGTCGACAAGGAGGAGCGTTTCACCGAGGTCTACGGGATCGGGGCTCGCGGTGCCGTCATCGTCCGGCCCGACCGCGTCATCGGCTGGCGGACGGCTGACCCCGCCGACGATCCTCGCGGCACGATCGAGGACGTCATGAACCGGCTCCTGTTCCGCTAGCGCCGGGAGACGGGACGGCCCGGACGATCACGTCCCCACTCGGCTCGCCCCGGCCCGCGCATACACGGCGTTGCGTTCGTGCATGCGCAGGCCGGGGCGATCGCTTCGAGGACGCGGGTCACTGACGGCGCGCGAGCAGGAACGCGTCGATGGCCGTGCGCGGCCCCTCATCGGTGGCGACCTCGCGCGTCCTGGTCTCCGACCGCAGGATGCCGAGGCCGCCGCCTTCGATGTCGGCCGCCGCGTCCTGCGCGGTGTACAGCACGGCGGGGTCCTGCGGGCCGCCGACACCGTGCGCCAGGTTGTCGCTGTCGTGGCCCACGACGAGCAGCAGCCCGCCGGGAGCCACCGCGTCGGCGGCGGCACGCAGGGCGGGGCGCCGCACCTCCTCCCCGACCTGCAGATAGGCGACGATCACCAGGTCGTAGGCGCGGCGTGCCGGGGCGTACTCCCGCAGGTCGGCCTCGACCAGCCGGAGCCGGTCGGTGTGGTCGCCGAGCCGCCGCGCGGCGAGCGACCGGGCGCGGGCGAGCCCGACGGCGGAGAAGTCGACCGCGGTGACCGTCCAGCCGCGCTCGGCGAGCCACAGCGCGTTGCGTCCCTCGCCCGCGGCCAGGTCGAGGGCGCGGCCCGCCGGAAGGTCCGCGGCGACCTCCTCGACCCACCGGTTCGGCCCGGCCGACCAGACCAGTTCGCTGCCGGCATACCGGCGGTCCCACCCTGCGCTGTCCACGGCTTCCTCCTCCTGGTTCGGGGCCGGAGAGCGGCCACGTCGGTGAGCGTCGGGAACAGTCTCTCCCGTTGAGTGCGGTCGATCACCGGCGCACGGGCGGGGTCGCACGTGCCGCGCTCCGGGCAGCGGGCAGCCCGTGCCGCTTGGTGCCGTGCCTCAGAAGCGCGGCGCTCACCGCCACGGCGACGGCGCCGAGCGCCGCCCCGCCTGCCGGGGTGCCGAAGAGGGTTGGAGGGCCGGTCCCGGGCCCGGTGCGGGCCGGGTCCGGAACCGGGGACCGGCGGTGGTCGCGAGGTCAGGCGGCGGCAGCGGCGACCGGCAGGCCGGCGCGGACGCCGGCGGCGTAGTCGTCGTCGATGGCGACCACGCGGCGTCCGGCGGCGGCCAGCAGCGAGGCGGCGATGGCGGCGCGGTAGCCGCCCGCGCAGTGCACCCACACCTCGCCGCCCGGCACCTCGTCCAGGCGCCGCGGCAGGTCCTGCAGCGGAATGTGCACGGCGCCGTCGATGTGCGAGGCGTCCCACTCCAGGGCCCGGCGCACGTCCAGAACGACGACCGGGCGGTGGTGCCGGACGGCGGCGAGTTCCTCGAACGACGCTCGCGGGAAGGAGGCGGGGTCCTCCTCGCCCGCCCAGCGCTCCGGGCCGCCGGTGGCCGACGCGGCCGGGCGGTCGATGCCGATGCGGACGAGTTCGCGCTGGGCGGCCGCCACGTCCTCGGACGTCTCCCCCAGCAGCGTCAGCGGCGTGCCCCACGGGACGAGCCAGCCGAGGTAGGTCGCGAAACTGCCGTCCAGCCCGAAGTTGAGCGTGCCCGCCATGTGCCCGGCCGCGAACGCCGTACGGGTCCGCAGGTCGACGACCCACTCCCCCGCCCCGATGCGGCGGCGCAGCTCGGCGGCGTCCGCGCGGCGCGGTTCCGACAGGTCCGGCGCCTGCGGCCCCGCCGTGTTGGCCGGCTCCATGTGGGCGTAGTAGGCCGGCCAGGCGTCCAGCCCGTCCAGCAGGGTCTCGACGTACTCCTCCTCGTCCAGGACGAGGGCCGGGTTGGTGCGCTTCTCCTGCCCGAGCGTCGACGCCTCGGCCTCCGACTGGGTGGCCGAGCAGAAGCTGCCGAACCCGTGGGTGGGGAAGATCTCGGCGTCGTCGGGGAGCTCGCGCGCCAGCCGCCGCGCCGACCCGTACTGGGCGGTCACCAGGTCGTGGGTGTGGTCCGGCCCGAGCAGGTCCGGCCGTCCGGTGGACCCGTACAGCAGCGAGCCGCCGGTGAACACGGCGGGCGCCCGGCCCGGGACGTCGAGGACGTAGGCCAGGTGCGTGAACGTGTGGCCCGGAGTCGCCAGGGCCCGCACGCGCATCCGCGCGCCGACCTCGATCACGTCGCCGTCGGCCACCGCGTCGTGCTCGAAGGCCACCGGATCGGCCGCGTTGACGTGGTAGGCGGCGCCCGTCGCGCGGGCCAGCGCCAGGCCGCCGGTCACATAGTCGTTGTGGATGTGGGTCTCGAAGACGTCGAGGATCACCACGTCCCGCTCCTCGGCCAGGGCGAGCACCCGGTCGATGTCGCGCTGCGGGTCGATCACGAACGCGACCTCGCCGTCGGTGACGAAGTAGCTGCGATCCCCCAGCGCCGGGGTGTCGATCGGAACGATCTCGATCACTGGAATGCCTCTCTCCACTCGTCGGGCGGCGCTCTCGCGCACCCCGTGCACGGGGCGGATCCGCGGCGGGGCCGCCGGCCGCCGGCTCGTGCATACCCCTAGGGGTATATGCGATGCACAGTAGGCGAAGAGGAAGGCGACGCGCAAATACCCCTGGGGGTATACACGACCGCCAGGGGACGCGGAACGAGCCCGCGGCGGGAAGACGCGAACGGGCGAGCGCCTTATACCCTGATGGGTATAGAAGGGGGAACGACGTGAAATTCGAGGCGGACTCGCTGGCCGACGTCCTCGTGCGCCTGCGGCGCGCGCAGGGGCAGCTCGGCGGCGTCATCCAGATGATCGAGAACGAGCGGGACTGCAAGGACGTGATCGCCCAGCTCGCCGCGGTCTCCCGGGCACTGGACCGCGCCGGCTTCAAAATTATCGCCACGGGCCTGGAGCAGTGCGTCCGAGAGGGCACCGACCCCGAGCAGGCCCAACTGGACCGCGCCCAACTGGAGAAGCTCTTCATGAGCCTCGCCTGACCCACACGCGCGGCCCCAGCGCTGTGATGCGCCGTCGACGAGCGAAGGACGATGAGGTCGCGGTCCTCGGGGCAGATGCCGCCCGGGTCAGTTCAGCGGGCGGCCTCGTACTGCTCGATCACCGTGGCGGGGATGCGGCCGCGGTCGTTGATCTTGATGCCGTTGTCCTTCGCCCACTGGCGGATCTCGGCGCTGCGCTCGCGGGCGCCGGCGCCGCGAGCCGCGGGCCGGCCGCCCCGGGCGGCCTTCAGCCGGCGGCCGCTCTCCATGTAGCCGTGCAGCATGCCGCGCAGCTTCCGGGCGTTGTCCTCGCTGAGGTCGATCTCGTACGTCCTGCCGTCGATGGCGAACGAGACCGTCTCGTCGGCCTCGCCGCCGTCGAGGTCGTCGGTCTTGATGATGCGGACCTGCCGTGCCATGTGGGCTCCCCGTCTCGTCGTTCTACCCAGTGACCCCGACCGTAGCCGATTCCGCCGTGCCCCCGAGATCACGTCGGAGCACCGCCGCCACCTCTACACTTCCGTGCGTGACCGCTTACAGTGATCTTGATCCGTTCGGGGACCTGGACGCCTCCGCCCTGCCCCCGCGCCAGCAGCGGATCCTGGCCATGATCCGGGACTGGGTGGTCAGGTACGGCTACGCGCCGAGCACGCGCCAGATCGGGGACGCCGTCGGGCTGCGGTCATCGTCGTCGGTGTCGCGGCACCTGGCGAGCCTGGAGGACAAGGGGTTCCTGCGGCGCGGCACCGCGGTGTCGCGGCCGATCGACACGCGCATGTTCCTGCGGGAGCAGCCGGCGCGGGAGGCATCCGACGGCCCGGTGGCCGTGCCCGTGGTGGGGCACATCGCCGCCGGCACCCCCATCACGGCCGAGGAGCACGTCGACGACACGCTGGCGCTGCCCCGCGAGATCACCGGGCGCGGCACCGTCTTCGGGCTGCGGGTGCGCGGCGACTCGATGATCGACGCCGCGATCTGCGACGGCGACATCGTCGTGGTCCGCCAGCAGCAGGAGGCGCACTCCGGCCAGATCGTCGCCGCCATGATCGACGGCGAGGCCACGGTGAAGGTGTACCGGCGCCGCGACGGCCACGTCCGGCTCGAACCGCGCAACCCCGCCTACGACGTCATCGACGGCGACGAGGCCGCCGTCCTCGGGGTCGTCGTCTCGGTCATCCGCAGCTGCTGACCCCCCGCGCGGCCCGGGGGCGTGGGAAGCTGGTCGGGTGAGCTCGGGAGGCGGGAAGGCCGCCGGACGGCGCGCCATGGGCAGGCCGCGGGTCACCACGCCGGCCGCCCTGGAGCGGCTGGCCTTCGAGTTGTTCGCGCGCAAGGGGTTCGACGAGACCACGGTCGACGACATCGCGGCGGCGGCCGGGATCGGGCGGCGGACGTTCTTCCGGTACTTCGCGTCCAAGAACGGCATCGTCTGGGGCGACTTCGACGGCCGGCTGCGGTGGCTGCGCGACCTGTTCGCCGAGGCCGGTCCGGACGTGCCGGTGATGGACGCGGTGCGCCGGGCCGTCGTGGAGTTCAACCGGTTCGATCCGCGGGAGGTGCCCTGGCACCGGCAGCGCATGCAGTACATCCTCGGGGTGCCGACCCTGCAGGCCGACGCGACGCTGCGCTACGCGTCCTGGCGGGCGGTCGTCACGGAGTTCGTGGCCGCGCGCACCGGCCTGCCCGCGTCGGCGATGGTCCCCCGGCTCGCCGGGCACGTCACCCTGGCCGCCGCCGTCTCGGCCTACGAGCAGTGGCTGGCGGGCGAGGACGAGACGGCGCTGTCCGACCTCCTGGACGAGGCGATCCGGCATGTGGCGGCCGGTCTGGCCCCGGTCCTGGACGGCGTGGCCGCCACCGCGCCCTAGCCGCCCTTCCTTTTGGCACTCGATGCACTTAGTATCCGTGCCAAGGCCGCCGGCCCTGCCCTGAGGAGGACGTCTTGGACACCACCGCTCCCACCGACCAGATCGAGGACGGCACGCGGGACGAGTCCGCGGAAGCCGAACTCGCCGAATCGCTGATCGAGGAGGTCTCGATCGACGGCATGTGCGGCGTCTACTAGACCGCCGGCATGCCCGGGATAGACCTCGACCGCGCCTGGGACCTGCACCCGCAGGTCTCGGTGCGGCCCGAACCGTTCGGCGCGCTGCTCTACCACTTCGGCACCCGCAAGCTGTCGTTCCTGAAGGACCGCCGGCTGCTGGACGTCGTGCGGAACCTTGCGGACGCGCCCACCGCCCGGGACGCCTGCACGCGGGCCGAGGTCCCCGCGTCCGACCTGCCCCGGTACGGCGCCGCGCTCGGCGCCCTCGCCCGCTCGGCCATGCTCGTGGAAAGGACGCCATGACCGCGGATGCCTCGACGGCGGAGAGCAGGGGGACCCGGCCCGGGGCGCGGCTGGTCGACCTGTTCGAGTACGGGCTCGACTCGCCGATCTGCCTGACCTGGGAACTGACCTACGCCTGCAACCTGTCCTGCGCGCACTGCCTGTCCAGCTCGGGGCGGCGCGACCCGCGCGAGCTGTCCACGGCCGAGGCCAAGGCCGTCATCGACGAACTGGAGGCCATGCAGGTCTTCTACGTCAACATCGGCGGCGGTGAGCCGACCGTCCGGCCCGACTTCTGGGAGCTGCTGGACTACGCCACCGCCCACCACGTGGGCGTGAAGTTCTCCACCAACGGGGTGCGCATCACCCCGGAGGCGGCGCGGCGGCTGGCCGCCAACGACTACGTCGACGTGCAGATCTCGCTGGACGGGGCGACCGCCGAGGTCAACGACGCGGTCCGCGGCGCCGGCTCCTACGACACCGCCGTGCGCGCGATGCGCAACCTCGCCGACGCGGGGATGAAGAACTTCAAGCTGTCGGTGGTCTGCACCCGGCACAACATCCCGCAGATGGACGAGTTCAAGGCGATCGCCGACGCCTACGGCGCGCAGCTGCGGCTGACGCGGCTGCGTCCGTCCGGCCGGGGCGCCGACGTGTGGGACGAGCTGCACCCCACGCAGGCGCAGCAGCGGGAGCTGTACGACTGGCTCGTCGCGCACGGCGAGGACGTGCTGACCGGCGACTCCTTCTTCCACCTGTCGGCCTACGGGCAGGCGCTGCCGGGGCTGAACCTGTGCGGTGCCGGACGGGTGGTGTGCCTGATCGACCCGGTCGGGGACGTGTACGCCTGCCCGTTCGCCATCCACGAGGAGTTCCTGGCCGGGAACGTCCGCGACGCCGGCGGGTTCACCGGGGTGTGGCGCGGGTCGCAGCTGTTCCAGGACCTGCGGGAGCCGCAGAACGGCGGCGCGTGCACCTCGTGCGCGTTCTACGACACGTGCAAGGGCGGCTGCATGGCGGCCAAGTTCTTCACCGGCCTGCCCTTGGACGGACCCGACCCCGAATGCGTCCAGGGCCACGGCGAGAAACTGCTCGCCGGACGGCCCGAGGACCGGTCGGGCATCCCCAAGCCGTCCGCCGACCACTCCCACCGCACCGCCCCCCGCCGGACGGGACCGGTGCCGGTGACGCTCACCCGCCGCCCCGACCTGGACCGCCCTCCGGTGAGCGACTGCGCCGAAGACCCCCTCGCGGGCCTGCGGCTCAGCTGACCGGGCGTTCCACCCGCCGCCATCTCTGGCTAGGAGACGACACCATGCCGTTGAAGAACCCTTGGTTCGAGACCGTCGCCGAGGCTCAGCGCCGGGCCAAGAAGCGGCTGCCCTACATGGTGTACGGCGCGCTGGTCGCCGGGTCCGAGCGCGGCCGGACGGTCGACGGGAACACCGCCGCGTTCGCCGAGCTGGGGTTCGCGCCGCACGTCGCCGGCCACCACGCCGACCGGGATCTGGCCACCACGGTGATGGGCGTGGAGACCTCGATGCCGGTGCTGATCTCCCCCACCGGCGTCCAGGCCGTGCACCCGGACGGCGAGGTCGCGGTCGCCCGCGCCGCCGCCGCCCGGGGCGTGGTCATGGGGCTCAGCTCGTTCGCGAGCAAGCCCGTCGAAGAGGTCGCCGAAGCCAACCCGAACGTGTTCTTCCAGATGTACTGGAGCGGGGACCGCGACACCATGGTCCAGCGCATGGACCGCGCCCGGCGGGCCGGGGCGAAGGCGCTCATCGCCACGCTCGACTGGTCGTTCTCCAACGGCCGCGACTGGGGCAGCCCCACCATCCCCGAGAAGATCGATCTGAAGACCGCGGTGAAGATGGCGCCCGGTGTCCTGCCCCACCCCGGCTGGCTGTGGCGGTTCGCCAGGACCGGGCGCATCCCCGACCTCACCACGCCCAACCTCAAGCCGCCGAACGGCCCGGCGCCGACCTTCTTCGGCGCCTACGGCGAATGGATGCAGACCCCGCCGCCCACCTGGGAGGACGTGGCCTGGCTCCGCAAGGAGTGGGGCGGGCCGTTCCTGCTCAAGGGCGTCACCCGGGTCGACGACGCCAAGAAGGCCGTGGACGCGGGCGTCACCGCGCTGTCGGTGTCCAACCACGGCGGCAACAACCTCGACACGACACCCGCCACCATCCGCGTGCTGCCGTCCATCGCCGAGGCGGTGGGCGACCAGATCGAGGTCCTGCTGGACGGCGGTGTCCGGCGCGGCGGCGACGTCGCCAAGGCGCTCGCGCTCGGCGCCCGCGCCGTGCTGATCGGCCGCGCCTACCTGTGGGGCCTGGCCGCCAACGGGCAGGCCGGGGTGGAGAACGTGCTGGACATCATGCGCGGCGGGCTCGACTCCGCCGTGCTCGGCCTCGGCCACTCCTCCGTCCACGAGCTCTGCCGCGACGACCTGTACATTCCGCCCGGTTTCGCGCTGACGCTGGGCGGCGAACCCGGCTCCGGCCGGCCCGCGAGCTGACGTGGCCCGAGACCGTGAGCTGGCGGGAGCGGCCTGGCCGGACGTCGTGGCCGCTCCGCTGGTCCTGGTCCCGGTCGGCTCGACCGAGCAGCACGGACCGCACCTTCCCCTCTCCACCGACACCGTGATCGCCCAGGCCGTCGCCGAGGGCGCGGCCGATGCGCTGCCCGGAGAGCGGGCGCTGGTGGCGCCCGCGATCCCCTACGGCGCCAGCGGCGAGCACGCCGGCTTCCCCGGCACGGTCTCGATCGGCCACGCGGCGCTGGACGCGCTGCTCGTTGAGGCGGTGCGCTCGCTGGCGCTGTGGGCCGCGAGGGTCGTCTTCGTCAACGGCCACGGCGGCAACGTCCCCACCCTCGACGCCGCTGTGGGCCGGATGCGCGCCGAAGGCCACGACACCGCCTGGACCGGGTGCGATGTCCCCGGCGGCGACGCCCACGCCGGATTCACCGAGACCTCGGTCATGCTTCACCTGGCACCGCACCTGGTCCGGTCGTTCGGCGCCGTCACCGGCAACACGCGCCCGCTGGGCGAGCTGATGCCCGACCTGGTCGCCCGGGGCGTCCGCGCCGCTTCGCCGTCCGGCGTGCTCGGCGATCCGGCGGGAGCGTCCGCCGACCGGGGCCGGGAGATCGTGGCGGCCATGGTGGCGTCCATCGCCGGGCGCGTCGAGGCCGGGTGTGTGGACGCCCGCGGGCGTCTGCTGGAGCCCGGCCTCACGTCCCCGGAGCATCGGCCATGAGCGGCCGCCGGCGTTCCTGGCCGCTTCCCGCGGACTTCCCCGTAGCGCTGGACGCGGGCACGTCCCTCTGGGCGGACGGGCTGGTGGCGACCGGCGGCTCCCCCTGGAGGCTGGTGCGGCTCCACGAGGCCGCCCGGCCGCATCTCGCGGCGCTGCGCCGCGCGGGTGACGCAGGTCTGGCCGACCCCTCGCCCACCGGGCGCGCACTGGCCCGCCGGCTCCTCGACTACGGGATGGCCCGGCCGGTCCCGGCCCCGCGCCCCGGCCCGCACGACGTGACGGTCGTGGTCCCGGCCTACGGACGCGCCGGCGAGCTGGAGCGGTGCCTGGCCTCCGTGGCGGGCGTCCCGGTGATCGTCGTGGACGACGGCTCGCCCGACCCGGGACCGCTGCGCCGCGCCGCCGCCGCGCACGGTGCCCGCCTGGTCCGGCACGACCGCAACCGGGGGCCCGCCGCCGCGCGCAACACCGGGCTGCGGCTCGCGGAGACCCCGTTCGTGGCGTTCGTGGACTCCGACTGCCGGCCCGCGTCCGGCTGGCTGGACGTCCTCATGCCGCACTTCGACGACCCGCGGGCCGCGGCCGTCGCACCCCGGATCGTGCCGGGCGCCGGCGACGCCCGGCTGCTGGCCCGCTACGAGGCCGCCCGGTCGTCGCTCGACCTCGGCCTCCGGCCGGCCCTGGTGCGTCCGGGCGGGAAGCTCGGGTTCGTGCCCACCGCGACGCTGCTGGTGCGCGTGGCGGCACTCGACGGATGCGTCTTCGACGAGGAACTGCGGCTCGGCGAGGACGTCGACTTCGTCTGGCGGCTGAGCGATCGCGGGTGGAACGTCCGCTACGAGCCCGCGGCCCAGGTCGCGCACACGCCGCGGCTGCACCCGGTGGCGTGGGCGAGGCGGCGGCACGAGTACGGCACGTCCGCCGCCGACCTCGCCCGCCGCCACCCCGGAAGGCTCGCACCGGCCCGTCCCTCGGTGTGGAACCTCGCCGCCTTCGGACTGCTCGCCCGCGGGCACCCGGTCCCGGCGGCCGCCTGCGCGGGCCTCGCCACCGCACTGCTGGCCAAGCGCCTGTCGGAGCTGCCGACGGGCTGGGACCTCGCCGCGACCATCGTCGCCAAGGGGGCCGCCGCCGACGCCGCCACGCTCGGGCAGATGCTGCGCCGCGAGTGGTGGCCCGTCGGCCTGCTCGCCCTGGCCGCCTCCCCGCGCAGCCGCGCCGCCCGTGCGGCGACGGCCCTCATGGCCGCTCCCATCGCGCTGGAGTGGGTGACGCGGCGCCCCGCCATCGGGCCGGTCCGCTACGCCGCCCTGCGCCTGGCCGAGGACGTCGCCTACGGGTCCGGTGTCACGGCGTCGGCGGCGCGCGCCCGCTCCGCCGCTCCCCTGCTCCCCGACGTCCGGCTCCCCCGGCGGTCGTGATCCGCCCCGCCTGGCACCCGCACGGGATCTCGATCTGATCCGCCCACCGCGTCCCCCGGCGGCGCGGCCCCGCGGCGGCTCCCGCGGATGTCAGGCGGCGCGGGCCTCGCTCGCCAGGTGCACGCCGATGCGCGGCGCGTCGATGATCGAGTTGTGCACGGTGCAGCGGTCGACGGCGGCGACCAGCCCGTCGACCTCCACGGCCGAGAGCCGGGCGGGCGGGCGGACCCGCAGGTCGACGTGCGACACGCGGGTCGGGACGGTCGGGCTCATCGTGTAGCCGGCGGTGATCTCCAGCCCCGTCGCGGGCAGGCCGTGCCTGGACAGGTACCGGCGCGCGTAGTGGGCCGCGCTGGCGGCCAGCGACGCGACGAACAGCTCCAGCGGCGTCGGCCCGACGTCCATCCCGCCCGCCGAGTACGGCTGGTCCACATGGATCACGTGGTCGCGGACGAGCACGGCGAAGGCGTCGTTCTCGCGGTGGACGACCAGAATCTCCCTCACCCGGACCATCTCCCCTGCTCGTGGTGGCGTGTCTCCCAGCCTCCGGCCGCGGCGGCGGGCCGGGGTAGTGCCGAAGGTCCCGGGCACACGGGACGCTCGGCACCGGCGGGAGTTCGGTAGCGTCGGGCGGCATGCGGGTTCATGTGGGGTGCGCGATGTGGGCGCACGCGCGGTGGCAGGGCCGGTTCCTGCCGCCGTCGCTGCCGCCGGGCGAGCGGCTGCGCGCCTACGCGAGCTGGTGCGACGCGGTGGAGGGCAACACCACCTTCTACGCGACGCCGGCGCGGAGCGCGGTGGAGTCGTGGGCGGAGCAGACCGCCCCGGACTTCCGGTTCGTGGTGAAGCTGCCGAAGACGGTCACGCACGAGCGGCGGCTCACCGGGGCCGGCGAGGAGTTGCGGTCGTTCCTGTGGGCGATGGAGCCGCTGGAGTCGCGGACGCACGCGCTCTGGATCCAGCTCCCCGGCTCGTTCGGCCCCGGGGACGTCGGGACGCTGGCCGGGTTCCTGCGCGGGCTGCCGGCCGCGCACCGCTGCGCCGTCGAGGTGCGGCACCGGGCGTTCTTCGAGGACGCGGGATGCGCGCGCGACCTGGAGCGGGTGCTCGGCCGGGCCGGTGCCGAGTGGGTCCCGTTCGACACCACCGCGTTCTTCCAGAGCCCGCCGACCAGCGACGCCGAACGGGACGCGTGGACGAAGAAGCCGCGCGTGCCGCGCCGGTCGGACGCGCTCACCGACCGTCCGATCGTCCGGTACCTCGGGCGCGACGACACCGGGCGCACCGTCGAGGGCTGGCGGTTCTGGGTGGAGAAGGCCGCCGAGTGGGTGCGCGAGGGGCGGTCCCCGACCGTGTTCGTCCACACGCCGGACAACGCGGACGCGCTCGCGCTGGCCCGCCGGTTCCACGACGAGGTGCGGGCTCAGGCGCCGGAGGTGGAGCCGCTCCCCGAGCCGGTGCCGGCGGAGCCGCCGACGCTGTTCTGACCGCCGCTGGTCCGATCGGCGTTCAGCTCACCGCCGTCCAGCATCGCCCGCGTGGCCTCGTCGACGATGTCGCGCATGGCGCGCTCGGCGGCGTCGGCGTCGCCCGCCTGGACGGCCTGCGCCACCTCCGCGTGCCAGCGGATCGCGGCCGGCTCCGGATGGGCGGGCATCAGGTGGTGGTGGGTGCGGCCCGCGAGGACGGCGGCGACCACGCCGCTGAGCGCGGCCATCATCTCGTTGCCGGACGCCTCCAGCAGCGTCCGGTGGAACAGGATGTCGGCGGTGAGGTAGGACTCCAGGTCGCCCGACCGGCCGTGCACCGCCATCTCCATGACCGCGCCGGTCAGCGCGCCGCACTGCGCGGGCGTGGCGCGGCGGGCGGCGAGCGCGGCGGCGACCGGTTCCAGCCCGCGGCGCAGTTCGCCGAGGGAGCGCAGCTGCTCGTCGCGGCCCGCGCCGTCCAGCCGCCAGCCGATGATCTGCGGGTCGAACACGTTCCACCGCGCCCGCTCGGCGACGGTGACGCCGACCCGGCGGCGGCTCGTCACCATGCCCATCGACTCCAGGACGCGGATCGCCTCCCGCACCACCGAGCGGGACACGCCGAACCGCTCCTCCAGCTGCTCGATCCGCAGCACCTCGCCGGCGCCGAGCTCACCGGACGTGATCAGCGCGCCGAGCCGGTCGAGGACGCTGCCATGCAGCCCGGCCTGCGGGTTGTCCACCATGGCCCAATCATCACATGAAGAGCCGTCCTTCTCGCTTAAAAGTATGCTTTTTCGCTTCCGCCCCTTGTAATGAGCAGGTCATAAAGTCACACTCGGGCAGACATCATCTTCGCCACGCTCCCAGGGAGGATGACGAATGCACCCGATCCTGCTGGCGGCGGCGCCGGCGGCGTCGAGCGGGCGGCTCGTGCCGGCGGCCCTCGCCGGCATCGCGCTGATCGTCGTACTGATCACCTACTTCAAGGTCCACCCGTTCCTGAGCCTCACGCTCGGCGCGCTGCTGGTCGGCGGCATCGCGGGGCTCCCCATGTCCGACACGATCGACGCCTTCGGCAAGGGCTTCGGCGACACCGCGGCCGGCGTCGGCGCGCTCATCGCGCTCGGCGCGATGTTCGGCAAGCTGCTGGCCGACTCCGGCGGCGCCGACCAGATCGTCGACACCATCGTCGGGCGGTCGCGGCGCGCGTTCCTCCCGTGGGCGATGGCCCTCGTCGGCGCGCTGATCGGGCTGCCGATGTTCTTCGAGATCGGCCTCGTCCTGCTGATGCCGGTCATCTTCCTGGTGGCGCGCCGCTCGGGGCTGTCGCTCATCGCGGTCGGCATCCCGGCGCTGGCCGGCCTGTCGGCGATGCACGGGCTCGTCCCGCCGCACCCCGGCCCGCTCGTCGCCATCGACGCGCTCAAGGCCGACCTCGGTCTCACGCTCGGCTTCGGCGTGCTGGTCGCGATCCCGACGATCGCGCTGTCCGGCCCGGTGTTCGCCCGGTACGCGGCCCGCTGGGTGGACGTCATGCCGCCGCACCTCTACATCGACCAGGCCGAAGAGGAGGAGAAGAGCGCCGAGGACGAGATCCTGCGGCACCGCCCGTCCTTCCCCATCACGCTGGCCACCGTCCTGCTGCCCGTGGTGCTGATGCTGGGCAAGGCCATCGCCGACATCACCCTGGACGAGGGCGACGGCGTCCGCACCGTCCTCGACAACCTCGGCACACCGCTGATCGCGCTGCTCATCGCGGTCGTCGTCGGCATGTTCACGTTCGGCCTCGGCGCCGGCATGAACCGGCGGTCGATCTCGGCGTCGCTGACCGAGTCGCTGCCGCCCATCGCCGGGATCCTGCTGATCGTGGCGGCCGGCGGCGGCTTCAAGCAGACGCTGATCGCGACCGGGATCGGCGAGCTGGTCGCCGACTGGGTCAAGGACAGCGGCTTCTCGGTGCTGTTCCTCGCCTGGCTGGTCGCCGTCCTGATCCGGCTGGCCACCGGCTCGGCGACCGTCGCGACCGTCACCGCCGCCGGCATCCTCGCCCCGCTGACGGGCTCGCTCGACAGCGGCGAGACGTCGCTGCTCGTGCTCGCGATCGGCGCCGGCTCGCTGTTCTTCTCGCACGTCAACGACGCGGGCTTCTGGCTGGTGAAGGAGTACTTCGGGCTCGGTGTCGGGCAGACTGTCAAGTCGTGGTCGCTGATGGAGACCGTCGTCTCGGTGTGCGGGCTGGTCTTCGTCCTGCTGCTGAGCACCGTCGTCTAGCCCGGCCGGGGCCCGGGATCGGGACGTTCGGCCCTGGGCCCCGGCCGGCACATCGGACGATCATGGACGGGCAGGGTCGGGACCGTCCCGCCCGGGTAGGTGAACGGCGTCCTCGCCGGAAGGAGAAGAGGCCATGCTGGTCCGGGAGGCGATGACCTCGCCCGTCGTCACGATCCCGCCGTCCGCCACGATCCGCCAGGCGATCCGCGTCCTGCACGAGCACGCGATCACCGCCCTTCCCGTCGTGGACGGCGCCGGGCGGCTCGTCGGCATCGTCAGCGAGATGGACCTCCTGCGCGGCGTGTTCGAACGGGACCCGCGCGCCTTCGCCCGGCCGGTCGCCACGACCGAGGCGCCCGCGCCTCGCCTGGTGGAGGAGGTCATGACCCGCGACGTGGAGACCGCGCGGCCCACCACGGACGTCGCGACGCTCGCCGACACGATGATGCGGACGCGGATCAAGAGCGTCCCGGTGGTGGCGGACTCCGGCCTCGCCGGCATCGTCAGCCGCCGCGACCTCATCGCGATCCTCGCCCGCGGCGACGCCCGCATCCGCGACGACGTGCTCGCCGCGATCGACGAGTACGGGCCGGACGGGCGGCACTGGGACGTGTCCGTCCGCGACGGCGCCGTCGAACTGAGCGGCGGCGGCGCGGACGAGCCCGCCCGCCGGATCGCCGACATCCTCGCCCGCACCGTACCCGGCGTCACCCGCGTGTCGATCCGGGAGACCACCACCCGGGGGCATGCCTGATGCGCGTCATCTCCGAATCCCACCTCGGCGCCGTCCTCGCGGGCCTGCCGGGACGGCCGCGCGTGGTCGCGGGCGGCAACTTCGCCGCCCCGCGCGGGGCCCTCGCCGTCCTGGACGAGGCCGCCGCCGAGTACCGGCTGTTCATGCTGAACGCGCAGGGCGACCTGCCGGAGCGCGACGGCGTGGACCTGGAGAGCCCGTTCGTCGGCGCCGGCATGCGGGGCAAGGCGAACCTGCGATACTTCCCGTCGCGGCTGTCGCTCGTCCCGAACCTGCTGAAGGGGCCGCTGCCGCCCGACGTCGTGATCGTCCAGACGTCCACGCCGCGCGACGGCACCGTGTCCCTCGGCATCGAGGTCAACATCCTGCCGGCCGCCGTGGAGGCGGTGCGGGCCCGCGGCGGGATCGTCATCGCCCAGCTCAACCCGCGGATGCCGCACACCTTCGGGGACGCCGTCATGACGGTCGACGAGATCGACTACGCGATCGAGTCGGACGAGCCCCTCGCCAGCCCGGTGCCGCGTCCGCCGGGCGACGTCGCCCGCGAGATCGGCGGCCGGGTGGCGGCGCTCGTCCCCGAGCGGGGGACGCTGCAGCTCGGCATCGGCGCCGTCCCGGACGCGGTGCTCGCGTCCCTGCTCGACCGCCGCGGCCTCGGGATCTGGTCGGAGATGTTCAGCGACGGCGTCCTCGCGCTGGAGAAGGCCGGGGCGCTCGACCCCGGCACGCCGATCACCGCCTCGTTCGCGTTCGGCGGCGAGGAGCTCTACGACTGGGCCGACCGCAACGAGCGCGTCCGGATGCTGCGCACCGAGAAGACCAACGACCCGAGCCTGATCGCGCGGCGGCCCCGGCTCGTATCGGTGAACTCGGCGCTCCAGGTCGACCTGTACGCGCAGGCCAACGCCAACCGGGTGCGCGGGGTGATCTACTCGGGGTTCGGCGGGCAGACCGACTTCGTGGTGGGCGCGCTGCACTCCCCCGGCGGCCTGGCGGTCATCGCGCTCCCGTCCTGGCATCCGAAGGCGGACGTGTCCACGGTCATCCCGCGGCTGTCGGGGCCGGTCACCTCGTTCCAGCACAGCTTCATCGTGAGCGAGCAGGGCACGGCCACGATCTGGGGCCGGGACGCGGTGTCGCAGGCCCAGCAGATCGTGGACCGGGTGGCGCACCCGGCCGCACGCGACGCACTACGCGAAGAGGGCCGCGAACTGGGCTTCCCCCTCCACTGACC